>DATKNZ010000188.1:0-18390 GCA_035541055.1 Candidatus Acidiferrum sp. | reverse complement strand
ACGCGCCCTCGCGTGTCCCGGCCGGCGCCCTCGCCGGCCGGAGCCGGGCTGGCATCGGCCACTAAACCGTTAGCCGCGTAAGCCCTGCCTGTTTTCCGCGGGGGCGCGGAAAACCGCACGCGGGGGCGCGTGCGCTCCCCTTCACCAACTGCATGGTTACGGCTAAGTTCAGCGTAGCGGCGCCTCGGCAGAGCGCCGCTGACTTCTCCCTGGCCCAACCAGCGGCGCTCTCCCGAGACGCCGCTACGAGGTTCATGGGAAGGGCTGGCAGGCACCTCCATCGGCTTCAGCCGAACGTGCTCCCGTTCCATCCCCAGTTGGCGGCTTCGACGTCTGTGAAGTTGAGGTAGACGCGGTTTGGCGGGAGGCGCAGGGACTGGCTCAGCAAGGCACACACTTTCTGTGAGAGCCGACGGTTTACGTCGGCGCTCAGGCCGCCGATGCTGCGGATGTCCACGAAGGCCGCGTCGCCCGGTTGCCCGGCGAGCAGCAGCGCCGCCGGGCTGAGGGTGACCATCACGTATTGCTCGGGCTTGCCGATAGTCTCGGCCACGGCCTTGGAGAGGGCAGCGGGCAGTTGCTTACGCTGGTCGTCAGACAACGCGACGTTGGTTTCGAGTTTTAAGAGAGGCATAGGTTTGTTTACCAGGGGATGACCTGCCTGTCGCGCCAGAACAGGCCCGTCTTGCTTTGAGGCGCATCCGCCGCCAGCCAGGCGATGCCCGCCGCGCCTTCCTCGGGCGAGCGCGGGGCGTTGGCGCCGCCCATCTCGGTGCGGCACCAGCCAGGGCAGACGGAATTCACGGCGATGCCTTTGTCCTTGAGCGCCGCGGCCAGGAGGCAGGTGATGGCGTTGAGGGTGGCTTTCGAGGCCGCGTAAGCCGGCGCCCAGGTTCCCATGTCGCTCAACTGCCCGGCGCCGCTCGATACATTGACGATGCGCCCGGCAGAGCTTTTGAGGAGATGGGGCACGAAGGCCTGCGATACGCGCAGCGCGCCCAAGGCATTTGTGGCAATGGTCGAGGCCAGTATCTCGGGCCGGATGCTCAGGATGTCCTCGTCGCCCTCCGCAATCACGGCGGCATTGTTGATCAGCACATCCAGCTCCCTGACCTCCTTCGCGGCGCGGTTGGCGCTGGCGGCGTCGGTGACATCGAGTTCCAGGAAGCTGGCGTTCTTGAGTTTGGCGGCGGCGGCGGAGCCCGGAGCTTTGCGGCGGGCGGTCAGGATGACTTTCCAGCCGCGTTCCGAAAGCTGCCGGGCGACTTCAAAGCCCAGGCCGCGGTAAGCGCCAGTGATCAGCACGGTCTTCATTCAAGCAAAGGTCTCCACCTCGGTATTGTATCCCCACATTGTGTAGTGCGTCAAAGCAGCGGGCGCGCCCGCGCACCGCCCCCGCCGCATAGTAGAGCAAGCCTCCGGCTTGCGGTCGTCCCGCCAACCTTCCAGGTTGGCGCCCTGCCCGCAGGCATGCGGCAAGCGGGACGCTTGCCGGGACAGTCGCAAGCCGGAGGCCTGCGCTACTACTCGAGGGCAGTGCGTAGGAGCGGGGGCGCCCATGTGGGCTGGCATTTGGGGCGGCCACTCCTTACATTCGCCCCGCACTTTAGACTGCTAACGCATGAAACGATCCTGGCTTGCCCCGCTGTCCGCGCTGCTCGTGGCGGAGTTGCTCGGCGGCTGCGCTCATCTTCAGACGGAAGGCCCGAAGCCGGACGCCGACGCCGCCAGCCCGGCGGGCCGGGCCATCCAGAGCGTTAAGGAGCAGTATGCCCCTAACAGCGACTTTGCCATTTTCCGGATTGGCCTTCAGCACCGCGGGCACGAACTGGTCCTCACCGGGGACGTGGATCGCGCCGAGGCGAAAGTTGACGTGCTGCGGGCCGTCGAGCGCACCGGCGCCCGCGTGACGGACTGCATCAACGTCCTGCCCACGCAGCAGTTGAGCAACCGCCTCTGGGGCATCGCCTGCATCAGCGTCGCCAATGGCCGCGAGTTGCCCGACCACAGGGCCGAGCTGGGGACGCAGGTGCTCATGGGCGAGGTCGTGCGTGTTTGGAAGCAGTCCACCAATGTGAACTTCCCGTGGTTCCTGGTGCAGGCGCCCGACGGCTACGTGGCGTGGATCGAGGGGGGCACATTCACGCGCTGCACTCGCGAGCAGGTGGACGCCTGGAACCGAGGCCCCCTGCTGATCGTCACCGCCTTCGAGGAGCGCATTCTCGAACAGCCGCAGGCGGAGGCCGCGCCGGTGTCGGACGTGGTGCTGTGCGACCGGCTCAGGAAGACGGGCGAGGCCGGCGACTGGTACCGCGTGGAGCTGCCGGACGGGCGGGCCGGCTATTTGCCGAAGCGGGCCGCAGCGGACCTGGATGCCTGGAAGCAGGCCCGGCGGCCCACCGCGGAGAACATCGAGCGCACGGCGCGCAGTTTCATGGGCCGGCCTTACCTCTGGGGCGGCTATTCCACGAAAGGCTTCGACTGCTCCGGCTTCGTGCAGCAGGTGTTTTACATCAACGGCATTGACCTGGTGCACAACGCCGCCGCCCAGGCCCGGCTCGGCACCGCCGTGCCGCTGGATGATGACCTGAGCCAGCTCCGGAAGGGAGACCTGCTCTTTTTCGGCCGCCGCTCGCGTCGGGGCCGGCCCGAGAGGATTACGCACGTCGGCATTTACCTTGGGGACAAGCTCTTCATCCAGTCCTCGCAGCGGGTGCGGGTCAGCAGCCTGGATCCTGACTCGCCCGTGCGGGAGGAGTACCGCATCCGCTCACTGCTGTCCGCGCGCCGGGTGCTGAGCCCGTAGCTGGCAGAATGCTCAGCGTGGCAGAGCCGCAAGCGAGGATACAGGGTGGAGAATAGCCGATAGCCGATGGCCAATAACCAATCCGGTCGGAGCGCGGACTTTCCAGTCAGATTGGAAAGTCCGCGCTCCGCTCGGGGGGCGAGACGGCCCTACAAGCAGGGAAGACTTGGCCTAGCGGCAGCCCGGCCGCCCGGCGTAGTCGCGCCAGACCGCCATGGACTCAGCCAGATGGTCCCGCGTGTCGCCGGTGATGCCGAAGCACTGCAAGCCGACGGGGCCGGTGAACCCGAGCCGGCGGAGAGTCTCCAGCATTCCATAGACGTCGAATGACCCTCGCCCGAGCGGCTGGATGTAATGGGCCCAGCCGTCCTTGGGATCAAACTCGTCGGCGCCGTTGATCGAGACTGCCCAGAGCCGGGGCATCGCTTTGGCCAGCAATGGCTCGTAGTTACGGTCTTTGCTCACGCGCAGGTAATGGCAGAGGTTGAACATTACCCCGACGTTGGGGCGGTCCACCTTGTCGGCCAGGCGGATGCAGTCCTCTTCGCGCTCCAGCCACGCCTTGACGTGGGGATAGAGCAGCACCTGCGCGCCGGCGGTGTCCGCCTGGGCCGCGATCTCGCGCACGATCTTCACCGCCCGCGCATCACCGGCTGGGTCGGAGGGCTTCCCGCCGTTCATCAGCAGCAGGAATTGCACGTTGCGGCCCTTGAGCAGGGGCATGATGTCTTTCAACTGCGGATCGTAGGCCTGCTTGCCGGGCGCAATGTCCACCTGCATCGTGATCTGGAAGAGCTTCAAACCTGCCGCATCCAGCGTCTTGAGCCGCTCGGGTATCTTCTGCAGCCAGATATGCCCGACGCCGGGGTAGCCCAAATCCTTCAGCATGGCGGCCTGCTGCTCGAAATCCCGCTTCTTCGAGTCATGCCAGTCAATGCAGAAGGGGAAGAAGGCGTTGGTTATGCCGGCGCAACACTGCGGCTGGGCCGGGGCCAGGAAGCTGGAGCAGCAAACCAGCAAAGCCGGCAGCCACTTGAAGAATCGAGGGGCGCTGGCCGCCGCTTTCGGTCTGGTAAGTTCGCGTCTCACACGCTTCTACTTCTTGGGCTCCACGGGGGTGGCATCGGGCGGGCGTTCGGCAGAGCCCTGCGGATGACGCACTTCCCGGGCCCGCTGCTGCTGTTGCTGCTGCTTAAGCAACTCGTCGAACCTGGGCTGTTGTTCCGGAGTCAGCACCGCCCGGAATTCAGTCCGCGTCCGCTGCATTTCCTCCCGCAGGTAGGGCGAGAACACCTTGCGGGTGCGTTCCTGGCTCTCCTTGATGATCTTATCCAGCTTTTCCTGCTGCTCGGGCGTCAGGTTCAACTCGCGGCCGGCGCGGCGGAGGAACTCCACGCGCAACAGGCCCGCCGTGGGAAAGGGACCTTGCCTGGCCGCGCCCGCGGGACGCGCGGAACGGGGTGCGGGAGTCCCCTCAGCATACCGCACCAGCAGGCCACCGGTCACCACGCCCGTGCCGAAGATGACCATTGTGGCGAGGATGACTTTCCACGAGTTCACCAGGCCGAATCAGCGGGTTGGTCCTGACCTACGGCGGCAACAAGGGTGTTCTCGAATTCCTGGGACAAGTCGGTGCCCGGCGCCGCGTGATGCGGAGCCAGGAACGTCCACGCGGTGGACAGCAGCATGATGGCGAAGCACGTGGCGGCGGCGCGCCACAGCGCGTGCGACCACGATGCCCACGGGTCCGTCGCCGTCCGCCCCGGCAGGCGCGCCATGATCCGTTTCGGAAAGGCATAAGGCACAGCGTCGCTCGGGAGATTGGTCCGGGCGGCCTCGATGAGTTTCTGGTGCAGTTGGTTGAGCTTCATACGGCCTGCAAGTAGTTAGACGCCCGAGGGCAAGACGGGGTTACAGGTACTTGTCTTTGGCCATGCGGGACAACACCTTTCGCATCTCCGCCCGGGCCCGGAACGCGCGGACCTTGGCCAGCGGCACCGACCAGCCCATCAGCCGCGCCACCTCCTTCATGGGGCGCTGCTCGATCTCCGCCAGCGTGATGACGAGCCGGGCCGTCGGGGAAATCCGCTCGAGCACGCGGTTGACCAACTGGCGCGCCGCGTCGGCGTTTTCGTCCGAAGACCCCGGATCGGTCAGGAACCGGTCCAGCCAGACCTCTTCCGGTTCGCTCAACTCGGTGAAGGTCGTCTCGCGGTTGCGCTGGTGCTCGCGCAGGGAGTCGTAACATGTCCGCAGCGCCAGGCGCATGAGCCAGTGCTCGAAGGGCGCCTCGCCGCGGAAGCTGCTGAGCTTCTCGAAGGCCTTGAGCCAGACCTCCTGGGCAATGTCCTCCACCTCGCTCTCCCGCCGCGCGTAGCGTCGGGCCATCGCAAAAACGCGGGGGGAGTACTTCTCGACCAGCGGCTCAAAGCTTGCAGCGTCGCCTTTCAGCACCGCCGCAATCAGGTCCGCTTCGGTCCGTTCCATCGGGCCGAATATGCCAAAGCGCCGGGCGTGAAGTCAAAAACCCGCAACTTTGGCCCGGGCGGCAGGGTGCGATTAGATCTGGGCGAGCTCCTGGTAGGGCGCGCACTCCGCTGCGCGCCGGCGAGGCCCAAACACGGCGCGCATCGGAGTGCGCGCCCTACCTCCCACCGCTGACTCGGTGGTATCTTCACCCACATGTAATCACGCCCCGGGCCGCAGGCCAGCCAGGCCCGAAGGCCGAAATCCGAAGGCCGAAAGAAGGCCGAAGCCCGAAACCCGAAGACGGCCAGCCCAGGGCCTATGTGGAAACCGGGGGCTTGGAAGTGCAACGGCGGCCTCCCTGCCGGCCAAGTGCTTCTATGGCGGCCTGGCGGCTTCGGACTTCGGATTTCGGCCTTCTTTCGGCCTTCGGCCTTCGGGTTTCGGATTTCCGCCTCCCGCTCGTATAGTTGGCTCGAATACGCCGAGACCCCGGTGTGTCTCCCATGTGGTCCGGGCCCCATGGGAGACACACCGGGGTCTCGCCGTTTTCATGAAGGCTGGTAGGGACGCGTTCCACCGCGTCCCCATCTTTCCGAGATAACGGGGACGCGGTGGAACGCGTCCCTACCACCCTTCATGAATTGGCCCTGACGCCGCACATTGTTCTTGGCACTGTTGCGCGCGGGGTGTAGAGACAAGGTGTTCTTTGAAACCGATGGACGGCAAGTCCATCCCGGATCATCGCCAAGCGTCAGGGAACCCCGTGAGAATCGGGGACGGTTGCGCCACTGTAACGGGCTACAGACTCCCACAGCCACTGGTCTCGCACGAGGCCGGGAAGGCGGGAGCGAGGTTCCAGGCCCGAAGTCAGGATATCGGCCTGGCGATGCTCGTCATGGCTCTGGAGCCGGGATAAGCAACAGGCTTGTCCTGCCTTGGAGCCGACTTCTCCGTCAAAGAGAAGGATGAGGCCAGCCCGGCGCGTGAGTGCGCGCCGGGACTCGACGAATGCCTTCATTCTCCGATTTGCCGGGGTGTGAAGGCGTTTCTGCTTTCAGGCCCCGCGCTGGTCTCTCAACCGTCAACCCGCGCCGCGCGCTCTGCGGCGCTTTTGAAAGATCAGCAGATGATGAAACGACTGTATGTGTCAGTGGCCTGGGCCGCGTTGGGCCTTGCCGTGCTGCCGGCCGGCGCGGCCAGCTTCACCGAAGACTTCTCGACCGACCCGGCGCAACGAGGCTGGCAGACGTTCGGCGACACCAACCTGTTCGCGTGGAACGCCACCAACCAGAACCTGGAGGTCACGTGGGATTCCACACAGGCCAACAGCTACTTCTTCCGCCCACTCGGCACCATCCTCACCACGAACGACGATTTCAGCCTCGAGTTTGACTTGCGGCTGACCGATGTCACGACCACCAATTACGGCTGCGAGCTGGCCATCGGGCTCCTGCACTACGCCGACGCCACCAGCCCTGGTTTCCAACGCACCACCGGCGTGTCGCCGAACGTCGCGGAATTCGACTGCTTCCCCCCAAGCCAGATCCCGCCTTCCGTTGACGCCACGCTCATCGACTCCAGCAATAACTTCGCTTTTGCCTACGAGGCCGTGCCGCTCGAACCGGGTGTCGTGTATCACGTCCGGCTCTCCCACGTGGCCGGCGAGACCTCGCTGTCCGGCGAGGTCCTGACCAATGGCGAGCCCGTGACCACGTTGCCCGATTCCTTCGGAGCCATTGCAGCCGACTTCCGCCTCGATATGCTCGCCATCAGCAGTTACCAGGACGACGGGTACGGCGATGACATCCTCGCCCACGGCACCGTGGACAACCTGGTGCTCACCTTGCCTCCACTGCCGGTGCAAAACTTAACCGGCGCCTTCACCAACGGCTTGTGGCAGTGCCAGTTCGACAGCCGCACGAACTGGTCCTACCGCCTCGAGCGCACGGAAGACTTTCAGTCATGGACACCCATCGGCGGCGCGGCGCCGGGCACCGGAGCGCGCGTGGCTTTGTCCGACAGCAGCTACCCCCCGGGCCAGGCCTTCTACCGTGTGGCCGCCTTTCTTCCATGACTGAGCGGGGCCACAGCGCCGCTGGTAGGGACGCGTTCCACCGCGTCCCCATCCATCCGCGAACGCGTCCCTACCGGGTTCATGGAGAGGCGGGACGGGCTGCCGGGGGTGCGCAGGCTGTCGCCGTGTGCGCGTTCACGCTGATCGAGTTGCTGGTGGTCATGGCGATCATCGGCATCCTGGCGGCGCTGGTGCTACCCGCCTTGACTCGCAGCAAGGCTTCGGCCTGGCGAGCCGATTGCGCCAGCAACCTGCGGCAGCTCGGCCTCGCCTGCCAGCTTTACTGGGACGACTACGGCGGGCGGTGTTTCCAGTGGTATTACGGCATCACCAACAATGGCGAGCTGTACTGGTTCGGCTGGCTGCAAAACGGCGCCGAGGGGCACCGCGCCGTGGACCTCTCCCCCTGCGTGCTCTACCCGTACGTGGCCGCCAGCAAGGTGCGGCTCTGCCCCGCATTGAACTACTCGCTTCAGCAGTTCAAGCTCAAGGCCACTGTCCCCGTGTGCAGCTACGGCTACAACGCGCTCCTCGCTCCGGCGGGTTCCACCCCGCCGAGCATCAGCCGCGTCACCCGCCCGACCGAGACCGCGCTCTTCGCCGACGCCGCCCAGATCAACAACTTCCAGGCGCCCGCCTCCCCCTCGAACCCGATGCTCGAAGAATGGTATTACCTGGACAACCCGACCAATTACCCCAGCGCGAGCTATTACCCGCACGGCCATTTCCGGCACTCCCAGAAGGCGGAGGTAGCCTTCTGTGACAGCCATGTCGGCATGGAAAAGCTCGTGCCCGGCTCCATTGACCCGAAGATGCCCGAGCAATACGTCGCGCGCTACCGGCCGGAGATCATCGTGCTCCCCTGAGATAACGTAGCAGGTACCCGCCCCCTGCGCGGTTTTTGCGGCCAGCGATTGCTCATTGGCGAATGGTGTTGCAAGTTCCTGGAAAACCCATGCCTACGAATCCTGGATATCCCGGCGTTTACATCGAGGAAGTCCCTTTCGGCGAACACCCCATCGTCGGAGTGCCCACCAGCATCACGGCCTTCATCGGCCAAAGCGTTGCGGGGCCACTGAACCAGCCGGTGCGGGTCTCAAGCGCGGTGGCGTTCGAACAGCAATTTGGGGCGCTGGCGTCTGGCTGCGAGCTGGCCTGCGCGGTGCAGGGCTTCTTCATGAACGGCGGCGTGGAGGCTCGCGTGGTGAGGGTGCCGGACGCCGCAACGGACGCCGATTGGCAGGCCGGCCTCGCCGCCCTGGATGCGGTGGACATCTTCAACCTCATGGTGCTGCCGGCCGTAGCCTCTCGAGCCGTGCTCGCGGCGGCCGCGGCTTACTGCGAGAGGCGGAAGGCGTTCCTGATTCTGGATACGCCTCCGGGCATAGACACACCCGATCAAGCGCAGCAGTTTGCCGCCAGTGGCGCCGTGCCTTTGTCTGCTAACGCGGCATTGTATTTTCCCTGGGTGCAGATACCTGACCCAGCGCCAGGTGGTGAGACGCGGTGGTGCCCGCCAAGTGGCATGGTGGCAGGCATTATGGCGCGCACCGACAGCACTCGCGGCGTGTGGAAAGCCCCAGCCGGCGATGAGGCAGCCTTGCTCGGTGTGCAAGGCCTGAAATACGCCCTCACCGACGAAGAAAACGGGAACTTGAACTCCTTGGCAATCAACTGCGTCAGGCAATTCCCGGTCCTGGGCATCCTGGTTTGGGGCGCTCGAACCATCGTGGGCCGGGATGCCACGCCCTCCGACTGGAAATACATTCCCGTCCGCCGGCTGGCCTTGTTCCTGGAAGAAAGCCTCTATCGCGGCACGCAATGGGCGGTGTTCGAGCCGAATGCCGAACCGCTCTGGGCCAAGCTCCGTCTCAGCATCGGCGCGTTTATGCAGTGCCTTTTCCGTCAGGGCGCATTTCAGGGGGCGACTCCGCAGGAAGCCTATTATGTGAAATGCGATAACCAGACCACGACCCAGAACGACATCAACAACGGCGTGGTAAATATAGTCGTGGGCTTTGCGCCCCTGGCACCGGCCGAGTTTGTAATCATCCAGATTCAACAATTTGCCGGGCGATCATGATGTTTCAGCTTACGCCGGACCAGGCTCAAGCCTGTCTGGCTTCAAGGTTCCAATTTGGAACCTTGAAGCGAGGACTCAGCCACAGTGCGGAGGACAAGGCGGTGGTGCGCCCGCTGGCGGAGCGGTTTGCAGCGGGACGGACTGCGGGTGTGGTTCGATGAATGGGTGCTCAAGCCCGGCGACAGCATTCCGGCGAAGATCGATCCGCCTTCGCTCAGAAGCTACGCCGGGATAAGGGAAGGGCTGGAACACCGATGCGGGTGGTCCCGCATGGGGCAATAAGTCAGTCGAGGTGTAGTTCTTTCTTAACGCCCGCCCAGGGAATGCGCGGCTTGCTGCCGTTGCGCGTTTGGCGCGTTCGATAGTCCGCGCGTCTTCAATGTCCGCCACCGTCTCGCGCATCTCGCGCAACAAAACTTTTGCCTGGGCGAGTTGCCTGTTTAGCTGCGTCCAATTGCCCGGCGGCTTGGCTTCTGTCAAGGCGGCATTACTCAAAAATGTCTTTTCGGTCACCGACATCATACACCACGAGGCAAGGGCCTTCCTACTCCAAGAGCACTCGGTAATTACCCGCGCGCAGGCGATACTTATTCTTGAAGCCTTTCAGCTTTTTGACGTCGCCGGCCAGGTCATGCTGGGCGCGGTCAAGCTTCGCGCCGATTAGCCGGCGGGCGTCCTTGGGCAGGGCACGAAGTTGCTCGCGGGCCGAGGCGATGAACTCGATTTGATAGAGCATTTGCGATGACGGATTGCAGGGATTGAACCGCAAGCTGCGGTTAAAACGCAAGCGTAGTGTTCGTTCCTCAACGCTCGGACTGCCCTCGTTTCCTCGTGACACCCCAGCCCGTTCGGCGCAATATCCCGAAAGCCGTAAGAATATGGGGCAGGATTTTCAATGCGACGTGTTCCTGAGCCACAGCGCGAAAGACAAGGCGGTCGTGCGCCCGCTGGCGGAGCGGTTGCGGAAGGACGGGCTGAATCCGAAGGCAGACGGCAGAATGGCAAATGCAGAGATCTTCATTCATCCTTCGCTCTGTGCGTTCGGCTCGGACTGGGCGCAGTCGGAGGCCGGCACGTTCCGGTTTCGCGACCCGCGTAACCATGAGCGCCGCTGCATCCCCCTGCGGCTCCACAATTCCCCCATCGGAGACTTCCTGACGAAATCACCATCTGTAACTGTTGTAATAACATCCAGCTCGAACTAACAAACACCATGAAGAAAGACTACCCTACCATGTTTGAACGAATCCTCCGTGAGGTAGCGAGGAACCCGTCGCTGATGCTTATGGCTTGGGTTGTGATCATTGCCGGCGCGATTGTGCCCCTTCTCCTGCGGGGAGACTTTGCGAAGGAGATTGCAAACTCCATAACGTTGCGCTTCGTGCTTTCCGGGGTCACCGGCCTGGTCCTCTTTTCCGTACTGCTGACTTACTTGCAGCCACGCTCCAAGAACGCTCCCAACTCCCTAGATATCCTGGTACTGCGGCAAAAAATCGATGAGCTACAGAGACAATCGGCCAAACTGGACGCTGCATTGGCAGATGCGCTTAGTGCGAAAACAGGGCTCACCGAAGATGACAAGCAGAAGCTGATTGCGGCCTTGGAATCGAAGATCAGCTCGGAAGCTGTGTCACAGCTATTCGATCGTGTTTCTGCGCAACTCAACGACCAAATCAAGCTAAAATCCATCAGCGAGCTGATTGACGATATGTATGGTGATACGACGACACGCTTAAAAGATGAGCTCTCCTCTCTGGGACAGCGCGGGAACCTGAACCTCATTATCGGTATAATGACGACTGTAGCCGGCTTACTTGTTTTGGGCTACGTGGTGTTCAAAGCAGAACACACGACAAATGATCCGACCCTGGTGGCAAGTTATTACCTTCCTCGTCTTTCCTTGGTTCTCTTCATCGAGATTTTTGCTTTCTTCTTTCTGAGGTTGTACAAGTCTAGCCTGGGCGAAATCAAGTATTTCCAAAACGAACTCACAAATATTGAAAGTAAGTTCTCAGCACTACGTGTTGCGCTTAAACAGGAAGACGCAGCTGTAAAGCACAGGGTTATTGATGCGCTTTGTCAGACCGAGCGCAATTATTTGCTTAAAGCAGGCGAGACTACCGCCGAGCTCGAACTAGCCAAAATAAACAGGGCGGCGTTTTCTGACGTGACCAAAGGGTTAACGGAGATAATTCAAAAGCTTAAAAAGGCTTGACCCTCCATGGTACGTAGAACTGGCAGTTATAGCCTGATCTTCAATTCTATTCCGCGCCCGCCTTAGCACGGCAGCGCTCATGGACGGCGGTCGTTGCGGGGCTCCAAGCAGACGAATACCAGCGTGTGGGCCTTGTGGTCAGTGTCGCCAGCATGAAGAAGTTCATGAAGGAACGCGGTTTTCTCGACCCGCTGCATGCGACGAGCGAGAAGACCGGAGAAGGCTGCGACGGGCTTGGCGAGTCCATTTTGCAGGCCATTGATTCGAAGAGCATCCCTGAGACAACGTCGCCCGCGCTCTATCCCCAGTTGAAGCAGGAAATCCTGAGCCTGCGCGACCGCGGCCTGATCCTGATCCGCCTTGCCGAACTGAAGCAGCGGATGGAGATGACGCTGGCCGGGAAGAATTTCGAATTGGCGGAGTTGGAGGCGGTGGTGAGCCTGCTGGCAGGACCGGGCATGGTCCAGCGTCTGGACTTTGGCGGCTTCACGCTGCTGCGGCCGGAGGTGCTCAGTCACTACGCCGCCGCCGTGGTGCGGAAGGTGCGGAAGCATCCTCAGGAGCTGGGTTGCATCCGCGAGGACGAATTGCTGGCCGGGGATTTGGATTACCTGGATTTCAAGCGCCTGCCGCGCTAGGACGAGGCAGTGGTGCTGCGTACCCTGCTGGAGACCTTCATCAGCCGGGCGTCGTGTCTGCGTCAGCCAGATATTCTCCCTTTCGCCAATCGCGCGCCGATTACCGTAGCGAGTCTGGTTTTCGCACAAGCACGCCGTCTTCCTCCGATGGCGATGGCTTCCGGCGCCGCGCCGATCCGGCGAGGCGGATTTCGATGCTTGGCTCGAGCGTCCGAAGCCAGGTTTCCAAATCGTCGGGCGTCACGAGAGGAAACGCCATCGCTTCGCAAAACAGTTCCGAGTATGGCACGCTGCTGGCGGGGCTCTTGGCAGACAGAATCTCGATGACTTTCTTGCGGGCGCGAGCGGCGTAGCGGTCTCGCAGTTGTAGCGTCAGGCGCGATTTTGGCGGTCCACCGCCAAGCAAAAGCTCCGGCTGGCCGGTCTTTCTGATATGAGTTTCATGGCGGACATCGTCTTGTATTCGGGCAGCCTTAATCTCGGCATCCTTGAAAACCTCCACTCCGCGCGGGTGATTCGTCGCATACACGAGGAAGTAGCGGATCGATTCTTCATCGGGTTCGAGGATCACCGCCGAGGACACATACTTGAAGTCGCAAAGCAGCCTCAGGCTGCGGCAATATTCACGAACGGCTTGCTCTGCCCGCGCGTTGTTCTCGCGTGGAGTGTTCTGCAAAACCTCCAGCACTTCGGGGCGACCAAACAAGGCGCGATAGCTGTCTGCACGGTCGGGTTCATCAAGGAAGCGGATGATGTGCCGTGTCATCAGGTTGATCAGCACCTCACAACTGCGGTCCCGAAGAAGCGGACGCACCTCCTCCATCGGAATGTCGGACCAACCCTTTGGATCAAGAAACACGAAGCGAAACGGACTGTGTGCCGAGCGCTTGATGAGTTGGTTAATCGCCGGAATTTGGTCAGCAAATTCACCACAAAGCGCGTGGACACCAAAGGCAGGGGTCGTCTTACTTCTGGCAAACCGTTCCAGGCACGCGAATGCTGTTCTATCCTGCTCAACGAGGATGGAATCAACGCGGAGCTTTCGGCCACGTCCCTCCCGCAAGCCCAAGCAGGAGCGGCGCAATGCGTCGATGGCGACGCCGAACGAAGAGTCCGCGTAGTCCGGATGCTTGGTTTTCCACGGCCCGGCAAAGCCATCCACGTACACGAGCGAGTCCCACTTCGACCCAACCTTGTAGGCCCAGTCCGGCAGATACTCCTCCAGCAAGCAGTGTTTCACATACGCTTGCTCGCGTCCCGCGTAGGCTGAGAGGTCAACTTTAGGCATGAGCAAGCGTGGTGAGCGGCAAACCGTCCCATGTCGTTCCCGCCAGTATTCGCCCCGCCAACTTCTTGCTCACACGCACCATGCTGACTGGGCGCTCACTCCCAAGTTTCAGCAGCGTCGGCTTAGTCTCCTCATCCCACATCTCCGCGGGAATCCAGTGGCCCCACTGCTTGAAGTGGAACGGCACTGCAGATTCCTGACATTGGCTCAGAAGATTCGTAGGCCAGTCAGGATGCATCGGACGCGCGCCAGGACCACTCTCGCCGCCAGCGATGACCCAGTCGATGGGGTAAAGTCCCTTCCTCCTGAACCATGGACGCAAGTCGAGGGAACCAAGAAGAGGCTCACACGACAGGAACCGCACAGCAGCAGGAATCTTGAGGAGGATCGGCAAGCGTTTCTGTGCGAACGCTTGGTTTTCCACACTGGTGCCAAGCCAGACATTTCGAGGCCAATTATTAGTCCACGGCACCATGCTTTCGATGTTCTGTGGCCGCTTCGTCAGTACCAGCCAATCGAGCCACGGAGTACGCTGAATGAGCGCCCACAAGCGTGTGCGCTGGTCGTTCAGCTCGGAGCGTCGCTCAAAGACATCCGCCATGCTCGCGCAGAACACGCGTGCCCTGCGTCCGGTAATGCGAGCCTGTTCGTTCCAAAGCAGCGGCTCGCGCCAATGTGTTTCTCCGAAGAAACGGCGAGGGGCCGCCGAACCCCAAATCTGCTGGCCCACGCGTTTCGCCCACAGTTCCGCATAGCAATTATCGCAGGCAGGCGAAACCTTCGTGCAACCCCACCAAGGGTTGAACGTGTGGTGCGTCCATTCGATTTTCGAGTCTTTTGCCATGCGGGCAAATCTTATTCCGAAGGGGGAGGCATTTCTAGCCACATTTTCGTCCACGCCCTTGCTGGAGCGGCCCGCCCGTCGTCTTGCCTTCGGCTGGGGACCGGGCGAAGATCGCCAAGGCGCTGACTCCCGGCGGCAAGGGGAGGGTCTTCTCTCCGGATTGCGGGAAACCGATCCTCGTGCGTGCTGTGATCGGGGAGAAGTTCGACTCGCCGGCGGTGGAGGAGCAGGTGCGCGAGATGCAGAGCGAAGGACAGGCGGTGATTGACAACGAGAGGCGTGGATGGCGAAATCCGCTGGATGGACGTGAGCGCCTACCTGAAACGTGAAAGCGCCTGCGAGAAGGCGGTGAGGCAGATAGTCTTCAAGGGCGAGCGGTTCGACGCGGTGAGCGTGCAGAATTGGCGGAAGAAGGTGCTGGCGGCCGGGTAAAGAAGGCCAGGCACCGCTAAAAACGCTACATACGCGAATCAAGCCGGCTCGCGCACAGCACGCTCGACTCGACTAGAGATTGGAACATGGTCGCTGCTGCCCTGGCTATCCCCTCCATATCCCCTCCACAACCGCTGGGTAGGCGCGGGCGGTTGCCCGCCCGCGCCCCCCTAAGAACCGTACGTGAAGGTTTCCCTTCATACGGCTCGAGCCCTCATAAGGCCGGCCCTGCTGTGGGCCGACCCGCGGTTCGATGCTCAGTAAACCGAGCACGAACCCCTTGGCCATACTGGTCCGTAGCCGCACGACGCTGTGCTCCTTAGAAGTCACAGCCCTGAGACGCATCAACCGACGGGCGTCGGTCGTCATTTGCTTTCCCAGCTTAAGAGCGGTTCCACGGGCTTTCTGGCTATTTCGGACCTGACCGACGTGGGCATATCCAGCGCATTACCGCTGGCCTTGGCTTCTTCGGTCATCCCAATGCTGCTCCCCCCGACCCGCCTTGCGGTAAGGTCTGCCCGGTCGTGAGGCCGGGCGGGGCCGACAGCGTTTCCGTGTTCTACAAGGCTCACCGGAGGATTTAGGGTCGCTCTGTACACCGGCAGTCGTGCTGTTCGCGCACGGGGTAAGGAGAAGCCCCCGTGCCTGACTGCATACCTTTTGGTCCAAGCCTGATCAGTCTCTTTGGCTTGTTTGTGTTGACGATGCTTACGAGCGTTCATTTCGTTTTAACCCTGTCACCCAATTCTAGTGCTCCCCTGGGTTGAGACTCCCAGGTTTGCTCCATTGTCCGGAAGGCTCCAGACCCCAAGACGCGGCGCGTCTGGCGCCTGCTTCCGTAGAATACCTGCGGCGAAACACAGGGCTGATTGCAGCAGTAAACATTGCAGCTTCACGTCACGATCTCCATACCCACACCGGAGGTTGAAATTGAACCTCCGGTGTGGGTATGGAGAGGTACCGGTGAGGCTGTGGAGGGGCTCGGGCGGGGCTCCCGGGTGCGCCCCTGGCGGCGACAGCCACGGAGCTTCGAAAACCGGCTCAGGCTCTCCGTGAACCGCGTCGGTACCAAGCGCCAGGGAAGGAGTGTTGCTTAAAATGGCCGGAAATCGGCAGTTTTGAGGCACCGAAAGGGGGTTAGCTTATGCCGCCCATCCTCATTTTGGAAATACCTCCAACCAAGCCGATTTCGATGGTTAGCCCCGGCGGCATCCCCCGGCTCAACCGACTTTGTGAACGATGCGGGCTAGCCGGCATTACGCGAGCCTCATACGGTCCGATTATCGGACCCCTTGAGCGCGGTGGTTGCATTCGCCTGCTCCCCGGTTTGGAGGTATAGTGGGTTCAGTCCCTGGGCCTGATGAACGGGCGTCATCAGCGAGTGGGGAGGCGACACGTCGATGCAATGCGGATCGGAACAGGTGACGGCAATCCTAGCCGCAGTTGGTGCCGGGGATAAGCAAGCGGCGGAGGAATTGCTGCCGCTGGTTTATAACGAGCTGCGGCGCCTGGCGGCGGCGCGGCTGGCGCGCGAAAGTCCCGGCCAGACCCTGCAAGCCACCGCCCTAGTGCACGAGGCCTGGCTGCGGCTGGGCGGAGCGACCCAACCGCTGTGGAACAGCCGCGCCCACTTCTTTGGCGCGGCAGCCGAAGCCATGCGCCGGATCCTGCTGGAGCGGGCTCGCCGCAAGGCCCGCCTTCGCCATGGAGGACAACTGGAACGCGTGGACCTCGACCGGGTCACCCTGGCGACGCAGGACAGCGATGAGGTGATCCTCGCCGTGCATGAAGCCCTGGAGAAGCTGGCAGCCGAATCCCCCCAGAAAGCGGAGATCGTCAAGCTGCGCTACTTCGGCGGGTTGGAACATGCCGAAATCGCCGAGGTGCTGGGCATCTCCGAGCCGACGGTGCGCCGGCATTGGGCCTATGCGCGTTCGTGGCTCTACGCCGAACTGAAGCCTCGCGCGGGCACCTGAAATTGGGGCAGCGGTGATCGTTCTGATCGCGAAACGGCGCACGCCTTCATGGACCCGGGATTGCCGGAACTGAAATGAGCGAGCCGAACCAGAACCTCGAAGACCTCTTCCAAGCCGCTCTCGCCAGGCCCTCCGCCACCGAGCGCAGCGCCTTCCTGGACGCCGCGTGCCAGGGGAACCCCGCCATGCGTGCCCGGCTGGACCTGCTGCTGGAAGGGCACTTTCATGCCGACGGCTTCCTGCCTGCCGGGCCGGCAGCGGCAGGGGAAGAACTGGCGTCCGCGCCCGTGGCCGAGGAGGCGGCTTCCACGCGCGTGGGCAGGTACAAGCTGCTGGAGAAGATCGGCGAAGGAGGGTTCGGCGAGGTCTGGATGGCGGAGCAAACCGAGCCGGTCAAGCGGCGCGTCGCCCTGAAGATCATCAAGCTGGGCATGGACACAAAACAGGTCGTCGCGCGCTTCGAGGCCGAACGCCAAGCCCTGGCTCTGATGGACCATTCTAACATCGCTAAAGTGTTCGATGCCGGGGCCACGGAAACAGGCCGACCCTATTTCGTCATGGAACTGGTGCGCGGTGTGCGCATTACCGACTACTGCGACTCCAACCAGTTGCCGACGCAGGAGCGGCTCAAGCTCTTCATCCAGGTCTGCCGCGCCATACAGCACGCCCATCAGAAAGGCGTGATCCACCGCGACATCAAGCCCTCGAACATCCTCGTGACCCTCCACGACGGCGTGCCGGTGCCCAAGGTCATAGATTTCGGGATCGCCAAAGCCACGCAGCAGCAACTCACCGAGAAGACCGTGTTCACCCAATTCCGCCAGTTCCTGGGCACGCCGGCTTACGTCAGTCCCGAGCAGGCGGAGATGAGCGGCCTAGATGTAGATACCCGCAGCGACATCTACAGCCTGGGTGTGCTGCTCTACGAGTTGCTGACGGGCAAGACGCCTTTTGACACGACCGAATTGATGAATGCCGGGCTGGATGAACTGCGGCGTCGAATCAGGGAGACCGCGCCGGTCCGTCCCTCCACTCGCCTCAGCACCATGACCCGAGAGGAGTTGACCACGACTGCCCAACACCGAGGAGCGGAGCCGCCGAAACTGATCAGCCTTGTCCGCGGCGATCTCGACTGGGTTGTCATGAAGTGCCTGGAGAAGGACCGGGCTCGGCGCTACGGAACGGCCAACGGGTTGGCCCATGACGTCGAGCGGCACATCGCCCACGAGCCAGTACTGGCCCGGCCACCCAGTCGGCTCTACGAGTTTCAAAAGACAGTGCAGCGGCACTGGATAGGCTTCGCTGCCTCGGGCGCCATCGTCATTCTTCTGGCCCTTGGGCTGGGTATGTCATTCTGGCTGCTGCTGCGGGAGCGGCAAGCACACCGCGCCGCGATAGCAGCGCAAATGCAAGCCCAACAATCGGAGTTGCAGGCCGTTCAGCAGCGCCGGCGTGCTGAGGAAGGCGAGTTGAAGGCGCGCGAGAATCTCTATGCCGCTGACATGGACTTGGCCCAGCAGGCGCAGTTAGCGGGAAACTGGGGCCGCGCCCGAGCTTTGCTGGAC
>DATKNZ010000187.1:0-10035 GCA_035541055.1 Candidatus Acidiferrum sp. | reverse complement strand
ATGGGCCACAGTCCACAGTCCACAGTCCACAGTCCACAGTCCACAGTCCGCGGGGCAAAGCCTCAAGTATTGAGTCTCAAGTCGCAGGTGGGGAATTGCAGCACGGGACGGGCGGCCTGGCGCAGCCTGCCGTGGCGGCGGCGCTGAAGGGGGTCATGGACCGGCTAGCGCTTGAGTTGAAGGTGATCGAGAAAACTGGGTTCATCAGCTACTTCCTGATCGTCGGCGACTTTGTCCGCTACGGCCACTCGAAAGGCATTTCCTGCGTGGCGCGCGGTTCGGCCGCCGGGTCCATCGTCACCTACCTGCTGGGGATTTCCAACGTGGACCCGATCCGCTACGGGCTGCTGTTCGAGCGGTTCCTGAACCCCGAACGCGTCAACCCGCCGGATATTGATATTGATTTCGCCGACGACCGCCGGGCCGACGTGATCGAATACGTGCGTGAGAAATACGGGCGCGATGCCGTCGCGCAGATCATCACGTTCGGCACCATGGGCGCCAAGTCCGTGGTGCGCGACGTGGGGCGCGTCATGGGGCTCAGCTACGGCGAGTGCGACCGGCTGGCGAAGATGATTCCCTTCGACTTGAAGATGACTCTGGAGAAGGCGCTCAAGCAGTCGCCGGAGCTGAAGGAGGCGTACGAGAATGAGGAGGTCACGCGCGAGCTGATTGACACCGCCTTCGTCCTGGAGGACCTCACCCGCAACGCTTCGGTGCATGCGGCGGGAGTGGTCATCGGCGACCAGCCGCTGGTGAACCTGCTGCCGCTCAAGCAGGACGAAGACGGCGTGATCGTGACCCAGTACGCGATGAACCCGGTCGGGAACCTGGGCCTGCTGAAGATGGACTTCCTGGGCCTCAAGACGCTGACGGTCATCCGCAATACCTGCGAGATGATCAAGCAGGGGCACGGGGTGGACGTGCCGATTGACGGCCTGCCGCTGGACGATGCGAAGACATATGACCTGCTGAACAAGGCCAACACGCTGGGCGTGTTCCAGCTTGAATCGGGCGGGATGCGCGACCTGTGCCGCAAGTTTCAGATCAGCTCCATCGAGCACATCACGGCGTTGATTGCACTGTACCGGCCCGGGCCGATGGAGCTCATCCCGGAGTACATCAAGCGCCGGCAGGGCGAGGTGAAGATTGAATACGAGCACGAGCTGCTGGAGCCGATCTGCCGCGAGACCTACGGCATCATGGTTTACCAGGAGCAGGTGATGCAGGCCACGCAGGTGCTGGCGGGCTACTCGCTCGGCTCGGCGGACCTGCTGCGGCGCGCCATGGGCAAGAAGAAGGCTGAGGAGATGGCCAAACAGCGCGAGCATTTCGTCAAGGGCTGCGCCAAGGTGAACGCCATCCCCGCGGGCAAGGCGAACCAGATCTTCGATCTGCTGGAGAAGTTCGCCGGCTACGGGTTCAACAAGTCCCACGCCGCCGCCTACGCCGTGGTCGCCTACCAAACGGCCTACCTGAAGGCCAATTATCCCGTCGAGTTCTTCTGCGCCATGATGACCAACGACATGGCGGACACGGAGAAGCTCAGCCAGTATATCAACGAGGCGCGGGGAATGGGCATCGAGGTGCTGCCGCCGGACGTCAACGAGAGCGTGGTGCATTTCGCGCCGGCGGAGAGCAAGGCTGGCGTCACGCCGGCCCCGGGCCGGCCAGACGCCGGGCCGGCGCTGGCCATCCGTTTCGGCCTGGCGGCCGTCAAAGGCGTTGGAGAGATCGCGGTTGAGGCCATCCTGAAGGCGCGCCAGCAGGGCGGGGAATTCCGTTCGCTGGCCGATCTGTGTGAGCGGGTTGACGGGCACAGCGTCAACCGGAAGGTGCTGGAGGCCCTGATCAAGTGCGGCGCCTGTGACTGCCTGGGGCAGACCCGGGCCACGCTGGCCGCGCAGGTGGAACGCACCCTGGCGCGGGCGGCCAGCGTCATTGCGGACCGGCAGCGAGGCCAGGCTTCCCTGTTTGGCGCGCTGGAGGATCGCTCGGCACAGGAGCCCGAGCCGAGCGAGGCCCTGCCTGAATGGCCGGACCACGAATTGCTGGCCTTCGAGAAAGAGCTGCTCGGCTTCTACGTCACCGGGCACCCGCTGACGCCCTACGCGCAAATCCTGGAGAAGTATGCGCTGTCGAATACCACCACGCTCTCGCAGTTAGCCCCACGGAGCCTGACGCGCCTCGGGGGGCTGATCGCGGCGGTGCAGAACGGCGTCTCGAAGAAGAGCGGCAAGCCCTACTGCATTGTCACGCTGGAAGACCTGGAGGGCTCGGTGCAGGTGCTTTGCCTCAACGAGAATTACGACAAGTACCGCGAGCTGCTGGCGCCGGGCAAAGCCATCCTGGTCGTGGGTGAGGTCAACAAGGGCGACGACCGCCCCAAGATTTTCCCGCAGGAGATCATGCCCCTGGACGAGGCGCCGCTGCGGTTCACCAGGCAAGTGCACCTGCGCCTGCACACCGCGCACTTCAAGCCGGAGAACCTGCAGGCCGTGCAGGACCTCGTCCGGGCGCACCCGGGCAAGTGCCCGCTGTTCCTCTGCTTTCTCCGGCCCACGGGGCAGGTCATCTTCATAGAGACGCACGACCAGTTCTTTGTCGCCCCGTCGCGCGCCTTGCAGCAGGAAGCCGACGACCGCTTCGGCGAGGAGACTTATTATGCCAAGGCCGACACCAGCCTGCCGGAGCGCGCGCCGCGCCGGTGGGAGCGGCGCGCCGAAGGAAATGGCTCTGACGCGGGCGCCGGTTAAGCTTGCGGGGCGCCGGAATCAGCCCTCAGGGCCTCCTTCACCCTGAGCAGCAATTCCTGGCTGGTGAAAGGCTTCTGGAGGTAGGTGTCGTGGTTTTCCTGGCCGACCGGCCATACGTAGCCGCTGGTGCAGATGATCCGTATGCCGGGCGCGGTCTGCCGGATATGGTCGATCAGTTCGCGCCCGCTCATGGCGGGCATGACAAGGTCGGTGATGACCAGGTCCACCGCCGGCTCCTTTTGCGCCAGGATATCGAGCGCCTTCTGGCCGCCGTTGGCCGTCAGCACCCGGTAGCCGTAGGCCGAGAGGATCGTCTGCCCCATCGTCAGGAGCAGGTCTTCGTCATCCACGATCAGCACCGTCTGATTGCCGGTCAGGTCGCCGGGCGCAAGGCTTTGGTCGCGCACGATGCGATTCTCAGCCGGCAGGTAAACCCGGACGGAGGTGCCGACGCCCGGCTGGCTGGAGATGGCCACGCCGCCGCCGTGGTTCGTGACGATGCCATAGACCCAGGCCAGGCCCAGGCCGCGATGGTTGCCGCCGCGTTTCGTGGTGAAGAACGGCTCGAAGACGCGCGGCAGGACGTCCGGTTCGATGCCGCAGCCGTTGTCGCTGATCTCTACGCAGACATAAGCGCCGGCAGCCAAATGGACATTGCGGTCCTGCGTCGGTTGCGCCAGCTCAATGTTGCGCGTTTGCACGGTAATGTGGCCGCGGTCGCGCAAGGCCTGCATCGCATTCTCCAGGATTTTCATGAAGGCCTGCTGCAGCTTGGCTTCGTCAAACTTCGCGGCAAACAGCTTCCGATCCAGTTGCAGCGTCCACGCCACGCTCTCATGCGCGGCGTTCTGCTGGAAGAATTCGACGCTGCGCTGCAGGAGCAGGTTCAGGTTGCCGGCGGCCTGGCCGCGGGTCTCTTTCTCCTGCCGGCTGAAGGTGCCCAGGTCGCTGGCGATTTCCGCCGCCTTGGCCGCCGACTTCTCGACCTGGATCAGCGACGCACGCCAGGGATGCGTTGGCTCCATCTTGCTCAGGATCAGAGAGGTGTGGCCGAGAATGCTGGTCAGCGCGTTGTTAAAGTCCAGCGCCACGGTGCGCGCGAGTTGCAGGGCGCAGTCCAGCTTCTGCTTGTGCGCGGCCCCGGCGTCGCCGCCCGGGTCCTTCGGCGCCGTCGGCGCTTCCGGCAACGCCTGGAGGACGAAATACCTCTGACCCTCCCGCGTGATGCAGGAGACCGAGACGAGGTATGCCGTGGAGGCGCCTTCCTTGCCCCTGAACCTGACCGCTACATGGGGGGCGGGCGATTGGGGCCAATGGGCCAGGAACTGTTCGGCGGTGCGGCTGTTCTCGGGCGACCAGATGGTGGAAAGCCCTGGCGGCTGGGGTTCGAGCGACAAGCCGAAGGCTTTGAGGGAGGCGGGATTCGCGCCGCAGATGATGCCGGCGCCATCCACCAGGAGCGCCGGCCAGCCGGCATTGTCCAACCCCAGAGCGAGTTCAGGCTTCATCCGCAGAGGCTACCAGGCAGCAGCTTAACACCTTGCCGCCCTGCCTCAATCCGAATCGGCAGTGACATCGAGGAACGCACCCGGGAGCAACTCGCGCACGGTGAATTCCTTTACCGAGCGCAACGCCCGGCTATCCGCGACCAGCACCGTGGCCTCGGGCGCGTACTCCGCCAGAAGCTGCCGGCACGCGCCGCAGGGCATCGGCCCGCCCGGCGCGCGGGCGACGACGGCGATAGCCGTGAAGCCTTTCCTGCCTTCGGTCAGCGCTTTGAACAGCGCGACGCGCTCCGCGCAGCACGTGAGGCCGTAGCTCGCGCTCTCCACGTTGGCGCCCGTGATGATCTCTCCGGCACGGGTGAGGAGCGCGGCGCCTACCTTGAACTTTGAAAACCGGGCTGCCGCCTTTTGTCGCGCCTTGGCGGCGGCCCGAACCAGGGCCTGTTTACTTACGCTTGCCATAGAGCCGGGCAAATTTGCTAAGCAACCGCGCTCCCTGGTGTTTGACGCGCTCGGCGGTCTCCAGCACTTCCGTGTGTGACAGGGCCTGCCGGCTGAGTCCCGCGGCGAGGTTCGTGATGCAGGAGACCCCGGCCACTTTCAGGCCGCATTGCCGGGCCACGATGGCCTCCGGCACGGTGCTCATTCCGACGGCGTCGGCGCCCAGGCGAGAGAAGGCGCGAATCTCAGCGGGCGTCTCGTAGCTTGGCCCGGACACCGCCAGGTAAACTCCCTGACGGAGCCGCATCTTGCACTGCCAGGCGGCTCGCCGGACCAGGTCGCGCAAGCCTTCGTCATAGACGCAGCTCAGGTCCACGAACCGCGGCAGACCGGGCAACGGCGCGCCGCGCAGGGGGTTCGTCCCCATCAGGTTGATGTGGTCCGTCAGCAGCATGAAATCGCCTGGACGGAAGGCGTGGTTGACGCCGCCGGCGGCGTTGGTGAGCACCAGGTCGCGGATGCCGTAGGCGGCCAAGGCCCGCACCGCGAAGGTCACGCGCGACATCTCGTGGCCTTCGTAGAAGTGTGAGCGCCCGCTCAGCACCAGCACCGGCGCGCCCCCCAACCGGCCGATGAGCAACTGCCCGGCATGCCCGCTCACGCCGACCGGCGGAAAGCCGGGGAGCCGAGCGTAAGGGATCTCCGCGTCCACCTTCAACTCACTCAGCACATGGTGGAACCCGCTGCCCAGGATGATCGCCAGCGTCGGCTGGAGCCGCGAAAGCTTCGTGATCCGCGCCGCGGCAGCCTTGGGGGCATCCGGCCCCGGCACGGACTGCCTGCTGAGGCGTCTATCGCCCGGGCTGAGACGTTCCGGCGGAAGGCCCCGGCCGGCACTGCGGCCGGGTTGTTGTCGGCTCATTTGTGTTCTATCCTGCAATTGCACCGGAGCGCGGGGATTCTCGTCCGCCATTCTGGTTTGCGCGTGCCGGCGGACAGGAATGTCCGCGCTCCGGGCGTGGTTATGGAATTAGACAACGACGCACTACGCCGCTACTCGCGGCACTTGATTCTGCCCGAAGTCGGGCTGGAGGGGCAAAAGAAAATTTGCTCCACGCGCGTGCTCTGCATCGGCGCGGGCGGCCTGGGCTCGCCCTTGGCCATGTACCTGGCGGCCGCGGGCATCGGGCAGTTGGGCATCGTGGATTTCGACACCGTTGAGCTTTCCAACTTGCAGCGCCAGCTCCTCCACGGCACGCCGGACATAGGCCGGGCCAAGACCCGGTCCGCCGAGGCAACGATCCGGCGCCTCAACCCGAACGTCCAGGTGGTGCTGCACGAGACGCGGCTCACGAGCCAGAACGCGCTCGATATCATCCGGCCCTACGACATTGTCGTGGATGGCACGGACAATTTCCCCACGCGCTATCTTACCAACGACGCCTGCGTGCTGCTCAGGAAGCCCAATGTGTATGGCTCGATCTTCCGCTTCGAGGGGCAGGCCAGCGTGTTCGCGCCGCACCTGGGCGCGCCCTGCTACCGCTGCCTTTACCCGGAGCCGCCGCCGCCCGGCATGGTGCCAAGCTGCGCCGAGGGCGGCGTGCTGGGCGTGCTGCCCGGCCTCATCGGCATCGTGCAGGCCACCGAGGTGCTGAAGCTCGCGGTGGGCATCGGCAGCCCCCTGCTCAACCGGCTGCTGCTCTTCAACGCGCTCGATATGAAGTTCCGCGAGGTCAAGCTCCGCCGCGACCCGGAATGCCCGGTCTGCGGTGAGCGCCCAACCATTACGGAGTTGATAGACTACGCGGCCTTCTGCGGCAGCGCCCCGGAGACCAGCACGGCTGCCCTCGACCTGGACGAGGTCACGGTGCAGGACCTGAAAGAGGCCCTGGACAACCCGCAGCTCGGCATCAAGGTCCTCGACGTCCGCGAGCTGGCCGAGCAGGCCATCGCCCGGATTGACGGCGTGCCCTTGCTGCCCATGAGCACGCTGCCGCAGCGCCTGGGCGAGCTGGACCCCAACGCTCGCTATTACCTGCATTGCCACTCAGGCGTGCGGTCGTTGCGCGCCGCGCGCTACCTGCGCGAGCATGGCTTCCGGCACGTCAAGAGTGTGAAGGGCGGCATCTCGGCGTGGTCCAACGAGATTGACCGGAGTGTGCCAAAGTACTGAGTGCGTCGCGGGTAGGTGAAAACCCTATAGCCGGGCGCAGGCTTTGCATGCATGGTGAAGCTGACTGAGGGGAAAACGCCGAGTATCCGCATAGCAATGGGGGGGTTGGGATAGGGGGGCGGCGGCCTGAAAACCGCCGCCCTCATTATTTTTTGCATTCTTGACACAGGCGGCCCGCGGCTGACTAAGTTAAGGTGAGATGCCGAAGCTCGAGCCGCCAGACACGCACCGTCTTTCCGCCGCCGTGGGCTGGCTGGAGCTGGGGCTGCCCGTCGAAGCCAAGGCCGAGCTGGCGCAAGTAAGCTCCGCGATGCAACAGCACCCCGACGTGCTGGAGGTGCAATGGCTGGTCGCGGCGGAGGAGAAAAGGTGGGAGGAAGGTCTGCGGGTCGCCCAGGCCCTTGTGCAGCAGGCGCCGAAGCGGGCTTCCGGGTGGCTGCACCAGGCCTACGCCCTACGCCGTGTGCCTGGCGGCAGCGTGGCCAAGGCTTGGGAAGCGCTGCTGCCCGCCTCCGAGCGGTTCTCCAAGGAAGCCCTCATCCCTTACAACCTCTCCTGCTACGCCTGCCAAATGCAGGAGCTGGACACCGCCCGCGTTTGGCTCAAGCGCGCCGCGGCTATCGCCGGCAAGGAGAAAATCAGGAATATGGCGCTCCAGGATGAGGACCTGGAACCGCTCTGGGATGAAATCAGGGCACTCTGAGGGTTCCGCAGGAGATTCCGCTCCAACGCGGCTCACCGGAACAATTCCTGCTGCTCCCGCGCAGCCTCATCCTATGGCCTCAACAGGTATCCAGCTCGTAACGCGGGCTCTCGGCGCGGCAATCCTTGCTGTCCTGCTGGTTTTGACACTCCCTCCCCGGACACACGCCTCCTGCCTGCTGCCTATAAGCACGGCACGCCATGTCCAAATTTCAGCCGCTGTCTTCCGAGGCACCGTGGTGGACTCCCGATCTTACGAAGACGGCGCGGACGGCCACATCTACACCCGCACGGTTCTCCGGGTCGAGGAGGTGTTCAAGGGCAAGCTGCCGCCGTTGGTCGCGCTGGTTCATCGCGGCGGCACGCTGGCGGACCGCGGGGAGATCGAGGGGCTGACGCCGCAGTTCACAGCCGGCGAGGAGCGGTTGATGTTCGTCTCGCGGCGGGCCGACGGCACATTGTTCGCCTTGCGCGGGCGGGCGGGCGCCTTGAGGCTGCCATCCGCCCCGGCGAAATCCGCCAGCGCGCAGTATGCCGGCGGCCAGGATGTTCTGGACGACTTGCGCAGCCAAACCAGCGGCGGTCCGCTGCCGGGAGCGGACCTCACCGACCAGGCCACTGGCGCGGAAACGCCTGTGCCTGAAGGGAGTTCCGGCCCCACCCCGATGGTCACTCCCTCCTCATCAGCCACCAACCTGCTTGTCGGCAGCGACGGGATCGCCGGGCGCTTCCTCCTGCCGGACCAGGCTAACCCGATCCCTTACTACATTGATGCGGACTATCTCCCGGCGGGAATCACGCAGACCCAGGCCATCACGGCGGTGCAGACGGCGCTGGCTGCATGGACCAACGCCACCAGCCTGCGCTACCGCTTCGCGGGCCTCCAGAGCTTCGGGCAGGCGGCGCCTAACGTCACCAATACCGACGGCGCGCTTCGCATCCAGCTCCACGATCATTATAATTACCTCGCCGGCGGCGGTCTCAACGGCGACGTGCTGGGCGCGGGAGGCCGCGCGTGGAGCATCCTGAACCTCTCCGCCGGCTGGACGCTGGGCGGCAACGTGGCCGGCAACGATTTCCACAAGGCCGTCCGGGGCTACGTCGTTCTCCAACACACCAATGTGATGATGCAGACGCTGAGCACGTTCACGGAAGTGCTCTGTCACGAAATCGGCCATACGATTGGCCTGGCCCACTCCAGCGAGAGCGCGAACGAGAGCAACCCGACCCTGAGCCAGGCCATCATGTATTGCATGGCCCATGCCGATGGACGTGGCGCACAGTTGAACAGCTTCGACACCAACACGTCTCGCCAGGTCCATCCCCCGACCAACATCCCGCCCTTCTGTTTCGACCGCTGCATGGACATCGTCACCAGCCCGACGCGCCCGCTCAACGTGCCCGGCGTCAACACCGTGCAGGTGCGCGGCTACAGCCTCCAGAACAGCGCCCTCACCCTGGCCACCACCGGCGCCACAGCCAACAACGGCGCCTTCTCGGTCTCCCACAGCAACCTCACCTACGTGCCGAGCGGATTCTATTCCGACAGCCAGCGGCTCGATCCCGCCGGCAACCAGTACTACGACATGGTCTATGCCCGCTACTCCGATGGCCGCAATGCCTCACCTTTCGCATCCATCCGGGTCATCTCATTCTACGCTGATTCCTACAACGAAGGCATCCCCGACTCGTGGCGCCTGTCGTATTTCGGGAACGTCAACCCCGCTGTCGGCTCGAAACACCATGCCTCCGACGACGCCGACGGCGATGGCTACTCGAACCTCGAGGAATACCGGCTTGGCTCCAACCCGACGAACAGGACTTCGAACCTGCGCGTCACCTCGTTCCAGCCGTCCTGCCTCCAATGGCAGGCCAAGGGCTACGAGGTCTATGAAATCCTGTCTTCGACCAACTGCCGGTCATGGACTCGCACCATCAGCCCGGTGGTGCCGACCAATGCCACCGGCACGGTGGCAGGTCTCAGCAACGGGTCGGCTTTTCAGCTCTTCCGAGTAGAGAAGGTGCCTTAAGGGAAGCGGGAACGCCCGGGCGGGCGCTCAGTTAGTGGAATCGCCTTTGACCAACTGCGCGGCGTTTTTGCGGAGGTAGTTCTCCATGGCCTCGATGCCGCTGATCTGGGCGCTGACGCCCTTTCCTCCTAATTGTGTGGTGATGCGGTAATGGATAAGCTGCTTGCCCAGCGCTACAATCTCAATATCAGCAGCTCTGGTTTTCCAGACTTGTCCGCTGGCCAGCGGTCGCCTGCCGTGGGGTGGCAATTTCATTTCCATAAGAGACTGCAATTAGCGCACCTTTGTTCATTTTTTTGCACTCGCCCGTGTGTGCCCACAGGACACGCGCCGGCCCCTTTCCGCTATCCAGGCCCGTTCTCTGTGTCTCCCCGGGGGCCGTCCGGTAATTCCCCCGTGTGTCTCCCATGTGGTCCGGACCACGTGGG
>DATKNZ010000186.1:0-5545 GCA_035541055.1 Candidatus Acidiferrum sp. | reverse complement strand
CATACCCTCCGCCGCTCCGCTCCCTCGCCGTGCTCCTGACACTCTCCGCGCTTTGCCTTTGCGCGCCACCAGCGCGCGCGGACCGCACCGTCCTCTCGCTCGATGGCGAGTGGAACGTCGAGGACGGAAGCATGGCTGCCGCGCCGGGGCAGTTTGGGCATCGCGTCCCGGTGCCCGGGTTAGTGGATGAGGCGCAGCCGCCGTTCGCTGAGGTGGGGGTGCCCAGCGCCCGACGGGAGGCTTTTTGGTACCGGCGCACGTTTCGCATCGGGGGCGACGTGCCGGCGGTCGCCACGCTCAAGCTCCACAAGGCCGCGTATGGCGCACGCGTGGTCCTGAATGGCGTGCTGCTGGGGGAGCACATGCCCAGCTTCACGCCGGGCTATTTCGATGCCCGCCGGGCTTTGCGCGGCAACGGGGCTGAGAACGAGTTGCTCGTGCGGGTGGGCGCGTCGCCGGGGGCTCTGCCGACGACGATTTGCTCGGGCTACGACGTCGAGAAGAGCCGCTACATCCCCGGGCTATTTGACTCGGTGGAGCTGATCCTGGCCGGGACGCCGAATATTGTGAGCGTGCAGGTCGCCCCGGACATTTCGAACCAGACGATCCGGGCGCAGGTCGTGCTGCACGGTGGTGACCCGAGCAGCGCCGCTCAATTGCGGTTCAAGGTCCGCGAAGCGCGTTCCGGCAAAGTGGTCTGCGATGGCAGCTCCGAGCCCCTCGAGGTGGAAGGCACTGGCGGCCAGACGGTTTACGCGCGGCTGCCCATCCGCCATTGCCGGCTCTGGTCGCCCGAGGACCCGTTCCTTTACGAGCTGGAGACGAGCACCGGCGCGGACACTCTGCGCACACGCTTTGGGATGCGCGAGTTCAAGCTGGACCCGATGACGGGCCGCGCGCTGCTGAATGGCCGGCCCTATTTCCTGCGGGGCAGCAACGTCACCCTCTACCGCTTCTTTGAGGACCCGCAGTGCGGCGACCGCCCGTGGCGCGAGGATTGGGTGCGCCGCCTGCACCGCGCCTTCAAGAGCATGCACTGGAACTCGCTGCGCTATTGCATCGGGTTCCCGCCGGAATCCTGGTATCGCATCGCCGACGAGGAGGGCATCCTCATCCAGGACGAGTTTCCCATCTGGCGCGGCGGGGCGAAGGCCTGGCCGGCGGAGCTGACGAGCGCCGACCTGGCGGCGGAATACACCGAGTGGATGGAGGAGCGGTGGAATCATCCGTGCGTGGTGATCTGGGACGCGCAGAACGAGACGCGCACGGACGTCACTGGCGAAGCGCTCAAGGCCGTGCGCGGCCTGGACCTGTCGAACCGCCCCTGGGACAACGGCTACGGTGAAGCGCAGGCGCCGGGCGATAGCTTCGAGTCGCATCCGTACCAGTTCAGCAACCCGCGTTTCCGGCTCTCGGGCCTGGCCGCGCTCTCGGGCGTGCCCAAGGGCAACGCTCGGGCCAACACCGGCAACAACCCCATCATCATCAATGAATACGACTGGCTCTGGCTCCAGCGCGACGGCTCGCCCACGACCCTCTCGCGCCAGGTGTACGAGAACCTGCTCGGCGCCAACGCCACTCCCGCCCAGCGCTGGCACCTCAACGCCCGCTACAACGCGGCGCTCACCGAGTTCTGGCGCGGCCACCGGGCGTGCGCGGGCGTCCTGTACTTCTGCGGTCTCGGCTACTCGCGCACCAACGGTCAGACCTGCGATAACTTCATTGACTTGGAGAAGCTGCGCTTCGCGCCCGAGTTCAAGGAATACATGGGCGACGCCTTCTCACCTGTGGGGCTGATGATTGATGAATGGCGCGAGGAGCTGCCGGCGGGCCAGGAACTGGACGTGCTGGTCGTCGTGAGCAACGACCTTTATGAGCGATGGCAGGGCAAGGTTCGCTTCTGCATTCTGCGCGGCGGCAGGCGTATGGCGCAGCAAATGCAGCCCTGCGAGGTAGCGGCGCTGGGACAGGCGAAGTTGAGCTTCCATTGCGCCCTTCCCACCGAGCCCGGGGACTATCAACTCGAGGCCGCCCTGCTGCGGGGTTGGTCCAGGCCCGTGCGCAGCCTGCGCGACCTGCGAGTCTTTTCGTCGGCTTCTCCCTGACCGTACTCAGCATGAGCCAAGCTTAGGTAGTAGTACGGATAGACTACTGCCCCACTAATCCCTAGATTAAGCCTACAGGCTGGGTGCCGTTGTTCTCCCTGGCCGTCATTCAATCTGAATGCAAATATGAATGCGTCCGTGGTTTCGCGAAGCCGTGGCGCCATTGGCCGGAGGGTGTTTTTGTGTCTTGCCGCGGGTGGGCTTGGCCTCGCAGCGTCCAATGGTCTCGCCCAACTGAACTACCTCTCCGATACGCGCACCGTGAGCGCGGCGGTGAGGTTCAACCCGCTGAACTGGGATTACGGCAACCCCAGCAATATCGTGTCCTACTCCGGCGACTACTCGGCCTCGGCTAACCCCACAGCGCCCTTCGCGGACTTCGGCACGACCTTGAACGGCACGGCCACTTTGGTGACCAGCGTTTATGGGTACCAGAGCACCCTCAGCGCCTCGGTCTCGGCGGGGCAGACGTCGTTTCTTCGCCCGCAGGAACTCTCCTACAGCTCGTCGGTTGCGGAATCGGGCAGCGCCATGCCGGACGGCTACACCGAGTCCTCGTTCCTGCAAGTGAGCTTTTCCGTGTCGGCGCCGCTGGCCTACAGCCTGACGTGCCAGCGGGGGCCCGACCCCGCCTTCTCGAACGAGACCTGGAGCCTCGCCAGCGCCAACCAGGGACAGCTCCTCTCTTCGCCCACCTCGCCCGGGCCTCCTGGCTGGGACGGCCCGTTCGATTACTCCGGCACCTTCCTGCCCGGGGACGTTTATACACTCACTCTCAACGAGACCGGGGGGGCGGTCATGCCCAATTCGTTCGACGCCGGCGGGCTCAGCGTGGACCTGGTCGCGGCGCCAGAACCATCGACCCTCGCGCTGGAGGCCTTGGGCTTGGCATTGCTTTTGGGCAGAGGCGGCCGCTTAACGCGTCGATAGGGGGCAAGCGTCCGCCTGCCCATCGTCCGCGGCGGGCGCTCCGCCGCGCCCTCCCGATCGCACCCTGGTGCTGCCAAATAACAGTTCTACAAGCTTCTGGACCACAGCAACTTGAGGAACTCATGGTTTTGGCCCTCCGCACCCGGACCTTGGCGCAGTTACCTGCCCCTTCCAGGCACGGCATGCGCCTGGGATGCTCCCTAGTCTCTCCGGAGTCTCTCCGTGGTCCCTCCGTAGTACCTCTAATAGCCTATTAGAGGTACTACGGTGAGGTAACGGTGTGTATCCGGCGAGGCTACGGACGAACTCCCTCACTGCAGGGGCGAGGGTGGCAGGGCACGGCCGGGCTCGCCCAAGGGCCCCGGCGGAGATCCGTCATGAATTACGCTTGCGTTTTGGTCTGGAATCTGCTCTTCTACGGTTGACGGTGGCCCGTAGGCCTGATGTAAAAACTGAAAATATCCAGTTGACAACATTCGCGTGCGCTATAAAGTTGCCGCAGATTGAGTGCAGTTCTGTGTTCAGGAGCAATTATGAATAGAATGCAAACCTACCTAAAGAGCTTGGTGATATTCGGAGTAGCCCTTGCTGCGGCTTCCACCCTCGCAGCGGATAACGTCACGCAAGTCAGCGCGCACGTCGTGCGTATCAAGGGCGACGCCCGCTACAAAGTGGGCAGCGGCGCCTGGCAGACGCTCAAGCGCGGCGACGAACTCAAGGCCGGCACCATCGTCGAGACCGGCGTCAACTCCCGCGTGGACCTCGTGCTGGGCGAAGGCCTCCCGCCCAAAGCCCGCCCGGTTGTCGGCGAAGTGCTGACCTACCAGCCCGTCGCCGAGCAGAACATGGTTCGCATTTGGGAGAACTCCCGCTTGGCCCTGGACAAGCTGACCAGCACCGAGACCGGCGCTGGCGTGGTGACCGATACAGAGCTGGATTTGCAGGCCGGCCACATCTTCGGCAGCGTGAAGAAGATGTCCGCGGCCTCGCGGTATGAGGTCAAGATTCCCAACGGTGTAGCCGGCATCCGCGGCACCGTATATGACATCAGCGTGGAAGGCATCATCAAGTGCCTGGTCGGTTCCATTTACCTGCGGTATATGGATGCCGCAGGCAAGGAAGCCTCCCAGGTGATCATGGGCGACCAGATGTTTGACATTCGCACCGGGGTGCTCCAGGCCCTGCCCAACCTGGACCGCACCGCGATGATAGAAACCGTGGCGGCTCTCCACCGCATCCTGGCCGCGGCAGCGCCGCTGGTTTACACGGTGGACACGACCCTTTACCTGGTCTCTCCCCATTAACGCCTCGCCGGCGTAAGACGCTTCAACGGCCAGAGCAGCCTTGTGTTGCTCTGGCTGTTTTGTTTATTTCCGGGCCATGAACCTCAAGCCTGCCAGGAGCGTTCCGGCCCTGATCGCGCTGGGCGTCATCCTGCTCGTTTGCCTGGTGCGCTGGCGGGAGACTGGCTTCCTGGAACGGCTTGAGCTGCTGACCTATGACCTGCGCGTGCGCCAGGCCGCGCGTTCCGCGCCGCTGACCGCCACGAATCTCGGCTTCGTCGAGATCAACGACGAAAGCGCGACCAAGGTCCTCGACGGCTCCGTCGGATTCCACTTCGGCCTGTTCTGGCCGCGCCAGGTTTATGGCCGCCTGGTGCAGGAGCTCGCGGCCCAGCGCGCCCGGGCCGTCGCCCTGGACGTCATCTTCGCCGAGCTGCGCCCTTTCGATCCCCTGGTGCAAATGGCCGACGGCACGGACCGGGAGTCCGACCAATTCTTTGCCGACCAAATGAAGCGGGCAGGCAATGTGATCCTGGCGGCGACCACGAACACTCCCCCGCCGGCCCTGTTCGGCAACAGCGCGCTGGCCCTGGGCGACATCGTGACCGAGCCGTCTGAGACGCTGCGGCGCGCCAAGGCCTTCCGGATTTACCGGCGCTGGCACAACGCGTTCGCCAAGGTCGAGGCCGATCCGGATTACGGAGTGCACCTGGACAAAGCCCGACTTGAACCCGGGCGCCTCATCCTGCCACGCGCCAAGGAGCTGGGTGACATCACCGTTCCGCTCGATGCCGATGGCAACTTCAACCTGGCCGATTTCTATGGCAACAAGCTGCCGCCGGGCACGCCGCCCAAAGCCAAGCCGTTCACCGAACAGCGCGTCTGGCACATGGGCGTGGCGCTCGGAGCGCAGGAACTGGGCCTGGATCTGGACCATCCGACGGTTGATCTCGAACACGGTCGCATCACCTTGCACGGCCCCGGGCGGGTGGAACGGACGATCCCCGTGGACCGGGAAGGCTCCTTCTACATTGACTGGTGCATGATGCCCGACCACCCGCGCCTGACTAAGACTTCCATCCAGCAGTTGCTGCTACAGAATCTTCACCGGCTGAAAGGGGAAACCAACGGGCTGTCGAACTCCTGGTCCGGCAAGCTCGTGGTGGTCGGCTCGACCGCCACCGGCCGCAACCTGAGCGACCTCGGGGCCACGCCCCTCAGCGAGCA
>DATKNZ010000185.1:0-3153 GCA_035541055.1 Candidatus Acidiferrum sp. | reverse complement strand
CCCCCAAGCCCAATTACCTCGATTTTCGAGCGAATTCGCGGGCAACAAGTAGTCAGACTGATGCGGCCGCGGAAAAGATGTGGGTAATGACAAGGCGTTTACGCCGCTTCAGCCTGCCATTCACACACGCACTACGACTGGCCTACAGATGCTCGAAGGGTGAAGCGGCGTGAACGCCGCGCTCGTGTGCCCGGCAGGGGACTGGTCTATCGGGATGAAAGGTTCCCGACGGGGGTTGGTGACGCCAACCGTAGCCGACCGCCAGGCGGTCTCCGAGAGGAGGCAGCGCGAAAGGGCGGAAGGCAAAGGTTCGACCGAAGGAACACAAATGGGCAGTGAGGCTGGATGACGGGGGCGAGTTTGCGAGCAAAAGCGAAGCCCAAGAGTCACTGACGGCATCCGGTAGAGCCCAGAGGCGCGAACGGAAAGAACAGGACCTGACCCGGGGAGATCCTCTGGCTGAGAGGCTGGGGGAAGTCAGCAGAGGCCGTAGTAGCGATAGAGGAGCGCACGAACAAAAAGGCGCTCGGAGCGAAGGGCCAAAGAACGAAAGAGCAGCACTCAATGAGAACCTGGAAGAGACTTCGAGAGTTGGCCGAAACGGCGGGGCGTGACCACTGCGGTCGCCACCCCGGACTGGCAAACTCAGGCCCAAGCGGGGAAGCCGCGGCCGGCTGGAGGAGCGGCTGGCCAGAAGGGCTCGGACGCGGAACTCAACACAGAAAGCAATGCACGAAGAGCTGATGGAACGGGTCGTCACGCCAGAAAACGCCCCGGCGGCCTGGCGGGCGGTCAAACGCAACGGGGGTGCGCCCGGCGTGGACGGCATGACGACCACACAGTTGCGCGATCACGTGCGCCAGCACTGGGAAAGCATCCGCACCAAGCTCCTGGCCGGGACGTATGTCCCGAGCCCGGTGCGGCGGGTGGAGATACCCAAACCAGACGGCGGCCGAAGGCGGCTGGGCATTCCGACGGTGCTCGACCGATGGATACAGCAAATGCTCTTGCAGGCGCTGCAGCCCATCTTCGATCCCACCTTCAGTGCCTACAGCTACGGTTTCCGACCGGGGAAAAGTGCCCACGACGCGGTGGGCGCAGCGCAGAGCTACGTCCAAGGGGGCAAGGACTGGGGGGTGGACATGGACATCACCCAATTCTTTGACCGAGTGAACCACGACCTCCTGATGAACCGGATCGGACAAACGATTCGGGACAAACGGGTGTTAAGGCTCCTGGGGCGGTATCTGCGAGGGGGGGTGATGGTGGAAGGGGTGGTGCAGGCGAGTGAGGAGGGAACGCCGCAGGGCGGACCGCTCTCGCCGTTGCTGGCCAATATCTACCTGGACGCGTTGGACCGGGAACTGGAACGACGCGGCCTGGCGTTCAGCCGCTATGCGGACGACTGCAACATTTACGTGAGCAGTCCCAGGGCGGCGGAACGGGTTTTGGCCAGTGTCACCGAGTGGATCACCCAGCATCTCCGGCTGGAAGTCAACGCGACCAAGAGTGGGACCGGGCGGCCCTGGGAACGGAAGTTCCTGGGGTTTCGGATCAACCCGGAAGGGAAGATCGAAGCCGCGCCGCGGAGTGTGGAACGATGCAAGCTGAAAGTGCGGGAGTTATGGCGGAGCTGCCAGAGTCGGACCAGCGCAGAGCTGCGGGACAACTGGCGCGCTTACGTCCGAGGCTGGTGGGGCTACTACCGATTGGCCGAGGAACGCCGCAACATCTTTGGACTGGAAGGCTGGATTCGCCGCCACATCCGGGCCTGCTTTTGGCAGCGATGGGACAACGGGCGCGGACGGCTACGCAAATTGCGTGCCTTGGGCCTGAGCGGGCGCCTCCTGAAGGTGGCCCACAGTTCCAGAGGCGCGTGGCGCATTGCCGCTAGTCCAAGCTTGCAGACGGCGTTACGCAACGCGGTGTTGCGGCGCTATGGGCTCTGGATGCCATCAGACCTTGCGGCCACCATGTAGAAGGCCGCTGCGTTCAACCGCCGGATGCGGAAAACCGCACGTCCGGTGGTGTGGGAGGGTGCCGGGGCGCAATCCCCGGCACCCGACCCGATCGTGCCGTTTACAGTCGGTGGCAGTCTCGAGTCGCGCCGGATGAGATCAAGGCGCGGGCGCCGGCAATTCGTTTAGCTTGAGCCCTTCGCGTTTTTGGAGCACGGCTTCAAACTTCGGCACGTACATCTGGGTTTCAGCCGGTAGCCGCGTGGCCACCTGGTCGTAGGCGCGGGTCTTGTATCGGTCCATGAGCATTCGCAGGTTGCCCTCGCCGGCATTGTAGGCGGCCAGGGCCAGTCGCCAGTCTTTGAACTGGCCATGGAGTTGGCGGAGATACCCGGCCGCCGCCGCGGCATTCTTGTCCGGGTCCAGGCGCTCATCGCGGGGGTGGAGTGACAGGCCCATGGATTGGGCGGTTCGCGGCATGAGCTGAAACAGGCCGGCTGCTCCGGCCGGACTTCGGGCCGCGGGATCGAAGGAGGACTCGACTTCCGCCAGCCAGGCCAGGGCCGGTGGAACCTTCCGCGCCGCGAAAGTGGGCTTCAAGCGCTCGACCCAAGCGACGGCCCCGTTCGGCACGGGGCGCAGCCGGAGCTCGGTCTGCCAGGCGGTGCGCTGCGCCTCAGGGCCGGGGTTGGGCGTGGGCTTCGGAGGCTGGCCTGGTTCGGTTGGCGGCGGGCGGATGCGCAGGCGGAGTTCATCCACCACGTCGAAATAATCCATGCGGGTACGGAGCCAGGCCGCGTAGGGCCGTGTCTCCTCGTGATCCTCCAGCAGGGGCAGGATCTGCGCCGCGGCGGGCTTCTAGGCGGCCAGGTACAGCACATACTCACCGTGGTACTGCTGCTGCAGCGCCTCGAAGAATTGCTGGGTCTTCCGCTCGTCAGCCCCGCCCAACGCGCGCCAGACGTCTTCGTCCAGATTCTCTTTCGCCCAGCGCAAGCCCTGCTGGAGGAGGTCGTCCAGCCCAATTCCGTCGTCTTGCGCCAGGCCAGCGACCGCTCCTGCCAGCCAAAATAGCAGCACCCACCGGCTTCTCATGGGCCCGCAGCATAATGCAGCCTGGGGCAGGAGGCAGGCAGAATCGCGCTTTGCCGCCTCCCCTGGTTTCATATTCCGGTTGCACGGCTGGAAAGTCGGG
>DATKNZ010000184.1:0-4351 GCA_035541055.1 Candidatus Acidiferrum sp. | reverse complement strand
CTTTGTGATGGCACATCAGGAAGAAGGGCTTGTCCTTGGGCCGGTTCTTCAGGAATTCAATGGCCAGGTCAGTGATGACGTCGGTGGCATAGCCTTTGATGACTCGGCGGCCGCTGGTGCTGAGGAAGGCGGGATCATAATAGACGCCCTGGCCCGGCAGGATGCACCAGTAATCAAAGCCGGTAGGGTCGCTGCCCAGGTGCCATTTGCCGATCATGCCGGTGTAGTAGCCGGCGGCCTGGAGATACTTGGCGACCGTGGGCTGCGAGCCGTCGAAGCGGTTGAAGACCGGCACGCCGTTGAGGTGGCTGTATTTGCCGGTGATGATGGTCGCGCGGCTGGGGGTGCAGATCGAGTTGACGCAGAAGCAGTCGTTGAACCGGATGCCGTCCCTGGCGAGCCGGTCTATGTTCGGCGTCTGGTTGACCTTGCTGCCGTAAGCGCTGATGGCGCCCGCGCCATGGTCGTCGCTCATGATGTAGAGGATGTTGGGGCGCGTGGCCGCGGAGGTTGCGATGGGCAGGGAGAGGCCGAACAGGGAGAACGAGAGCAGAAACCGCAGGTGTTTCATGGTAGGTATTGTGCGCGAATGGGTGTTAGCGGCAATAGCGAAATGAGCGAGGAGCTAAACCCGAAAGCCGAAGGCCGAAATCCGAAAGAAATCCGGAGCCCGAAGCCCGAATCAACAGTCGCGTTGGCTCCTCGCCAGGCCACGCTGCCAACCCACCTTCGGATTTCGGATTTCGGCCTTCTTTCGGCCTTCGGCCTTCGGGTTTCGGCCTTAGTCGCGGCTGGTAGGGACGCCTCGCCGAGGCGTCCGCTGCCCATGCCGAAGGGACGCCCCAGCAAGGCGTCCCTACCGGCACGAAACATCCGGCTTACCTGGCACCAGGCCAGGCGGGGCGGATTACGGGTTGGACTGCGGGGCCTTCCGCGCCAGGACGTAATAGTGCGGCTTCATTCCCGCGATCGTTACATCGCCGCTGCGCCACTCGAAGAAGAGATAGGTTTGGCCGTTGATTTCCCGAATCTCATAACGGCTGGCGGTCTGGTCCCCCTTGTGCAGGACGAATCCTTTAGTCCAGGTTTGCCATCCCTGGGGTGTCTTGCCGTCCGGCAGGAAGGTGAGGCCTTTGAGGTAGAGCTCGCCCTCCCAGGCGCGCTGGTTTGGGTTGAACTCCGAGATGTCCGGGACGAAGTCCACGCTTTTCCATTCGCCGAGGACATGAGGGTCATTGACGAAGGGCCGGTTAATGTCGTCATGGGTGCCGACGATGGCGAGGAGCTGGACTCCGGCTAGGCTGCCGCGCCACTTCCCGGCGCCGGTGTACCTCATGATAAAGGCGCCGCTGGCCGGCGGTGTGGAGCCGTCCGCCCCCTTGAAACCGCGCAAGCCGCTGTAGGTGACTTTGAACGGCGTGGCGCTGGTTGCCTGCGAAGCCACCGCCACCTGAAGTTCATCGCAGGCGGCGCCAAGTTCGGAGAACCGGGCGGTGACCGCGCTTTGGATTTTCTGCGCGGCGATTTCGAGCGTGCCCTGTGGCGGCGGGGCGGTGTCCTGGGCCCGCGTGGGGGCCGGGGTGAATTGGCACATCGTGCCAATGATGAGAGTTGCCACTGTGATTTGTATTTTCATTGATTGCTCCTTTGGATGGTTGTCGAATTCTGCTGCAACACGTAGTAATGCGGTTTCTTGCCTGAAATGGTGAAGTCGCCGCTCTTCCATTCCAGGAAAAGGCAGGCGCGGCCTTTGACTTGCCGAATCTCATAATGGCTGGCGGTCTGATCGCCATGATGGATGAGAAGTCCCCGGGTCCAGGTCAGCCAGGGCTGGGGCGTTTTGCCCTCGGGCAGGAAGGTTATTCCGGGGAAAGGCAGTTCCCCCGCCGTGGGTGGCTTGCTGGGATCGAAGTCAGCCGGGTCGGCCACGAAATCCACGCTTTTCCATTCGCCGAGGACCGCCGGATCGTTGACGAAGGGAACGTTGATGTTTTCTTTGCTGGCAACGGAGACCGTGAACCGGGTTCCGGCCAGCGCCCCCTGCCATTGCCCGGCGCCAATGTAATCCATGCGGAATGTGCCGTCGGGCCTGGGGGTGCTGCCATCGGTGCCCTTGAAGTGACGCAGGCCGCGGTAGCTAACCTGGAAAGGCTGACCGTTTGGCCGCTGCCCGGCAAGGGTCACCTGCAACTCATCGTAGGTGGCCCCGGCCTCCCGGAGCTGCCGTCCGATCTCATTGCGAATTGTCTGGATCGCCACGCCGAGCGGGTCGGCTAGCGTGGGCGGCGGCCGCCGATCCCGCAGGGCCGGGGCCAATAAGATACCGGCCACGACCGCGAGTATGATCAGAGCTGCCGCGAGCTGAAGCCGACGCGAGGCGCGCCGCAGCGGGCCGGAGGCCAGTGGGGGTTGGCCGGCCTGGGCTGAGGAGGATTGCGCTCCGGCAATCAGCTCGACCCGGGTCTTCAGATCGCTGGCGTGCTGGAAACGGCGCTCGGGCGCCCGTTCCAGCGCGCGCAGCACGACTTCATCCAGGCGAACGTCCAGCGGGACCTTTTGGGACGGCGGTTCGATGCTCCGGCCCGGCAGTTCGCCGGTAAGCATTTGGTAAAACACGACGCCGAGCGCGTAGATGTCCGCCCGATGGTCCACCCGGCCTGGCCGTTCGAGTTGTTCGGGCGACATGTAACGCGGCGTGCCGACGACTTTCCCGGCCTCGGTCAAGGCGAGCGCGCTGAGCGGCGAGCCTCCGCCCACAGCGGGTTCCGTTTCCCCGCCCCGGAGCATCGCCAGGCCAAAGTCGGCAACCTTCACGCGGCCGCGGCGGTCGAGCAGGATGTTCTCCGGCTTAATGTCACGGTGGACGATGCCCTGGTCGTGGGCGAACTGGAGAGCGTCGCAAATCTGCGCCACGAGGCTCATGGCTTCAGGGGGCGGGATGCGGCCATGAGCCAGCGTTTCCCCGAGGTTTACCCCGTCCACGTATTCCATCAGGAAGAAGCAGAGAGGCGGCGGTGGGTTGGGCGCGGCGGCCTGCGAATCCAGTTTGGAGAGCGCATCGCCCTGGACCTGGCCGTATTCGTACAAGGTCACGATGCCGGGATGGTTGAGCTGGGCCAGCGCCTGTGCCTCGCGGGTAAAGCGCTCGGCAAAGCCCCGTTCGGCGCCGATCCCGGGCGGCAGAATCTTGAGGGCCACCACTCGATGGAGCTGTTTTTGCCGCGCCTTATACACCGCCCCCATGCCGCCCTGGCCGATGAGGCCCAGGATTTCGAGTTGGGGGAAAACCTTGGCGAGCGCTTCGATGGGTAGAGGCACAAAGCCGGGGCGGCGATCCGTCGCGGTCCCGGTCTCCAGCCCGCTGCGGAACCCCGCCTTGATCAGGCACTGGGGGCAGAGGCCCATCGGGGTGTCCGGGGCGAGCGGCCTCTGGCAGTTCTGGCAAATGTGTCTGGTGTCCATACCAATGCTTCCAACCTTTGCTTAGGAGGACCGGGCCCAAAGGTTACAGGCCCGGTCGGGTGTTACGCCGGTTCTGAGAGGGCGGCGAAGAGATGGCGTAGCTCTTCGTCCACATCCTCACCCGGAGCCATGGTCCGGGCGATTTCCTCGCGCAGCAGGCTGCGGTAGCGCTTGCGCAGGCGATGGATGGCGACCTTCACGGCGCCTTCGGAAAGGCCGGCCTGCGCGCCCAGTTCACGGTAGGGCGGGGACTCGCGGTTGCCCGCCAGGCTGGGATGCAGCGCCGCGAATACCTTCCCCTTGCCCTCGGCTTCGTACTGCGCTCGGAGCCGCTGCAGGACGGCATCGAGCAACGTCAGCGCCCAGCGCCGCTCGAAGTATTGCTCGGGGGTGCAGGTGTCCGCCGGCTCGCACCCGTAGCGCGTCTCGGCGTCCTCGAGCTGCAGCGGAACGTGCCCCACGCCGCCGCCGCGCTTTTGGGCGCGCCGCTTGTCCCATTCGTCGGCCATAAACCGGCTCATGGCGGTGAGCAGAAAGGTTCGGAACCGTCCGCGCGCCGGGTCGGCATCCGCCATCCAGCGTCGTTCCAGCAGCCGGGCGAAGAAGGCCTGCGTGAGGTCCTGCGCGTCCTGCACCCGCTGGCCGCGGCGACGGGCGTAAGCGTAAAGCGGGTACCAGTAGGTGCGGCAAAGGCTTTCCAAGGCCACCTGCGCGTCGGCGGTCCCGGTGTTTGCGGCCGCGAGCACGATCGACCAGTGGGTGGTGACGAAGACCGGGCGGTGCGAGGCGTCGCTGACTTGGCTGCTGCTGTCCGATGGGACCGAAGCGCTCACTGGCCAAGGCTCATATCACTTCCGAGGCGACAAAGCGATATGAAATGGTGGCTTTA
>DATKNZ010000183.1:0-28440 GCA_035541055.1 Candidatus Acidiferrum sp. | reverse complement strand
TTGCTCAAGAGCCTGCAGCGGCAGCAGCGCGGCCTGGCGATTGTGCTCGACGAGTTCGGCGGCACGGCGGGCATCGTCACGATGGAGGATATCCTGAGCGAGCTGATCGGCCCGATCCGCAGCGACGTCGCGCCACAGGGGTTTGTGATGGAGAAGCTCGGGCCCAACCGCTGGCGCGTGGCGGGCACGCTGCGGTTGGACGATTTCCGGCGGGAATACCCGGCCTTGGGCGAGGTGCCGGAGGTCGAGACCATGGGCGGCCTGCTCAGCAGCCTGCTAAACGTCGTGCCCGGCCCCGGCGAGTCGGCGACGTTTCGCGGCTTGAAGCTGACCGCGCAAGCCACGGACGAGCGCCGCGTGCGCGAGGTGCTGGTGGAGAGCGTCAAGTGAACCCGGCGCTCTGGCCCATCTTCGGCGTCTGCCTGGTCGTCTCGTTTGTGCTCTCGGGCATGGAGGCGGGGGTGTTCGCGCTGAGCCGGCTGCGCATCCGGCAGCGCATGCGCGCCGGGCAGCCCTCGGCCAAGGTGCTGCACGATTACCTGGAGAACCCGGAGGACTTCCTGTGGACGATCCTGGTGGGCAACACCGTCGCCAACTTCCTCATCCTGGGCTGGCTGATCATCAAGCTCCACGAGGACCTGGCCGCGCACCGGCTCTGGTTCGTGGTGGTGTTCTCGGTGGCGGTGTTCTTCTTCTACGCGTTCTTCGACCTGCTGCCGAAGATGCTGTTCCGGCGGCTGCCGAACCGGCTGTGCCTGGCGCTGGCGCGGCCGTTCCGCTTTTTGCGCCTGGGGTTGCGGCCGCTCGTGGGGATGGTCGAAGCGTTTTCCGATGCGCTGCTTCGGCTGCGCGGCGGGAAGGCCTTTACGGGCCACCTGTTCGGCAACCGCGAGGAACTGCGCCTGCTGATGCAGGATTCGGCGCAGACGCTGACTTCGGAGAAGCGGACGATGATCAACCACGTGCTCGATCTGCAGACGCTGACCGTGCGGCAGGTGATGAAGCCGCTGGAGCAGGCGGTGGCCATCACGGCCCAGACGCCGGTGAGCGCCGCCCTCGCGATGTGCCGCGAGCGGGGGCTGACACGCTTCCCGGTATGGGAACAGCGGGACGGGCAGCAGAGAATCGCGGGCCTGCTGGCGCTCGATTCTCTGCTCTACCAGGCGGAGCCGGAGTCCACCAAAAGCGTGGGCGAGTATGTGAAGCCGGCGCTCTTCCTGGATGAGGACCTGCGGCTGGAGGTGGCGTTGCGGCGCTTGCAGCGGAGCGGCCAGAGGCTGGCCGTGGTGCTGGGCCGTGAGCGCCGTGAGATCGGCATTGTCAGCCTGCAGGACGTGCTCAAGGTGATATTCGGCGAGTTCAGCCTGTAGTGTCACGGCATGCATAGCGCCGACGAAATCCTGCGCATCGGGATCAAGGTCCTGGTCGTGCTCGTGCTGGTCGCTCTCAACGGCTTCTTCGTGGCCGCTGAGCTGGCGATCGTCCGGGTCCGCGCCACGCAACTGGACACCCTGGCCATGCGGGGGCAGAACCGCGCGCGCGTGGCGCGTTCCATTATTGGCAACCTGAACTCGTTCCTGAGCGTCACGCAGCTCGGCATCACGATGGCCAGCCTCGGCCTGGGCTGGGTGGGCCAACCGCTCTTCACGTTGCTGCTCTCCCCTGCCCTGGGCTGGCTGCGCATCGAATCGCCGACACTGCGCGATTCGATTGCCTTTGCCGTCGGCTTTTTGGTGCTGACGTTCCTGCACATCAGCGCCGGGGAGCTGGCGCCCAAGTGGGCGGCGCTGCAGAACCCGCTGCCGGTCGCGCTGTGGGCCGCCCAGCCGCTGCGCTGGTTTTACCTGGCCTCGTATCCCTTCAACTGGCTGCTGAATCAGACCGCCCGCTGGCTTCTTCGCCAGGCGGGCATCCAGCTTGTGGGTGAAGCGGGCCGCTCGCATTCGGAGGAAGAGCTGCGCCTGCTGCTGGGGGCGGCGCAGAAACGCTCGGGCGCCACCCCGCTGGGCCGCGACATCGTGCTCAACGCGCTCGACCTGCGCCACCGCGTTGCGCGCGAGGTCATGCGCCCGCGGCAGGAGATCGTGGTCCTGGACACCGAGGCCGGCATCGCCGAATGCCTGGACGTGGCGGAGAAGACCCGCTACTCGCGCTTCCCGCTGTGCGAGGGCGGCGACCTGGAGAAGGTGCGCGGCGTGGTGCACATCAAGGACCTTTACGCGATGCGGATCAGGGCGCGCACGGGAGCGGACCTGCTGCCGGTCGCGCGCAAGCTGATTTACGTGCCCGAGACGGCGCGGCTGGAGAAGCTGCTGCAGTTGCTGCTGGAGCGGAAGCTGCACCTGGCCATTGTGGTGGATGAATACGGCGGCACGCTCGGCATGGTGACGCTGGAAAACATCCTCGAGGAGCTGGTTGGGCAGATTCAGGACGAGTTCGACCAGGAGAAGCCGCTGGTCGTGCACACGGGCGACAACACGTGGGAAGGTGACGGCGCCCTGCCCCTGCATGAGCTGGAACAGTTGGTCGGCGAGCCCATACAGGAGGAAGGCATCACGACGGTTAGTGGATGGATCACCAATCGCCTTGGCGGATTCCCTAAACAGGGCGATGTCCTGGCGGCAGGCAACTGCGAGGTGCGGGTCGAGGAGATGGCCGGGATGCGGGTCGCGCGGTTTAAGTTGACCAGGCGCGTGGGAGCGGGGTAATCGGGAACGATGCAGACGGACACAGCAGGCGGTGCGGAACTTCCGGGCGTGAGGCGGAGGAGGCCCGCCAGGTGCGAAATCCGTCCGCTGCGCATGTCAGATTACGACCAGGTGCACCGGTTGTGGTCGCAGTGCGAAGGCGTGTGTTTGGAGGATGACGACGAGCGGGGCCGGATCGAGATGTACCTGAAGCGCAACCCAGGCCTGTGCTATGCGGCGGTGGTGGGGAAGCGGCTGGTGGGTAGTGTGCTTTGCGGCCACGACGGTCGCCGGGCTGTGCTGCGGCACCTGGCGGTCGAGGGCGCTTACCGGAAGCGGGGTATCGCGCAGGCGCTCATTGCGAAGGTGTTCGCGGCCTTGAGCGAACAGCGCATTCGGAAATGCAACATCTACGTGCTGGATGCCAACGCCGCCGGGCTGGAGTTCTGGCGTCACCTCGGCGCGAAACTCGTGGAATACGACTGGCGGACATTCCAGATGCAGGTGCCGTAATCCCGAGCAGGGGCAGGCGAGGTGGTTGACCTGTGTTGCCGCCCTGCCGATTGACGCGGGGCTTTCCTCTGGCAGAATCGCCACGCAGCGCCATGCATCAAGACCGCTTCTATACGTTGTCTGCCTCCTGCCCCGACCAGGTGGGCATCATCGCCCGCGTCTCTGGCTTCCTGGCGAAGCACGGGGGCTGGCTGCTGGAATCCAGCTTCCACGCCGACTCGGTCACGGGCCGTTACTTTATGCGGATCGAGGTCCGCGCCGATTCCCTGCCCTTCCTGCTGGCCGAATTCCGAGAGCGCTTCCGCAAGGAAGTCGCGGAGCCGCTCGGCATGACCTGGCAGATTAACGACAGCGCAGTCAAGAAGCGCGTCGTGGTGCTCGTCTCGAAGCAGGAGCACTGCCTCTACGACCTGCTGGCGCGCTGGAAGGCACAAGAGCTGGAAGTTGAGTTGCCCTGCGTCATCTCGAATCACGACGCCTTCCGAGGCTTTGTGGAATGGCACGGCATCCCCTTCCATCATGTGCCGGTGACGGCCGAGACGCGGGCGGCGGCCTTTGCAGAGATTCAGCGCATCTTCGAGGACGTGCGTGGCGACACGATGGTGCTGGCCCGCTACATGCAGGTGCTCAGCCCGGAGTTGTGCGCGGCCCTGGCCGGGCGGATTATCAACATCCATCATAGTTTCCTGCCCAGCTTCGCCGGCGCCAAGCCCTACCACCAGGCTTACGCGCGCGGGGTCAAGCTCATCGGTGCCACCTGCCATTACGTGACGAAGGAACTGGACGGCGGCCCGATCATCGAGCAGGACGTGATCCGCATTGACCACTCGGATTCACCCGAAGACATGGTGCGCTATGGCAAGGACATTGAGAAGACGGTGCTTGCCCGCGGCCTGCGCTACCACCTGGAGGACCGCGTGCTGGTGGACGGAACCAAGACGGTGGTTTTCAGGTAGGGACGCCTCGCCGAGGCGTCCGCCGCCGCCACATCACGGACGCCTCGGCGAGACGTCCCTACCAGAGTGAAATGTCCAGGCTGGCTTCTCGGCGGCAACGCTTCGACGCTCTAGCGTTTCAGCGCTTTGACGCTTCCTTGCCTTTCTCCCGGTATTCGGCGGCCAGGGCCTTGATCTCGGTGAGGTCGCGCTGCATTTCGCTCCAGCCGTACCACAGGGCGTAGTCGGGGTTGGCGTGGAACGTGCCCTGGAACGTTCTCATGCGGTGCTCGAGGTACATGACGAACAGCTTCTGCTCGATAACGGTCGGGGCGTCGTGGAAGGTGAGGAGGTCGGGGAAAGCATAGCTGTAATTGGCGGGCTTGGGAAGCAAGCCGTCCTTGTACAGGCCGGCGACGATGCGGATGCCCTCGGCCATGAGGCGATCGGCATCGCGGATCATGTTGTCGCCCAGGAGAAGCTGCTGGGTGGCGAAGTTGATCGAGTGGCATTGGTTGCAGGTCTTGAGCATCTTGTCGCGCTGCTTTTGCCAGTCCTCCTGCGTGAGGCGGACGACGTTGGCCGCCTTGACGACCTCCAGGCGGGTGGTGGGCTTGCCGTCAGGGTCGAGCACGCCCAGGGCCTGGAGGATCGTCGCGCGGTCCGCTGCCCATTGCTTGTCCTCCGGCATGGGGAGGCGCACGGCCAGGAAGCCCCAGGCCGTCTGCACGCCGTGATCGCCGTTCTGGAAATGGCAGGTCTGGCAAGTGGGCGCGATGGCGGTGGGCGGCAAGGCGCCCAAGCCCTTGAGCTCATGCCGGACGCCGTGCTTGGAGCCGGAATACATCTCCCATTGGGGATGGTCGAAGCCCATGTGGCAGGTCTCGCAAGCCTGGGGTTGCTGGGCCTCTTTCTTCGAGAAGGTATGGCGTGTGTGGCACGAATCGCAGGAGGCCACGCCGAAGCCGGCGCTGGTTTGCCGCAGGTCCTTCATTTCCTGGGGCGTCTTGAGGCCGATTTTGTGGCAGGCGCCGCAGCCTTTCATGCCTTCGGTCATGGCCATCGGCTGCCAATGGATAGTGGGCATGGCCTTCATCGCAGCCCAGGCGAGGGCGTGTTTGCCGGTCTTGAACTGCTTGAGCTGCGTGTCGTGGCATTCGCCGCACGTGTCCGGTGTAGGGAGCTGCACCTTGGCAACATCGTTGGTCGAGGTATGGCCGTCCCCGTGGCAATCGGGGCAGCCGACCTTCACCTCGGCGTGCCGGCTCACGCTCCAGTCGGCCACGATGTTCGGGTTGATCTTCTGATGGCAGGCGATGCACACGCTGGCATCGGTTGCGGGGGCGGCGGCCCGGCTGGGCGGGGCGATGATAAAAGGCAGTGCGACGGCGAAGAAGCCGCGCGCGATACGGCTGGCACGCTGAGGCAGGTTGATGGTGCGCATACGTCTTGTGGCTGATTTCTCTAAATCAAAGCCCTCGCTGCCGGTTCGTCAAGTGCAGTACGCATGCGCGCACTCATGCCCGCCCAGGCGGAACTTGCATTTCGCTGCCCCCGCCGGTTAATTGGCGCCGTTGACGACGCTAATGAAAGTGCGGCTGGACTTCTGTGACATGGGGCCGGGCTTCATTAAAACGAACAACTTCTTTATCCGCTTATTGCAGCGGCGGTTTGACGTGGAGCTCGCGGACTGCCCGGATTTCCTGCTCTATTTCGACCCGAACCAGCACCTGCATCGGCTGCACAACTGCGTCCGGATTCACGTGGGCACGGAATGGTATCTGCCGGACTGGTTGGAGTGCGATTACGCGCTGACGCCGAACTACCTGGATGATCCGAGGCACCTGCGGCTGCCGTTTTACGTGGCGTGGCGGGACGGCTTCAAGCCGCTGATCCGGCAGAACGAGGACCCGGAGCGGATGCTGGCAGAGAAGACGGGCTTCTGCTCCTTCGTGGTCAGCACCAACCATCCCAAGAAGAACCGCAAGCGCATGGAGTTCTTCCAGAAGCTGTCGCGCTACAAGAAGGTGGATTCGGGGGGCAAGTTCCTCAACAATATCGGCGGCCCCATCCCCTGGGGCTGGAACCCCAAGGTGGAATTCCTGCGCCGCTACAAGTTCAACCTGGCTTTCGAGAACGAGTCGCACGAGGGCTACACGACAGAGAAACTCTACGACGCCATGCTCGCCCGCACCGTACCGATTTACTGGGGTAATCCGCGCGTGGGCGAGGAGTTTAATCCTAAGAGCTTTCTTAGCTACTACGATCACGGCAGTGACGAGGCGCTGATCGAGAAGATCATCGCGCTGGACCGGGATGACGCCCAATACCTGGGGTATGCGCGCCAGCCTTATTTCCACGGCAACCAGCCCAACGAGTTCTTCAACCCCGAACGATTGCTGGATTTCTTCGAGCGCGTCTTCACGACGCCGATTGAGCCGGTCTCGCGGCGGCGCCGTTTCTTCGAGCTGAATCGCTGGCTGGTGGCGCGGAAGAACCGGCCGCGGCCCATGCCTACGCAGGGATAGCAGGCGACTTGCCCGGAGCGCCCCCGGGGCCACTTTCTGCTCGACGCCCCTTTAGACCTCTGGAACAGTCTGGCCCCGTGCCAACCCAATCCTTGCAACATCCCGGGCCGAGCGCATTGGCGCGTTGGGTGCGCGAGCCGCGCCGGGCAGCGGGGCTGGGAATGGCCCTTTGGGTTGTGCCGATGATCGTGATCGGCGTGCTGGTGGTGTTGCATCCGACGCGCGAGACCGTCACGCTGGACAGCTACCATTTTGCCGCCGCCAACTGGTGGAGCGGTCGGGGACTCTACGTCGGCCCATCCGGGATGAACTACCTGCCTCACTTTGCCGTGCTGTTCACGCCCTTCCATGTTCTGCCGCTCGCGCTGGGGGAGGTGCTGTGGCGGTTCTGCAATGCCGCTACACTGGTGGTTGGCCTCTGGCAATTGAGCCGTGCAGCGTTTGGGCCGGACTGGGAGCAAGCGTTTCTTTGGGCCTCGGTCCTGACCATGCCGCTGTGCATGACGTCGCTGCGCTTTGGAAATGCGAATGCGGTTTTCAGCGGCCTCACGCTCATGGCAACCACCGCGCTCTTGGAGCGGCGTTGGGGGCTGGCGTGCGGCTTGATGGCCCTGAATACCGCCATAAAACCCCTGGGGCTGGTGCTGATACTCCTCGCGCCGCTGGTTTACCGGCCACTGCGCTGGCGCGTGGCGCTTGCCTTCGTCGGCCTGGCGATCTTTCCGTTCCTGTTTGGGCCGCCGTCATACGTGTGGGGACAGCTTCATTCCGCCTGGAGCAACTTACAGGCGTGTGCGGTGGTGACGGAGCATCGGTTCGCGGACCTTAACGGCATCCTGCGCACGTTTGGGACTTCGCTTCCGCCCGGCGCCTCGAAAACCATCCGCGTGCTGGCCGGAGCGCTGACAGCGGGCTTGTGGGTTTGGGGCGCCCGGCGGGTCCGGGAACCGCTGGCCTGCCTGTGGCTGTATGCCCTGGCCACCGGTTATCTCATGCTGTTCAACCCGATGACAGAGGAGAACAGCTACGGCATCCTCGCGCCTGCCCTGGCGGCGTGGGGAACACTCTTCCTTTTGCGGCCCGAAATGCGCGCGGCGCGCCCCCTCGGCTGGGCCATCTCGGCTATGGCCTTGAGCATGGGCCTGCTGCCCAATGCCCTGCACCCGCTCTTCGGGAACTACTTCGCCCTGTTCTGGCATCCCGCGATGGCCGTCATCTTCGTAGCCATGCTCGCCGCGTTCATTGGGAGGCAATCCCCCGCTCCTGCGCCGGCACCGCTAGTGGCGCCCGGCTGAGCTCGCTGCCATGCGCGTCCACTAGCCATGCCCGGCGACCTCGACCTGTCCATCGTCGTTCCTCTTTATAACGAGGAGGAGAGCGTGAGGCCGCTGTACACGCAGCTCGCCGCGGTGCTGGGCACCTCGGGCCGTTCTTACGAGATCATCTGCATCAATGACGGCAGCACGGATAAGACTTACGAAGCCCTATGCCGACTGGCCGATGCTGATCCCGCTGTGAAGGTCATCAACTTGCGCCGCAACTTCGGGCAGACGGCCGCCATGTCTGCCGGGTTCGACCATGCGCGCGGGAAGGTGATCATCCCGATGGACGGGGACCTGCAGAACGACCCGGCGGATATCCCACTCCTGCTCGCCAGGCTGGAGGAGGGCTATGACGTCGTCAGCGGCTGGCGCCGTGACCGGCAGGACAAGGAGGTCATCCGCAAGGTGGTGTCGCGCATCGCGAACCGCTTGATCGGCGCCATGACCGGCGTCAAGCTGCACGATTCCGGCTGCTCGCTCAAAGCCTACCGTGCCGAGATCCTGAAGGGCACCCGCCTCTATGGCGAGATGCACCGCTTCATCCCAGCCCTGGCCAATCTCATGGGAGCACGTATTGGCGAGATGGAGGTGCGGCACCACCCACGGCAGTTCGGCCAGAGCAAATACGGCCTGAAGCGCACGCTTAAAGTGCTGCTGGACCTGATCACGGTAAAGTTCCTGGCAGACTTCTCCACCAAGCCGCTATACATGTTTGGCGCGATCGGTGGCACCCTCTTCGCCCTGGCTGTCCTGGCCGGGCTCGAGACGCTCTGGGAGAAGTTCTATTACCACGTTTACGTGCATAACAACCCGGTCATCCTCATCGCCGTGTTCCTGGCGATTCTGGGCGTGAACTTCATCGTCATGGGCCTGTTGGCGGAATTGATCGTGCGCACCTACCACGAGTCGCAAGGCAAGCCGATCTATTACGTGAGGGAGATGAGGAACTTCGGGCCGCCGGGCGAAGCGCAGGGGCAGGCGGTGCGGGACGAAGCCGCAGCCAGAGGTTCCTGACGACCGCCCATGTGCGGCATTGCCGGCATCGTCCAGACCACGGGGCCTGTGGACCAGGAGGCCCTGCGGCGCATGACCAGCACGCTGCGCCACCGCGGGCCTGACGACGAGGACTACCATCTTTCAGAACGCGGCGGCACAGCCGTCGGAATGGGCTTCCGGCGGCTGGCTATTATTGACCTGCAAGGCGGCCGGCAGCCGATGTGCAACGAGGACGGCTCGCTCTGGATCGTGTGCAACGGCGAGCTCTACAATTACCAGGAGTTGCGCCGCGAGTTGGAGGCGAAGGGCCACCAGTTCCGCACCCACTGCGATGTCGAGACCCTGTTGCACCTGTATGAGGAAAAGGGAACGGACTGCGTCAGCGCGGTCAATGGGATGTTCGCCGCGGCGATTTGGGACAGCGGCAACCAGACGCTCTTTCTGGCGCGGGATCGGTTGGGCAAGAAACCGCTTTACTACCGGGCAACCGCCACCCAGCTCCTGTTCGGATCCGAGGTCAAGGCGCTGCTGCAGCACCCGGACTGCCCGCGTGAGCTGGACCCGAGGAGTCTTAGCAAATACCTCGCCTACGAATACGTCCCTTCGCCGCACTGCATCTTCAAGGGAGTCAACAAGCTGCCTCCCGGGCATTCGTTGACCTGGAGGCAGGGGGATATCCGGGTACAGCGATATTGGGATGTAAAGTTCCCTGAGCCTCTCCACCGCTCGGAAGCGGAGATCGCCGAGGAGCTGCGGGCCCGGCTCAAGGAGGCGGTGCGGCTGCGGCTCATCAGCGATGTCCCCCTTGGAGTCTTTCTGAGCGGGGGCATAGACTCCAGCTCCGTGGTCGCCATGATGGCGGAGCTGCGGCCGGCGGCGCAGATCAAGACTTTCGCCATCGGGTTTGAGGAGGCGTCCTTTGACGAGTCCCGCTATGCCCGCCGCGTGGCGGAGTTCTTCGGCACGGAGCACCACGAAGAGGTACTCCAAAGCCGTGTCCTGCTCGACCTGCTGCCGGACGTCGCCGGCCTTCTTGACGAGCCGTTCGCGGATGCCTCGGTCATACCGACCTACTTGTTGTCTCGGTTCACGCGGCGGCATGTCACCGTGGCGCTGGGCGGGGACGGCGGGGACGAGCTGTTCGCAGGCTACCCGACTTTCGCAGCGCACCGGCTCGCCCGGTTTTACCGCCTGCCGGGAGCCGTCCATAAGCGCCTGGTGCTGCCCCTGGCGAACCTGTTGCCTGTCTCGACTGAGAACTTCTCGTTAGACTTCAAGGTCAAGCGGTTCCTGCGCGGTGCGCGGGAATCGGCGGGCATTCGCGACCAAATGTGGCTGGGTTCGTTCACGCCGGCGGAGCAAGCCGAGCTGCTGGCGGGAACGGCGCCGGCGGTTGATGATTACGAGGACGTTGCCCGGGTGGAGAAGGACTGCGCCTCCCGCGATCCCTTGCAGCGCCTGATTTACCAATACTGCAAGCTCTACCTGCCCGAGGACATCCTCGTGAAGGTGGACCGTGCCAGCATGGCCTGCTCCCTGGAGGCGCGCGCGCCGTTCCTGGACTACACGTTTGTCGAGTTCGCCAACTCCATTCCGTCGCGCCTTAAGCTCAAGGGATTCAAGGGCAAATACATCCTGAAACAGGCCATGCAGGGCAAGTTGCCTACGGAGATCCTGGCGCGTGGCAAGAAGGGCTTTGGCATCCCGATTGCCAAATGGTTCCGCAACGGCCTGCGGGAACTTGTCGCGGACACGCTCTCACCTTCCAGGATCAAGCAGCAGGGTATCTTTAACCCTCGCACGGTAGAACGTCTGTTGTCCGAGCACCTCCAGGGGACCCGGGATAACCGCAAGCAGTTGTGGACGCTGCTCTTGTTCGAGCTGTGGGTTGCCAATTACCTGGAGAAGGCTCCGCGATAAACGGCGGCGGCTCGCAGACCGGCCCCCTGCCCTGCGCCTACGTCGCGACCGGTTCGGGGCTGCCAGTGCTCACCGCAAGCTCGTAGAGCTTGGCATACACGCCGCGCGCCTGGAGCAGCTCGGCGTGGGTGCCGCTCTCGACGATGTGCCCGGCGTCCATCACCAGTATGCGGTCCGCCTTTTGGATCGTGGAAAGCCGATGGGCGATGCACAAAGTGGTGCGCCCGACCATCAGCTCCTCCAGCGCGGCCTGCACAATGCGCTCGGATTCGGCATCGAGCGAGTTGGTGGCCTCATCCAAAACCAGTATTGGGGCGTTCTTTACGAGCGCGCGGGCGATGGCCACCCGCTGGCGCTCGCCCCCCGAAAGGCCGGTGCCCAGCTCCGCGATCTGGCTCTCAAAGCCCTGCGGCTTCTTCATGATGAAATCATAGGCGTAGGCGTGCTTGGCTGCCTGGATAATGTCGGCGTCCGTAGCGCCCGGCCTGCCCAGTTCGATGTTGTGCCGGATCGAGCCGAAGAAGAGCACCGTCTCCTGCGTGACCACGGCAATCTGGTTGCGCAGGTCGCGGGAGGAGACCTCGCGCAGGTCGGTGCCGCCAATCCGAATGGCACCCTGAGTCGGGTCGTAAAAGCGTAGCAGCAGGTGCGTCAGCGTTGTCTTGCCCGAGCCGCTCGCCCCGACCAGCGCCACCAACTCGCCGGGCTTCACGGTCAGGTTGATGCCCTCCAAGACAGGCTTCGCGTCGTAAGCAAACGCGACGTCGTCAAACTCGATGGCGGCGCCGGCCGCCCGGAGCGCCTTGGGGCGGGCGGGTTCCGGGATGTCATTCTGCGTAGCGAGGAACTCGAACACCCGCTCAGTGGCCACGCGCGCCTGGTGCAGGTTGTTGTAGAGCCGGGTGATGTTCTTCAGCGGCCGATACATGGAGAAGATGCCGCCCACGAAAACGAGGAATTCCTTCTGCGTGGGCGCCTTCTCGGGAGATATGGTCACCAGGTAGAGCAGCACCAGCGCCACGCCGATCGCGCCGACGAACTCGAGCAACGGCCCTGGAATCTCGGAGGAGCGGACGATCCGCATGTAGTGGCCAATGAATTTGCCGCCAGTCTCCTTGAACCGCTGAACCACGGTCGCTTCCAGGTTGTAGGCCTTTATAATGCGATTACCGGCGAAAGACTCGGTGGCCACATTGCTGAGGTCCACTGAGTGGAGCTGCATCGCGCGGGTCGAGCGGCGCACCTTTTGGTTGTAGATGACAATCGGCACCACGCAGACCGGGAGAATCACAACCGAAAGCAGCGTCAGGCGGGGCGCCTGCGACAGCAGGAGGATCAACATGCCGATGAGCGTAACCGGGTCCTTGACCAGGACCGACATGGCGTTGCTGATGATGTTCTGCAGCACGCCGGTATCCCCCATGAGCCGGGAGACCAACTCCCCGGTGCGATGGCGGCTGAAGAACCCGGCCGAGAGGTTCATCAGGTGATCGAACAGCCGCGTGCGCAGGTCCGTTACCGTGCGGATGGCGGCCCACTGGAGGAAGTAGATGTTGAGATAGGAGAAGACGCCGCGCAGCAACATCACCAGTGGGATGACGGCGACCAGCGCCGCTGCGCTCCAGGGGTGCGTATGCAGGTTGCTGCTGAGGGTCTGCTGGGCGGACTCCATCCACTGATGCGCGGACTCGAACCAGTGGCGCGCAAATTCCGGCATGAATTTCGAGGCGGCGGGCGGCACCGTCACCGTAATCGGCTCTTGCACGTGGAAGATGAGGCCATACACGAAGACTGCGGCCACAATCATCAGCGGCTCGATCAGGCCGCTGACGACCCCCGTAAGCACTCCCAACAGGAGGCGGCCGCGATAACGGCGGGCCAACCCCCAGATTCTGAGCAGGAATGCTAACATACGGTAAAGCCATTATGTCCGTCAGAGCCCCCTAACGCGAGCAGATTCAGCTTATATGGCCGGTGGTTGGCCTGGGTCCCTGGCAATTGCCCGGTGTGTCTCCCATGGGGAGCGATCCACATGGGAGACACACCGGGCCCTGACGAGGATATCGCAGGGCCCACACGGGGCAGGCTGGCCGTTGCGGCCGGGGGTCGTTTCGCCCTCGCCACTGTCCACGATTCAGTGGTTGAACTCATTCGTAGGGTATGTCAACGTCACCGTCGTGTTGAGCGGTTGCGACAGGCTCAGATTCGGCCCTAAACGGTGGCACCGCGTTAACCCCAACAACTGACGCCGCGTTTCCATCCTGATATGAACCGAATGATCATCCGCCGGGCTGTGGTCTGCGCACTTCTGATGGCCTCGATTTCCGGCCTGCGCGCCCAATCCCTGGCGATCAACACCCTGGCCGGCTACGCCGGGCGCGGCAGCGCCGATGGCACAGGAAACGCCCCGCAGTTCAATAACCCGGGCAACCTCGCCCTGGACAGCAGCGGCAACCTGTATGTGGCGGACACGGACAACAGCACCATCCGCCGCATCACGCCCGCGGGGGTGACAACGACGCTGGCCGGCACGCCGGGAATGACTGGCATCGCCGACGGCCTCGGCGCGGCCGCCCGGTTCAACCAACCTCTGGGCATCGCGGTGGACAGCACCGGTAGTCTGTATGTGGCGGACACGGGCAACCACACTATCCGCAAGCTGACGCCTTCCGGGACCAACTACACCGTCAGCACGCTGGCCGGGTGGCCGGGCGTCAGCGGCACGAATAACGGCACCGGCACGAACGCGCTGTTCTACGAGCCGGAAGGCGTGGCGGTGGACAAGTCGGGCAACGTGTATGTGGCCGATACCTGGAACCACACTATCCGGACCGTCACGCCCGCCGGGTCCGTCAGCACGCTGGCCGGCGCGGCGGGCAGCTTCGGCAGCGGGGACGGTGTGGGCGGCGCGGCGCGCTTCTATGAACCGCAGGGCATCGCTATTGATAACAGCGGCACGCTCTATGTCGCTGATACCGCCAACCAGATCATTCGCCGCGTGACGACCGGCGGGTCGGTAACCACCCTGGCGGGTTCTCCCGGCGTTTACGGCAGCGCCAACGGCAACGGCACTAACGCCAGCTTCTACCAGCCTGCCGCCCTGTCTGTGGACGGCTCAGGGAACATTTACGTGGCGGATTACTTCAACAGCACGGTGCGGATGATCAGCCCGTCAGGAGCGGTCAGCACGCTGGCGGGGTCGCCCGGCGTTTTCGGCAGCGCGGACGGTACGAACAGCGCCGCCAGGTTCCGCGGCCCACAGGGCATCGCCGCCTGGGGCACAAATAACGTCACGCTGTATGTGGCGGATTCAGGCAACGGAACGATCCGCAGCCTGGCGCTGAGCGGCGGCAATTGGCTCGTGACCACCTGGGCCGGCTCACCGTCCGCGGCCAGCGCGGATGGCACGGGCGGCAACGCGCGCTTTTTTGGACCGGGGGCAGTAGCACTTTCCGGCGCGGGGACGGCTTATGTGGCCGATAGCGAGAACAGCACGATCCGGCAGATTCCGCCCAGCGGCGTAGTCAGCACGCTGGCCGGCTCCGCCGGCGTGCCCGGCAGTAGCGACGGCGCAGGCGCCAAGGCCGGCTTTTACGGCCCGCAAAGCATCGCGCTGGACAGCCTGGGCAACATCTATGTGGCTGACTCCGTGAATGGGACAGTCCGCAAGGTCACGCCCGGCGGCAGCGTGAGCACCCTGGCGGGGTCTGCGGGCCAATACGGGCCGGACGACGGCACCAACAGCACCGCCCGCTTTTACCACCCGACGGGTATTGCCGCGGACGGCGCGGGCAATGTGTATGTGGCGGACACGTGGAACCAGACCATCCGCAAGATCACATCGGCGGGCGCGGTCACCACGCTGGCGGGCTCGGTCGGCAATGCGGGTAGCGCCGATGGGACCAACAGCGCAGCGCGTTTCAACGGCCCGGCCGGCATCGCCCTGGACGGCTCGGGGAACCTCTACGTGAGCGATTTCAACAATCACCTCATCCGCCGTGTCACGCCGTCCGGCACGGTCAGCACGCTGGCCGGCCTCGGCGGCGTGTGGGGCAACACCGATGGCACGAACAACGGGGCGCGCTTCTGCGGGCCGTTGGGCATCACCGTGGACGGTTCGGGGAACGTCTATGTGGCCGATACGGGTAACTACACGTTGCGCAAGCTGGCTCAGGCCGGCACCAACTGGGTCGTGAGCACGGTCGCCGGGCTGGCGGAGGTGAGCGGGAGCGCGGGCGGGCTGGGCACCAACGCGCTGTTCACGTGGCCGGCGGGGGTATCGGTCAACAGCGCGGGCGTGCTGTGCGTGGCTGACGGCGGCGACAACACGATCCGGATAGGCGGTTTTGTGCCGAACGCCGGTCCCACGATTTTCCTGCAGCCGCAGACCCTGTACGTGAGCGTCGGCAGCACCGCGAGCTTCGCCGTGGCCGCGGGCGGGAGCTTGCCGCTGAGCTACCAGTGGCGCCTTAACTCATCGCCGATCACCGGGGCCACGGGCAGCAGCTTCACGAAGACCAACGTGCAGAACGGCGACTTCGGCACCTACAGCGTCGTCATCACCAACGCCGTGGGCAGCGTCACCAGCTCGAACGCCCTGCTGGTGCTGAGCATGCCGCCGATGATCACCACGCAGCCGCAGCCGCAAGGAGTGCTGGCCGGGCAAAGCGCGAACTTCACCGTGGTCGTGTCCGGCAGCCCGCCGCTCTTCTACCAGTGGCGCTTGAACGACGTTCCCCTGCCCGGCGCCACTACCACTGCCTACACTATCCCCGCGGCCTGGCCGTCCAACAGCGGATACTACTCGGTGGTGGTCTCGAACTTCGGTGGCGTCGCGACCAGCGTCGAGGCGTACTTGGCGGTTACCGGCTGGGCTTTGTCCGGCGACAACAGCATGGGCCAGCTCAATGTGCCTTCCAGCGCCACGAACCTTGTCGCCCTCAGCTCCGGCGCGTGGCATAACCTAGCCTTGCGGTCGGATGGAAGCATCGTGGCCTGGGGCTCCGATTCGGCGGGGCAATGTGACGTGCCGGGGGGCTCTGCGGGGGCGCTGGCTATTGCCGCCGGGGGCTACCATAGTCTGGCGATCCAGAACGATTTGAGCGTGCTGGCCTGGGGCGCGAATGACTCCGGGCAAACGAATGTTCCCGCCGGCCTGCGCAATGTGATCGCGGTTTCGGCGGGCACGTGGCATAGCCTGGCTTTGCGGCGCGACGGGACGGTCGCGGCCTGGGGCGACAATACGTATGGGCAGACAAATGTTCCGCCTGGGCTGAGCAACGTGGTGGCTGTTGCCGCCGGAGGGAGCCACTGCCTGGCCGTGCAGTCCAACGGCACGGTCGTGGCCTGGGGACAAAACACGGACGCCAACGGCAACTATGCCGGCCAGTCCACCGTGCCCACGGGGCTAACCAATGTGATCGGGGTCGCCGCAGGCGATTATCACAGCCTGGCGTTGCGCGCGGATGGGACCATAGCGGCCTGGGGAGATGATTCGCAGGGCCAGTGCGACGTGCCTGCCGGGCTGACGAACGCCGTGGCCATCGCAGGCGGCGGCGCTCACACGCTCGCCCTGAACGCCGACGGCACCATGGCGGCATGGGGCTCTGACCTGAACGGGCAGTGCGACCTCGCTGCCGGGGCGACGGACGTGGCGGCGCTTTCTGCCGGGGAATACCACTCGATTGCGCTCACCGGTGGCGGGCTGCCCCTGCCGCTGCTGCTGTCATCAAAGCTGAGCGCGAGCCAATTCACCACACTGGCCCAGACGCTGGCCCGAAGGCATTACGCCCTCGAATCCGAGAGCACGGTTACCGGGGGCGACTGGAGCGGCGACGCGACCAACGCCGGGAACGGCGCCCTCACGTTGCTGAAGGACCCAATCGCCGGAGCCGACCCACGCTTCTACCGGATACGGCAGTGGTGAGTTGAAACGTTGAAGCGGTGAAGCGGGACGTGGTGCGTGTTTCGTGAAGTGTGTCGGGCACGGGATACGCAACACGTAGCACGCTTCTACGCTTTAGCCCACTTCATTCGATGCGAGTTTTCCCCACGACCCGGAGCAAGGCCTCTCGGCCCCGCCCCGGGCTGAGGTTTACGACGGGCTTGGTTCTCAGGCCGCGGGCCGCTGGTGGGTTTCCGTCACCATCGTTGCGCTTGTAGCTGCCCCGCTAAAAATAGCGGCGCTGCCCAGGCACAGGAAGGCAACGAGCACCAGCGTCAGCGAGCTTAGGCCGCACACAGCCAGAAGGCCGAGCACGAGCCCGGCCAGGCCGACGCTCACCCGTTTGCTCGAACCCCATGCTGAGAAGGCGCTGCACGCAAAGGTGGCCCCGAACACCAGTGCCGCAACTGAGACTAGCGTAAGAGGCGCTATTCCCAGCAGGGACAGGATGCCCAGGACGACGCCTGCCAAGGCGCCCAGGAACCCGGCGTCCAGCGACTGGCTCCATCGCGCGAACCTTGCGGCCGTGCCGCCTTCGCCCCGGAACACCTCATATTGGCTGGCAGCAAACGCGCCGCCTTCGATCAACATGGCTGCTCCGAGAATAATGGAGGCGATCCCGGCCATCTCCCTGGAGAGCACCCCTGCCAGCCCCACAATTGCCAGGGCGATGACAGCGATGCCGCCTATCCCTTCCAGGATCGCGCCGCCCGCCATAGTCTTTGTTGAGGTTCCTTCATAGGCCGGTCTATATCCGGTCTCTACTGCCGTTGAGTTCATATTTTCGACTCCTTTCGTTTCTACGCTGCAAGATACTCCCTAAGTCTCTCCTTGTCATCCCCTGCAGTTTTCCATCGTCAAGGAGGGTTTGCTGCCCAGGGACGACGGGCGCGTTAGAAACGTGCTCGCCCAGAGACGCCCCCGCGGGCTATAGCGCCTCAACGCTTCAGCGCTACAACCCTCCGCCGATTGCGCTCGGATTTCGGCCTTAGCCTGCATATTTCACACCCGAAGGCGCGGGAGGGCACGCGGCCTACAGGGGCGGCGCCGCCCGCTTGTAGGCCGCGTGCCCTCACGCGGCGCCTGGTTGCCGTTTCCATGGAAGGGTGAAACATGCGGGGTAGGACCTCGGCGTCGGCCCACGGGGTCTTGGCCCCACTTGGAGGAGGTTCGCCGCCTCCGTACCCTGTCTTTGATGAAGACAACGGAAATGGCTTCGGCTACGCCGAAAACCTGGAACAAGAAAAATATGCCTTCGGATGTTGAGCGGTTCGAGGAATCGCCTGGCAAGATCGCGGGGTTGGTGCAGCAATTGCCCTCGGCGGCAGTTGACCTGGTGCGGCGCCGGCGGGGAGTAGTAATGGCCTCGATCGCCGCCCTGGGCGCATTTGGGCTGCTCTGGTATTTCTCGAAACGAGACTGACGGCGACTAGGGGAGGGCGAGCGTCCGCGCGAGCCCTGACATCGTTGGCCATTTGGGAAGATCAGGGCTCACGGGGACGCTCGCCCTCCCCGTGGAGGTCAGGGATAGCCCTCACGCTGGCTTTAGCCTGCATCGGGGCTATGCACGCGGCAGGCATGGGAACATCCAACATCCAACATCGAACAACCAACATCCAGTGGCTGAAACCGCAGCGCTTATGGGTTGTTGGATGTTCGATGTTGGAAGTTGGATGTTCCCCTATTTGATGGAATTCCCGTCAAACCAGTTCCTTCACCTTGTCTTCGAGGATCGTGGTGGCGATGCGCATGCGCATCGGTTGGCCGCGAGCCAGCGACTCGGCGAAGCGCAGCGCCTGCTCGGGCTTGATCTTGCCGGGCAGCGGTGGCTCGAAGGGATCTACCAGGGCTTCCACCAGCGCCGGGCCGGGAACGTTTAGCGCCTCCTCGAGGACCGACGAGCATTTAGCAGGGTCGGTCACGGTCAGGCCCACGGCGCCACAGGCGCGGGCGAACATGGCGAAGTCAATCGGCTGTAGCTCGACGCCGTATTCCGGGTTGCCCAGCATCACCATCTGCTCCCACCGGATTTGGCCCAGCACATTGTTCTTGATGATCACGACCTTGATCGGCAGTTCGTACTTCACCGCGGTCACAAAGTCTGCCATGAGCATCGAGAAGCCGCCGTCGCCGACGAACGCGACGCACTGGCGTTTGGGATAGGCCACCTGCGCGGCCATCGTGTAGGGCAGCCCATTGGCCATGGTGGCCAGGGTCCCGGAAAGCGAAAACTTCTGCCCGCGTTTGGCCTTGATCTGCCGCGCCCACCAGGTGGCGATGGTGCCGCTGTCGCAGGAAACGATCGCATCTTCCTTCAGGAGCTTGCCGAGTTCCCAGGCTACCACCTGCGGCTTCATAGGTTTGTCCGCGCGGGTGCCTCGCTCCTCCATGCTCCGCCACCACTCTTTCATTCCGTCCTGCGCCTTCTTCAGGAACGAGCGGTCCTGCTTGTACTCGAGCAGGGGCAGAAGCTCTGTCAGGCTCCGTTTGCTGTCGCCGGCCAGGCCGATCTCCACCGGGTAACGCAGGGCGATGCGCGCCGGGTCGAGGTCTATCTGCACGCCCCGCGCCTGGCCAGGCTTGGGCAGGAACTCCATGTAGGGGAAGGAACTGCCAATCATGAAAAGCGTATCGCACTCCTCCATGGCCAGTTGGGAAGGCGCCGTGCCCAGCAGGCCGATGCCGCCCGTGGTGTGCGGGTCGTCATCGGGCACGCAGGCCTTCCCGAGAAGGGCTTTGATAATCGGAGCGCCCAGCTTCTCGGACGCGGCGATGAGTTCATCGGTCGCACCCAGCGCGCCGGCGCCGGCCAGGATGGCTACTTTCTTGCCCGCGTTAAGGACGTCCGCCGCGCGCCTGAGGTCTTCCTTGCAGGGCAGCGCCGCGCCGCGCGCGAAGGTCTCCGTGTTGCCCTGGTGTTTGCCGCGCGGAGAGGGGTGGCCTTTCTTGACCTCCATGGATTGGAAGTCTATGGGAAAATTAATGTGCGCCACGCCCCGGCGGCTTAAGGCCATACGGCAAGCCATGTGAGTGACATTTGAAACGTGCTCCGGGCCCATAACCCGCGTGCTGTAAACCGCTACGTCCATGAAGACGCGGTCCAGGTCCACGTCCTGCTGCGCGTGGGTGTCGATAAGGTCGTGGTAATGGTGTCCGGTGATGGCCAGCACGGGCTGGGTATCCATCTTGGCGTCGTAAAGGCCATTGAGCAGGTGAATGCCGCCGGGCCCGGACGTCGCCAGGCAGACGCCCAACCGCCCGGTGTACTTGGCGTAGGCGCAGGCCATGAAGGCGGCGGATTCCTCATGCCGCACCTGCAGGAAACGCATCTGCTCCCGATGCGTGCGCAGCGATTCCATGATGCCGTCAATGCCGTCGCCCGGGAACCCGAAGATGATGTCCACCCCCCAATCAATCAGTGTCTCGATCAGAACGTCCGCGCCTGTCTTTGCCATAGCTGCTTCCTTTTCTTGTATGCGGCCGTCGCCACGGCCCGGCTCCCCGTTGCGAGCGTCGCCTCTGCTCGCGGCAAGGGCAAGTGGGGGATTCACCGTAGCCGAAGCTGAGATGGGGGAAGCACGAAATCCGAAGCACGAAATCCGAAACAAATGCCAATGCTCAAATCTCAAATGCTCAAAGCTCTCGCTGGGGGCAGGTTTGTGTCATTTTCGGTGTTAGCCGGTGAAGGCGTTTCGGATTCCGGGTTGCGGAATTCGGATTCGGGCGGTTGGCGCAGGGTGGCGGCTACGGCACAACGGTGTATGGGCCGGGACCGCCCGACCCCGTGCGCGTCGCCTGGGCGGATTCCAGCCGCGTGACGATCTCGTTGTAGGCATCCTCGTCTAGGGATAGCTCGGCCAGGCTGCATTTCAGTTGCCCTTCGGAGTTGGTCAGATGTTCGGCGGGCAGAACGATGATCGGCCAGGTGATTTTGCGCTCATCATTGACCTGCACGCTCAGGGTCAGACGCACCGGTTTGGCACGCACCTTGGCCCCGAGGTCGAGGATGGCGAAGCGCCTCAGCCACACGCATTGCGAGCTGCGCCTCAGGCAAAGGGAGTGCTCCTCGGTGCGCAGCACACGCTCGCCGCGCGACAGGCGCGCCGTGAACCGCACCGGGCAGTTCGGGACGGGGATGCTGGTCTCGATCCGCACGATGGGCCGGAAGGCGACGTGCGTGCCCCAGCGAAGGGCGCCCCGCTCGAGGCGGAGATGGCGGTTGATCGTTTGGGCGGCCAGCTCGACGCGGCTGACCTTCACCTGCTCGAGCCATTCGCGGCGGCCCACGAGCCGAAACGGAAACGCGGCTACCGCCCGGCCGGCTATCGCACCCACTACGCAGTAGGAGCCGGCGTGGGGGAACAGGCCTCGATCTCGAAGGCAGATAGGTGTCGCCCTGACGGTCAGTGCGTCCCCGGCCAGCAGAATGGGCCTTCGTTCCAGGGGCGTGCGTCGTTTGCCGGCCACCAGGCTCCAGGCGACTTCCGTCCAGCAGGCCGGCAGGGCGGCGCCCAGGTCGGAGGCCGGGATCGTGAACTCGGGGGCCACAAAGTCGCTCGCATCGGCCACCAGGCTCCCCCGGTGCCGATGTTGACCGCTCTGAATCCAAAGCTGCTGGCAAGCGGCCTTCAGCCGCTGCAGCCGGAGCTCTTGCGCCTGGGCCTCGCCCAGGACCTCGATGTCATGCCGGCTCAATGCCCGTCCGCGGCCGTCTATCACTTCCAGTTGAATGGCTCGGTATCCCGCGACGGCCTGCATCGGCAGACGGACGCAGGCGCGAGTGGTTCGGCCAAAGGTCCACTGTTCCAGCCGCCAGGCGGCGTCCGCCAACGGCACGCCTCCGTCGCTTCCCGCCTCGGCACAGGCAGACAGTTGCGCGCGGACACGCCGCGACAGAATGGGTTTCCCCAAGGGCCACCGGACTGCGAAGCTGATCTGGGCTTCGCTGGCGGCGCCCAGGACCTGCCTGGCCAGGGTCAGCGATTTCCGGGCGCGGATCGAGGTGCAGCTCAGCTCGCGGACCTGGGCGCGGAACAAGCAACGCGCCCAGCGCAGCAGGGGCGTGAGCCCTTCGCTGACCGTGCTCAGCCCCATGGTTGAGTGGGGCTTCCCGGAGCCGCGCCTTGAAGCGTCGAAAGAATCTTGCCGGCCTCGGCCTCGACGTTGGCCGGGGCCTGGCCGCACCCCAGGCAATCCGGCCGCCGCTCGACGCTGAAGAATTCGGCATGCCAGGGCCGGGCGAAGGTGCCCGGCACGAGCCGATTCGCAAAGACACAAAGGTTGACCTCGGGGGGCAAGCCGGTCAGGCCCGGGCTCGGCTCCAGCAGCATTTCGAGAGTCATGCGGCATTGCAGCAGCGCGATTTGCTCGATGTCCAGGTTCAGGGCGACGGTTGTTGGGGTGCGGTGGTTGCCCGCGCCGGTGTAGTCGGGAGTGGCGCCCTTGGGCACCTGCCGGTGAAGCTGCAGTTGCGCGGCCAGGCAGCCGTAACACGCTCCGCCAGCCGGCACGCGATACACCTCGCCCCCAATGCCACCCTCGTAAACCGCGCCGCCGGTCTGCGGCAACTTCAGGCGCAAGGCCACCTCGTTGATGGCGTGCTTGCTGGGCTCGTTGTCGGTGCAGACCGCGACCAGGTCCGGGTGCCAGCGCGCCAGCAGTCGCTCGAAAGAAGGCTGCTGCTCGACTACGTCCAGCGAACACGACCGGACGTGGGCGGTCGGGTTCAAGTTACGGACGTGCCTGGCCATCTCGCTCAGTTTGGATTTGCCGAGCGAGCGATACCCCAGGAGGTGCCGCACGATGTTGTGCTCCTCGATCCGCTCGCCCGGGCGCTCCACCAGCAGCAGGTGCACGCCCATGCGCCCCAACTCCGCCGCGACGCGGCAGCCGCCGGAGCCCAGCCCGACCACGGCGACTCGCTTCATCTGCAGCCACTCGGGGTCGAGCAGCCCCGTCACCGGCCTATAGAATTCAGCCTGGTTCATTGCTCGGGATGACAGGCGCGGCACGGCACGTGATTAGCGGAGTTCGTCGTCCGCCTCGGCCGGCCATTTGTGCAGCGTGAGGTACACGAGCAGGCAGGCGAACCAGCGGTGCGCGGCATGGATGCACGTGGCGGCGGTGTCCCGCGCGGGGTTCCATTCGGAGGACGCCAGGCGATTCGTCCAGCACAGCTCATTGCCCGGCATCTGGTGGGGCGAACCCGGCAGCGGAAGCTCGCTGAAGATCTGCGGCGGCTCGAACGGGTAGCGGCGCGGATACCGGACCTGGATGGGAAACCGCCGCCCGCTCTCCACGACCGTGTAGCGCCAGTAAAGCAGATTGCCGTCCAGATGGAGCGTGGCCCGCCCGCCGTAGCGCTCCTCCATCGCCCGCACCTCGGCCACGAGTCGCTTTTTATCCTTCAGCAGCCGAGGCCGCCACGCGCAGTGCCGCCGGAATTGCGCGGGAGGAACGCCCCCCTGTGCCGGCGGGCCCGCCAGCACTATCCTGTCCGCGAACACCGGGCGGACGTGCCGGTATTCGAATCCCAGCTCCTCGCTCAGCACATAGAAGTCGAACTTGAAATTCCGGTGAAACAGGCTGAGCGGGTCGGGCCGCGGGTTGTTGATCGTGACGATCGAGAACACCAGCGCCTTCGTGTCCGACGCTTTCACGGCTTCGATGTCGGCCAGCAAGTCGCCCTCACTGCACACATCCAGGCAATCCGGGTGAAGATGGATACAGCCCATATTGCCGGTCCGGGGCTCCCGCACGCGCATGGCCTCCAGCGCGCGGGATTGGTATTCCGTGTCGAAAAGGACGCTTTCCTCCGTGCAGTCCGCGTTGGGCCCGGCGCCAATGAACCCGTTTACCTTGAACACCGGCCAGCCTTCCTGCCGGACGAACTGCCCGGTCAGCATCCCCCCGATCTCGATGCCGGTTCCTCGCTCCTGCTGAAAATTGCAGATGTATTGGTAAATCGGCTCAAGCAACCCCCGCGCCAGGATCACGGACGGGTACTCGCTCAGCGGGCATTCGCACGGCTTCCGTTCCGGGCCGGCTACAGTTGGACTCACGCTGGCGCCTTCCGCCATATCCCTAAGATGCCTTCCCGGGAGAGTCTTGTGTACTGGGGTATTGACCCGCCTAGGCTAGCCAGGGCAGTGGATTGGCACCCCCCAAGGCGGGCAGCACTGGCACACCCCAGCCCACGGCTGCCGCACCCGAGGCCCTCCCTTGCCTTCCGGGTGAGGCTCCTGTGAGACGCCGGTGTATCTCCCATGGGGCCCGGATCACATGGGAGATACACCGGCGTATCACCGGTGCAACGCCGGACTAACGGGAGCCTGAACGGCCTCTCAACCCGCTGTGGGACCCTGAACCCGCAATGGCGCGGCAGCGTCTCAGATTGCGGCAGCCCCCCGCCGCTTTCGCGCGTGCCCGCTCTTCCAAAGCGGCAGAGGACCGCCCCACGCCAAAGCCTTGACGAGACCGTTGGGTTAATGGAAAGAGCCTCGGGGGCTCAGCCAACCAGGGTCGTCAACTCCCGGAGCGACGCGATCTCGCAGGCTATCGAAAGGCCCGAAGGGCGTGGCTTGCGTCCGGGGTTGTACCAACAGGCATCAATTCCATAAAGGACGGCGCCTTCAATATCCGAGCCCCACCCATCGCCGATCATGAGGACATCTTCCTTGGCAGGATGCCCGAGTCGGGCGAACGCTTTCTCGAAGAACTCCGTGGCGGGCTTGGCGGCGCCAATCTCCTCAGAGATGATCAACTCAGAGATGTAGTGCCGGATGGGAGAGCGGCCCAGCCGCCCGCGCTGGACCTCCCTCAGGCCATTGGTGAGGATGGCAATGCGATGACGCCGGTGCAGGGCCCGGAGGACTGTCTCGGCGTCCTCAACCAGCTCCGAGCAGTTGGCGAGGCACTCCAGGTAGCCGGCGCTGAGAGCCGGCGCCGAGTGGCTGACCCCGAGTTCGGCCAGCAGCAGCTCGAACCGGCGCACTTTCACGAACCCCGGCGTCAGCTCGCCTTTTTCAACGGCCTGCCACAGGGCCTGGTTGATCCGCCGGTAGGAGGGGAGGTGACGGGCGGCATCGAAGGTGACTCCAATTCGCGCCAGGGCCTGGCCCAGCGCGGCGCATTCGGCACGGTCGTAGTCAAAAAGGGTCCCGTCGGCGTCGAACAGCAGCCACGCGTAGCGCGGGCGCAAAGTGCCACGCGCAGCGCCAGCCGCCGGCCCCAAGGTCTGCTTTTCCATCCCGGGATGAAGGAAGCTGCCGCGGAGCATGTCGAGTAAATTCGATGCTCATGCCCGGCCAGAAGCCGACCGTGGCCCGCCGGAGTTGCGTCACGAAAACGCTGCTCGACGGCGCCGGGCGGCGCGGCTAACGTGGCCGCCTGCCCGACGTGAGGTGAACTATGGATGAACTGTTACGAATGCTGCAGACCAACGCCCTGGAATCGCACGAAAACATCGCGCGGATGCTCGGAGTGCCAGCCGCCGAGGTCAGCCGCCGCATTGCTGAGTATGAGCGCAGCGGCCTGATCCGCGGCTACCAGGCCGTCCTGAACGAGGACCGGCTGGAGCTGGACAAAGTCACGGCGGTTATCGAAGTGAAAGTGACGCCCCAGCGCGAGGGAGGCTTCAACACCATCTCCGAGCGCATCAGCCGTTTCCCCGAAGTGCGGTCCGCCTACCTGATGAGCGGGACCTACGACCTGCTGCTCTTCGTGGAAGGCCCGACGCTGCGCGAGGTGGCCGCCTTCGTGAGCGAGCGGCTTTCCACACTCGAAGGCGTGGTCTCCACCTCGACGCATTTCATGCTCAAAACCTACAAGCGCTACGGCGTGCTGATGCACCAGGAATGCGCCGATGAACGGCTCACCGTCTCTCCGTAACCGCATCAACGCCGCGGTGCGTGACATCCCCCGGTCGGGCATCCGGGATTTCTTCGACATTGTCACGCAAATGAAGGACGTGATCAGCCTGGGCATCGGCGAGCCGGACTTCGACACGCCCTGGCACGTGCGGGAGTCCACGGTGTTCGCCCTGGAGCGAGGCGTCACGCATTACACGAGCAACCTGGGCTATCTCGAGCTGCGCCGGGCGCTCGCCCGCTACGTCCACAAAGCCTTCGAGGCCGAATACAGCCCGGAAGACGAAGTGCTGGTCACGGTAGGCGTCAGCGAAGCGCTGGACCTGGCTCTGCGGGCGCTGCTCAACCCCGGGGACGAGGTCCTCTACCACGAGCCGTGCTACGTCTCATATCGGGCGACCATTCTCTTCGCCCACGGCGTGCCCGTGCCGGTGGAGACCCGCGCCCAGGACGGGTTCCGCCTGACACGCGCCATGCTCGAGGCGCGGGTGACGCCGCGCACCAAGGTGCTGATGCTCAACTTCCCGAACAACCCGACCGGCGCCGTCATGGGGCGCGCCGACCTGGAGGACATCGCCGCCTTCGCGCGCGAGCGGGACCTGCTGGTCATCACCGATGAGATCTACGCCGAGCTCACCTACGATGCGCCGCACACGAGCATCGTGAGCCTGCCCGGGCTGCGCGAGCGGACGATTTTCCTGCACGGGTTCTCCAAAGCCTGGGCGATGACCGGCTTCAGGCTGGGGTATGCCTGCGGTCCCGCCGAGCTGATTGAGGCCATGATGAAGATTCACCAGTACACGATGCTGTGCGCCTCGTCCCTGAGCCAGAAAGCGGCGCTGGAGGCGCTGGCCCGTCCGGAATCAGACATTGCGGAGATGGTGAATGAGTATCGGCGACGCCGGAACTTCATTGCCGCGGCGTTCGCCGACCTGGGCCTGGAATGCCAGCGGCCCCTGGGGGCGTTCTACGCGTTCCCCAGCGTGGCGAAGTTCGGCCTCCCGGCAAAGGACTTCGCGCTGGAGCTGTTGCGCCAGGAAAAGGTAGCGCTCGTGCCGGGAACGGCCTTTGGCGACTGCGGCGAGGGGTTCGTCCGCTGCGCTTATGCCACGAGCATGGAGAACATCAAGGAGGCCATGGCCCGGCTGCAGCGCTTTCTCAGCCGCCGGAAGTAGGCCCAGGCCTGCACTCCGGCAGCCCAAAACCCTTCTTGCAACTCAGTCTCAACTGCCCTAGTTTCCCCGCAGTGAAACGTAAGCCCACGCCCGAGTTCGAGATGATCGAGGGCCAATGTGCCGGGGCAGCGGTATGCCCTCTAAGCCGCATTCAGGCTGGGTCCGTGGTGTGCATCAAGCGGCTCGCGATGGCGCCCGACGTAAGCGACCGGTTGCGTGAGCTGGGGCTTTGCGAGGAGCAGCGCATCAAGCTGCTGGCGCGGCAGTCCTCTTACATTTGCCAGGTGTGCAACGCGCGGCTGGCCATCTCGGGCCGGCTGGCGGACTCGATCATGGTGGAAGCCTTGCCGGAGGCGCTGCAGGAGGCTTGATCCGCGCCGGCGCGGACGCATCACAGCTTATGCCTCCAGTACTTCAACCCCTGACCTCCGTCGCCCTCGGCGGCAAGGCTACCGTTGTCGAGATCAAGCTCCCGCCCGAGAGCCGCCCGCGCCTGATGGAAATGGGCCTGCTCGTCGGCACCCCGGTTGAGCTGGTGCGCTTCGCCCCGCTGGGCGACCCGGTCGAGATCAAAGTGCGCGGCTACCATCTGACTTTAAGAAAACACGAGGCAGAGCAAATCCTGGTGCAACCAAGCGGCTAGGCCGCCCTGCCGATGAATCCCGTGCCTCCGAGCGCAGAGGATCAAGCCGTCTTGCCGTCCAAGGCGGTGCCGGTCGGCTTGGCTGGCCCCGGCCCCGCCAGCCGCGTGCCGCAGCCGCCCGCCTCCGCCCGACCGCCTTACATCGTCCTGACGGGGAATCCGAACTCGGGCAAGACAACCCTGTTCAATGCGCTCACCGGGCTGCGCGCCAAGGTGGGCAACTACGCTGGTGTGACCGTCGAGCGCAAGGAAGGCAAACTGCTCGGGGCGCCTGCCGGCTCCAACGCCCGCGTGCTCGACTTGCCGGGCACTTACAGCCTGAGCCCGCAGTCCATAGACGAACAAATCTCGCGCGACGTGCTGCTCAACCGCCTGCCCGAGCTGCCTGCGCCCGCGACGATCATCGTTGTGGTGGATGCCTCGAACCTCCAGCGCAATCTCTACTACGCCAGCCAGGTCATCGAACTCGGCTACCCCACGCTGATCGCGTTGAACATGGTGGACGTGGCTGAAGCGAACGGGAATCAGATTGACGCCGGCAAGCTGGCGGTGGAACTCGCGGTGCCGGTCGTGCCAATGGTAGCCAGCACGGGGCGGGGATTGCCGGAGCTTCGACAGGCCATCGCGTCCTCGCTAAAGGCCCCGCGCCGGACCACACCGCGCCAGTTCCTGAAATTGCCGGCCACCCTGCAGGCGGAAGCCGAATCGCTTGCCGCCATGCTGGCCAAAAGCCCGACGGGCGCTGAGCCACAGGCCAGGGCCGAGGCCCTGCTGATTCTAGGCAACGAAAAGGCCCTGGCCTCGAGCCTGGGACATTACCCGGCGCGCATCCACGAATCCGTCGCAGCAGCGCGGCAGCGGCTTGAAGCCGCCGGCATTGATTGGCGAGGCGCGACCATCGAAAGCCGTT
>DATKNZ010000182.1:0-2234 GCA_035541055.1 Candidatus Acidiferrum sp. | reverse complement strand
AGCTGGTTCTTCGAGACGTTCGTGGCCAAGCCCTGCCTGAACGACTACCGCCCACTGAACCCGCAATACGCGTTCCTCTTCAATTCCTACTACAACGCCGCCGGCAAGATGCACGCGCGGGCTCAGCGCGGCCTTCTCTCTCGTCCCACAGTCAAGGAGACTTACGACTATCGCCGGCACGTGGACGAGACGATGGAGCGCTGCCTGCACTCGGCGGACGGGCCAGCCCTGGCGCGGCTGGAGCCGCTGGTCATCCTGGGCCTCAACCACGAGCAGCAGCACCAGGAACTCATGCTCACCGACATCAAGCATGTGTTCTGGACGAATCCCCTGCGGCCATGCTTTCGGCCGGAAAAGCCGATGCCCAAGGCTGCGGACGGCGCCTGCGGATGGTGCCACTTCGGACCGGGCATTTACTCCATTGGACATGAAGGGGAGGGGTTCTACTTCGACAACGAGGCTCCACGGCACCAGGTATGCCTCACCGCGTTTGCCCTCGCGGACAGGCTGGTGACCAACCAGGAGTATCTCCAATTCATGCAGGACGGCGGCTATCAGCGGCCCGAGTTCTGGCTCTCGCTGGGCTGGGCGGCGGTGTGCGACCGGGGCTGGACGGCGCCGTTCTACTGGGAGCAACGGGATGGGGCGTGGTGGATGATGACGCTTGCGGGAATGCGGCCCGTGCGCCCGTGCGAACCGGTCTGCCATATCAGCTACTTCGAAGCCGACGCGTACGCCCGCTGGGCGGGAGCGCGCCTGCCGACGGAGGCCGAATGGGAAACTGCCGCGGCGAGCGCGTTGTGGGATGGACAGTTCGCGGAGAGCGGGCGCTTCCACCCCGCGCCGGACGCTGGTGGGGACGCCTCGCCGAGGCGTCCGCCGCCGGACGGACGCCTCGGCGAGGCGTCCCTACCCGCGGGGACGTCTTCTTCCGAAGCCCCCCGCCAAATGTTCGGCGAGCTTTGGCAGTGGACGCAAAGCGCCTACTCGCCCTACCCCGGCTACCAGCCCGCCGCAGGTGCTCTGGGTGAATACAACGGCAAGTTCATGTGCAACCAGTACGTCCTGCGCGGCGCATCCTGCGCCACTCCCCGGTCTCACGTCCGCGCGACCTACCGGAACTTCTTCCCGCCAGACGCCCGGTGGCAGTTCAGCGGCCTGCGCCTGGCGAAAGACACCGCATGAGCGGGAGCCGGACGCTTGAGCCGGCTGCCTGTGGGCAGGCCCTGGACGCGGAGCGCTTCCGGCGCGACGTGCTGGCTGGTCTTGCGCAGCCCCAGAAGTCCCTGCCTTGCAAATACCTTTACGACGAGCAAGGCGCGCGCCTCTTTGAGGCCATTTGCGAGCTGCCGGAGTATTACCCCACACGCACAGAGACGGCCATCCTTCAGCGGCACATCGCCGAAATCGCGGCGCTCATCGGCCCGGGCGCCAACCTCGTGGACCTGGGGAGCGGCAATGGACAGAAGACGCGGCTGCTGCTCGAGCACCTGGAACGGCCGGCTGCCTACTGCCCCGTGGACGTAGCGCGCGAACAGCTCGTGGAATGCTCAGCCCGGCTGGCGTGGGAGCATCCCGGCCTGGAAGTGCAGCCCGTATGCGCGGATTACACCGGTCCGTTCGAGCTGCCCCCTCAGCCGGAGGGCTCGGGCCCGACCACCGTGTTCTTCCCGGGCTCGACCATCGGCAACTTCGAGCCTGCGCAGGCGCGGGTGTTCCTGCGGCGCATCGCCGCCCTGAGCGGACCGTCCGGCGGCCTGCTGGTCGGCGTTGACCTGCAGAAAGCGGCAGACGTGCTGAATCCGGCTTACAATGATTCGCAGGGCGTAACGGCGCAGTTCAACCTGAACCTGCTGGCCCGCGTCAATCGGGAACTGCAGGCGCGGTTCGACCTGGCGCGGTTCCGGCATCTTGCATTCTATAACGAGGCGGCGGGCCGGATCGAGATGCACCTGGTAAGCCGTGGGCCCCAGCGCATTCCGGTGGACGGCTCGACCTTCTCCTTCGCCCGCGATGAGACCATTGTCACGGAGCACTCCTACAAATATACTGCGGGGCAATTCCAGCAGCTCGCCGAAAGCGCCGGGTTCCAGGTGGTGCGCTATTGGACCGACCCACGGCGCTGGTTCAGCGTTCACTACCTCAAGCCTCGGCCGGGCGCCAGGGGTGATGTGCCCGAGAGCTGCGGTTAAGGCACACATGTCGCTGCTGACAAGTGCCCGCCGGGCCGGGAG
>DATKNZ010000181.1:0-18790 GCA_035541055.1 Candidatus Acidiferrum sp. | reverse complement strand
CCGCGCATACGCCGGGCACAGGCCCCGGCACCCGTAACGACCCGCGAGAGGTAGCCTGAATTGTGGTGGAGACCTTTTTGGTCCTCGCGCTGCAAATCAACGACTTACCTTTCTCGCATGGCCCCAACCGTGAAATTTCGGTTAGAGGTACTACGGTGAGGATACGGGGAGGTGACGGTGTGGACAGGGTGGGGGTGGGGAGTGGCATGCGGAACCGCCGTCGGCATAGGCGCTTACGAATCTGTTTCGAGATGGAGCCTTGCGGCTGGGCTTGGGGCAGCCAGAGTGAAGCCTTCTGTGTAAGTGCCTATCACTGAGTGATTTATTAGAGCTTCGCTTCGGGAAGGGTGGGGGGCGCGTCGGCTGTCTTTGCCGCGTGCCGTCCCGCCGGGCGCGCCGGCGGCTCCGCAAAGAGCGCGAGTTCGCTCAGTGCGGGACATACGGGCGCCTTCACGATGCGCAAGCGGACTTTCCCGGTCGTCACCGGTGCGCTGCGCACCAGGCGGCAGTTGCCGATGCTGGTGCCGGAGGCGAACTGGGTCCAGGCTCCGTCCTGCCATCGGTCCAGGGCGAAGGCCTCGATGCGCTGACCCAGCGGGAGGTATTCTCGAAGGCGGACCACATTGAAGGTGACCGGTTTGCCGAGGTCCAGCACCACCTCGGGTGTTGTGACTGCATCGTCTGTGGCCCAATACGTGTCGGGCCGGCCCGCGAGCAGGTTGCTGGGGCCGAACCGGCTTTCGTTGCCGCGCGTATTGGAAGCGGTGACCTCAGCTTTACGCGCCAGGTTGTGCGCGAATGTCTTTTCCAGGGCGCGGTGAAACGCACGCACTGATTGCGCGTCGGGCTCGGGAATCTTCCCGCGGCGGTCCGCTGGCAGGTTCAGCATGAGCGTCGCGCCGCGTCCGACCGACTGGAAATACAAGTCGAGCAGTTGCCGGGGCGTTTTGACCTGGTGGTCCTCGTGCGGATGGTAGAACCAGCCGGGCCGGATGGAGACGTCGCATTCGGCGGGCAGCCAATCCGTGCCGGGCCGGTCGCCGGAGTTGAGACGCGCTTCGTCCGCGTGGCCCGGGGCAAAGTCGGCGGCATTGAGCGTGGCCCAGCAGGTCTGGCCGGCCAATCCTTGTTCGTTGCCCACCCAGCGAATGTCCGGCCCGGCATCGCTGAACATGCAGGCGCCGGGCTGGAGGGCGCGAACAATACTCCAGGTGGTGGGCCAGTCATAGTAGGTCCGGTTGTCAATCGAGCGCCGTTCGCGCGCGCCGCCGTAATACCCGTCGCCCCCATTGGCGCCGTCGAACCAGACCTCAGAGATCGGCCCATACCCGGTCAGCAGCTCGCGCAACTGGTTCCGATAATACGTGAGATACTCGGGCCGGCCATAATCCCGCTGGTTGCGATCCCAGGGCGAAAGGTAGATTCCGAACTTCAGGCCATATCGCCGGCAAGCGTCCGAGAGCGCTTTGGCGACGTCGCCCTGGCCGTTTTTCCACAGCGAGTTCCTGACCGAATGTTCCGTGTAGCGGGATGGCCACAGGCAAAAGCCGTCGTGGTGTTTGCACGTGAGGACCAGTTCCTTGATGCCGCCCTGGCGGAACGTGCGCGCAATCTGGCGGGCGTCGAAGTCGGACGGGTTGAAAGCCTTTTCGTCCTCATCTCCGTAGCCCCATTCGCGATCGGTGAACGTGTTCACCGTAAAATGGACGAAGCCCACGATTTCCATTTCTTGCCATGCCAGTTGGCGCGCGGTGGGCAAGGGCCCGTATGGAGCAGGCGGTTGAACGGCCAGGCCGGGGCTCGGCAGGACCAGCAGCGCGGCCAGGGCGGCTACCGTTTGCGTTTTGATCCTGGGCACGAACGTTACATGTCACATTGCTGCTGCCGCAGGAAGCGTAATCCGACGAAAAGCTCGGACTATAAGGCCGACCTCCGACCGACTTGGCGGGGCGATTAACGATTCAGAGGCCAAGTCCTGGCGTGGCTTGCGGTTTTTGGTAGAAGGGCACGCCGACGCGGTGGATGTGATCCAGCAGCTCGGGATGTGTAATTCGATCCAGGATGGACAGGTCAAACTCGTAAGGGAGCAGCAGGTCGTCCAGATCCTCGTCAATGCGGGCCAGGATGGTTGAGTTCAGTTTTTCGCCCACCAGCGTCAGGTCAATGTCCGAACCGGCCTTGAAATTGCCCTTGGCGCGCGAGCCGTAGAGGATGGCGCGCTCGACCTCGGGGTGACGGGCCAAAACCTGGTGAATGCTGGCGACCGCGGCGGCAGCCAGGCCGTGCTTCATAGCTCGCCTGCCTCCTTCGCTTCCAGTTCCACGAATCGCCTTTCCATGTCTGCCAGGGCAGGATGGAACCGTTCGAGAACGCTCTGAACGACTCCCTGGGCTATGTTGGCGTTGTACGTGTGGGAACTGAGGTTGCGGGCCTGGATCATGTCCATCCAGGCCTGGCCGTCCTGGATCAGCCCGTTTCTGAATGCCTCGCGGGTCGCGTTTTTGGAGCCGACGACGCCGGCGACCCCTTGCTCCTCCAGGTAATCCTTGAGCACGTTCCAACCCAGCTCATGCGTAAACTCGAAGGCTTGAATTAGCCCCTGCTGCTCCAGGTCCGAGAGCAGGCGCTGGCGCGACAATGCCACCGCGTCCGAAAGTCGAGACAGTGCCTGGCGATAGTTTTGGAAGCGCTGCCGCCAGCGGAGGTCGGGGTTTTTCATTGGCTCGGACATGGGTAGAGGCTACGGCAAAGCTCCCTTGGGCAGAAGCAGTTTTCGCAGCAGGGTCTGGGCACGGGTCAGCGCTTGAAAGTCGGCGATTGTGCCCGGCTGCCGGACTGCGTGCGGTTCCTGACGCTCCAGTCAGTTGGAGTGCTCGGTGCCGACGCCGTGGGGTGGGATCACTGTATTCACGGGCCGCCACCCCCTTCGTGCAAGCATCAGGTCATCGCCCCGGCGAAGAACAGGGGATATCGCTCTCCCCGGGCTTCGCGTAAGAGCAGCAGGGCAAGCTCGCGGGCATGGTAATCGCCCCACATGGAGCTTTCGCCATTGGGCACCTTCTGTCCGGGACGGATGTAGTCCCAGCCGTTGGGCCGATGATACACCGAGTGGAGCAGCAGGCCCTGATGGCGGGCGTCCGCGGAGAGATAGGGCTCCTGGAAAAGCGTCGCGGCAATCGTCAGGCCGGCCTGGCGGTAATGGCGGCCTCTCCCGCGCTCTCCGCGGGCGGAAAGATGGTTGCCGAGCCGGAGCAGCCCTTGTGCGGCGATGGCGGCAGCGGAGGAATCCACCGGCTCCCACGCGTTGAAAGGGTTGGCGGACTTCTCGAGGTAGTTGCCCAACCGGTGCAGGCCTGGGGCGCCTGTGTCCCACATCGGGATGCCGTCGGTGCAGGAGTTGGCGATGTAGAAATCGGCGGTTGCGGTCGCAGCACGCAGAAGCGTGGCGCGAACGGAGGCCGGCGTGGCGGGGCCAGTGGAGCGACTGCGGGTTCGACGGTGAGCACGAGCAGGGAGCGCCGGTGTTTCCCTGGCGCAATCGGCCAGGTCGCGGCTTCGCGTTTCCAGGAACTCCAGTTGCTCGGCGTAGCCAAGTATGGCCCAGGCCAGCCCGCGCGTCCAGGTGCTGAACGGCGAGTAGCCTTGCTGGGAATTGGGGCAACGATAGCTTCCATCGTTGAGATTGAAGATGCTCTCGTGAGCCGTGCGGCCGGACACGTCGTAAGCGTCGCGGCCTTCGCCGTAGTAGATGCTGTAACGGGCGGTGGTCTGCGCGTGTTGCACCAGGCGCTGGAGCAGGGAGATTCGCTCGTCGTGCTCGCCCATGAGGACGTGGCCAAGCTGGTGGGCGACGGCGAGCGAGCGCAACGAGCGGATCGTATCTACGAACAGCGAGTGCGGGCCGTTGAAGGAATAGATGTAGCCGGCGCCGTCCGCAATACACGTCCAGCGCGCGGCCTGCACGGCCCCTGAGACCTTCAACGCCAGCTCGTAAAAGTCCATCGCTGGCTGGTTAAAGGGAATGTTGCCTTCCCGCATCAGGCGCCAGAGGTTTCCGTAGGTGGAGATGTTGTTGAAGCCGTGGTCGTGCACGCCGATGTGCGACACGTGAGGCGCCATCCGCAGGACGGTGCGCTTGCGCCCGAGTTCGAGAAAGCGCTCCTCGCCCGTGGCGTCGAACTGCAGCAGCGCCGACCCGAATTGGAAGCCCTGCGTCCACTCGGTCCAGCCGCGGGAGGTGTATCGGCCTTTGACGGTGAAAACGGGGGCGCCCTTGGCAGGGTCCCAGCTCTTTTCCAGGCTAAGGATCTTCTGCGCCGAGAGGTCGAGAAGCCGTTCGACCTGGGGCAGGAGCTTGCGGGCCGTGAGGTGGGCGTTGATGCGTATGGCCATTAGAGTCTCCGGATATGGAAGCCGCCGTCCACGTTGATGACTTCGCCGGTGCTGAAGGGCAGCAGGCCTCGGGCGATGGCAGCGACGGCTTTGCCGACATCCTCCGGCGTGCCCCAGCGTTGGATGGGTGTGAGGCCCTCCGCAATGAGCCTGTCGTATTTCTCTTTCACGCCGCTGGTCATGTCGGTGGCGATGATGCCTGGGCGGATTTCATAGACGTTGATGCCATGCTCGGCCAGGCGAGATGCGTAGAGCGGGGTCAGCATGGAGAGGGCAGCTTTGGCCACGCAGTAGTCGCCGCGGTTCACGGACGCTGTGTAGGCGCTGATAGAGGAGATGGTGATGATCTTCGGGCCGAACGGGAGAGGCGGGACGCCTGTCCCACGCTGTTGGATCATCCACTTAGCCGCGAGCTGCGTCAGGAAGTAAGGGCCTTTGACGTTGATCCGCATGAGGCGGTCGAAGCTGTCCTCGGTGGCTTCGAGGATGTCTGCCCGCACTTCGGGGGCTACGCCGGCGTTGTTCACCAGCAGGTCGAGGCGCCCGAAGGCGGACCTGACGAACTCAATCAGGTTCTGCCGGTCGGCGGCATTGCCTATGTCGGCGCGGCAGGCCTCGGCGCGAATGGTCTTTTCGCCGGTTCGGGCAGCCGCGAGGCAGTCGGCGGCGGTCTGCCGGGCCGCCTGGCTTTGGCTCGCGTAGTTGATGACGACGTCCCACCCGATGCCTGCCAATTGCAGCGCGATCCCGCGACCAATACCGCGCGCGGCGCCGGTGATGAGGGCCACGGCGTTCATGGGCCGCCAGCATAATTGCGGCAGAAGGAAGCAAAAGACAAAACTTGAAGCGGCAGTGGCAAGTCTTATTCTGGCTGCCGTGCGCAGAGTGAAGGTCCCGCTGGGGAACCGCAGCTACAACATCCTGATCGGCCCCGGTCTGCTGGCCGGGCTGGGCAAGGAATGCGCCTGTCTGGGCCTGCAGGCCCGCTGCGCGGTCATTTCGGACACCAACGTCGCTCCACGGTACGCCAGGGCGGCCCAGGAAAGCTTGCGGCGGGCAGGCTTTGATTCCACGACCATCACCGTGCCCGCCGGGGAGCAGGCCAAGAGCCTGAAGTCCGTGCAGGCCTGCTACGATCGTCTGGCCGGGCAGCGGCTCGAGCGCAAGTCCTTCATCGTGGCCCTGGGAGGAGGCGTTGTCGGCGACCTTGCGGGTTTCGTGGCGGCCACCTACCTGCGCGGGATTGCCTTTGTGGAAGTGCCCACGACGCTATTGGCCCAGGTGGACAGTTCCGTCGGGGGCAAGGTGGGCGTGAACCTGGCCGCCGGCAAGAACCTGGTGGGGGCGTTCTACCAACCCCGGCTCGTGCTGTGCGACCTGGACACGCTGGGCACGCTGCCGAGCCGCGAATACCGGGCCGGACTCGCCGAGGTCATCAAATACGGCATCATCTACGACGCGGCGCTCTTTGAGAAGCTGGAGCGGGACCTGCCCAGCCTATTGCGGCGGGAGCCGGGGAAGCTGGCAGCCGTGATCGCGCGGTGCTGCGAGATCAAGGCCGAAGTCGTCGGCCAGGACGAGACCGAGAGCGGGGTGCGCGCCATTCTGAATTTCGGCCATACCATCGGCCATGCGCTGGAGGCCATTTCTCATTACGGCAAGTACCTGCACGGCGAGGCCATTTCCATCGGCCAGGTGGCTGCCGCTGAGCTCTCGGCGCGCACAGTGGGCTTGCCGGCGGCTGAGGTCAGGCGCATCGCCGACCTGCTCCGCTGCGCCGGTCTGCCGACGCACGTCAAGCTGAGCGACCCGCAACAACGGAAGCTTCTCACCGCCATGCAACTCGACAAAAAGGTCAGCGGCGGCGAGGTCAAATTCGTGCTGGCGCGCCAGATCGGGCGCGTTCAGTTCGGCCAGAAAGCCCCGGCGAGCCTCCTGCGCGAGGTCATCAGTCACCTGCATTCGTCCTGAGTCCACCCATGTCTGCCGTCAGCGAAACCATTGTCCGGGAGTTCTTCGAGCTTCACGAATTCCTTGTCCGTCAGCACCGCAAGTTCACGGGCCAGGGCCGGCGTGAGGAGGAAGACGACATTGATTTCTTCGTGCTCAACCCACATCCGCAACCGCACCAGGGAAGCCTGCCGTTTGTGCTGGGGACAGAGGACCTGCCAATGCTGCACCGGGCTGTGGTAGTGGTCCGGGGCTGGCATACGGAGACGTTCAGTACCGCCGTGCTGGAGGGCGCTCCTGCCATGTTCCGGTTCGTCCAGCCCAAGGTGTTCCAGCAGGCGGCGCGCGCCTTCGGGCAGGACGGTACGCCCCTGAAGATACTGGTCGTGCCCTCACTGCCACAGGGCGCCGCCGCCCGCGAGGAGAGCATTGCGCTGCTCCGCGCTAAAGGCATTGATGCGGTCATTCCCTTTCGCACGATCCTGGCTGACCTGGTCGGCGCGACCGAGGTCAACCGCAACTACCAGAAGTCCGACCTGCTGCAGATTATCCGCATCCTGAAGAACTACGACTTCTTCCGGGAACCCCAGATGGAGCTGTTCAAGGCGCGACGCCGGAAGGGATAGGTCGGGGCATCCCAGTTTCCAATCACCGCGTCTTCTGCTAGAGTAGGCCCATGCTGCTGGTCATAGACAACTACGACTCGTTCACCTACAACCTGGTGCAATACCTGGGGGAAATGCAGGTGGACCTGCAGGTGCATCGCAATGACCAGATTTCGGTGGAGCAAATCCGCGCGCTCAAGCCCGAGCGCATCCTGATCTCACCCGGGCCCTGCTCCCCGCGCGAGTCGGGCCTGTCCAACGAGATCATTCGCGCCTTCGGCAGCCAGGTGCCCACGCTGGGGGTTTGCCTCGGGCACCAGTGCATCGGGCACGTGTTCGGCGGCAATGTGGTCGTGAACTACCGTATGATGCACGGCAAGACGTCGCCCATTAAGCACAACGGCAAGGACCTGTTCGCGGACATGCCGAACCCTTTCGCCGCCACGCGCTACCACTCGCTGGTCATCGAGCGCGGCAGCATGCCGGATTGCCTCGAGGTGACGGCCGAGACGGAAGAGGGTGAAGTTATGGGAGTCCGGCACAAACAGTTCCCTATCTGGGGCGTGCAGTTCCACCCCGAGAGCATCCTGACGGAGAACGGCAGGCTGATCCTGCAGAATTTCCTGAAGCTAAAGTAGCTTCCCGCAGACCTCGCGCACGGCGGGGGCTTACACCCGCCCCTCCGGACGGGGGGCGCCGCCGACGCGCGGTGCGCGCTCCTCGCGGGGCCGGGCGATATTGACGGTGAGGGCCCGACCGTCCAGTTCCTTGCCGTGGAGGGCCTTGATGGCCGCTTCCGCCGCCTCCGGGGTTTCCATAGTGACGAACCCGAAGCCTCGCGGGCGGTTGGTGAACTTGTCCTTGACCATGTCCACCTCGGTGACGGTGCCGTGAGCTCCGAAGAGGCCCTTGAGTTGTTCCTCGGTTGCCTTGAATGACAGATTCCCTACGAACAGTTTTGTGCTCATGATGCGCTGCTTTATGACTGGCCGCCGTTTCCAGGCCTTCCAATCATCGGCGAACCGCGTTCAACTGAGGATTTAGCTGGCACTGAAACTGGCAAGTACTCTATTCGGGGCTCATTCTAGCGGGTGGGCAGGGTCGCGCAACTATTATTTGCGGCTGAATTCACGTGAGGGGTAGGGCAATCGGTTGGGAAAAGCAGATTAGGTGGGCACGCTGCAAAGGCGGCAGCGCGGCTGTAGTGTTCCCAAACGCCCTCAAACCAGCCCTTCAGCCGCGCGCAGCGCACAGCCAAGCCGGCAACCCGTTGCCGCCCTACTCCACGTCCTCGCCCAACTCGACATTCCAGTAGGCGAGGTCCACGAAGTGCTTCCAGCTATCGTGCTGGTAGAGGCTGAAGTTGATCTGCACGAACGGCCGCCACTTCGGTCGCTTGGGCTTGCGCACCAGGTGCATGCCGGCTTCCTGGGGCGTGCGGTTGGCCTTGAGCGTGTTGCACTCGACACAGGAGCACACAATGTTCTCCCAAGACGTCGGCCCGCCCCGGTCGCGCGGGACGATGTGATCGAGGTTGAGGTCCTTGCGTTCAAAGACCTTGCCGCAATACTGGCAGGTGTTCTTGTCGCGCTCGAAGATGTTGTGCCGGGTGAACTTCACTTCCTTCTTGGGCATCCGGTCATAGACGATGAGCAGGATGACGCGCGGCACGCGGATGCGGAAGGAGACGGTGCGGACGGACTCGGGGCCGGGCTCCTGCTGGGAGACGTCGTGCCACTCGGTGAAGCTGTAGGTTTGGAAGGAGCCGTCGCTGCGTCCGAGCACAGCCTGCGCGTGGCCCTGAAACAGCAGTGTCAGCGCCCGGCGCGCGGTGCAGACGTTCACCGCCTGCCACAAGCGGTTGAGCACCAGCACATGTTGGTTGAGGATGGAACTCATGATCGGTCCAACTGGCGCCAAGCTACCTAATGCACCGGCGCCTGTCAACGCCGGGATTCCGAGCTGTCGGGTGGTGAGTCGAGCCGCAACCCCTGCGGCCCAGCCGATGCGCGCGGCCCGCGCGCTGGACGCCTTACACCCATCGGCGCGGCTCGGGCTCCCTCAAGCAATCGTTAGGAACTGCTGGGCTACTGCCCCTGAACGGTGTACGCCGGCCAGGGCTGTATTACGCGGATGTGGTAATAACCGCTGCGTCCAGGAGGGTTCGTGTCAGTAAGCGTGAGAATTTCCCCGGTGCCCTGGGTGCAACCCAGAACTATCCAGTTGGGGTCGGTAAGCTTGGCCTTGAATTCCAGAATGTTCGTCAGGCCGCCAATCGAAGCGAACTGCAGGCTGTACCCGCCGGAGCGCGCATTCGTGCAGATCGAACTGAAGTGAGTCGGCGCATCGTTGGTTACCGTCCCTTGAACCAGAAAACTCAGCTTGCCACCATTAGTCATATACATGCTCCCCCAGTTGGTCAGGCGTGAATCGAGATGGAGGGGCGGGGTGTAGTCATTGGTAAACGCCAGATGGCTATTGGATGAGCCAGTCAGAATTGTGCCGTAATTGGCGACCCAACCGCACACAGTCCCGCTGCCGGTCAGCGTCGCATTAGGGCTGATGATCAGCCCCCCGGAGAAATCGCAGCACCCGCCGGACAACGATAATGTCGCCGGGGTGACACCGTCCCCGAGCACGAAGGCGCTGCCGTTCGTAATCTTCGTGCAACCGGCTCCTACGGCCAGCGTTCCGCCCTTGAAGATGAACTGGCTGCCGGGAAACACCTGCACGGAATCCACCATGGCCGTGCCGCCTGCCAGGGTGAAAATGCCTGCATTCGTGATTACGGTGCGACCGTTGGTCGTCACCCCGCTTCCGATGAGGAGTCGCGCGTTATGCTGCTTATTGGTGACCGTCAGCAAGCCAGCCGTGAGGTCCAGCCGCCCGTAGCCTTTGTTGCCATTCGTCAGGCCGCCGACCATCAGGTCGCCCGTGGCCGCGACATGGCTGAGCTTGTCCAGCGTGAGCCTGCCGCCGACAGCCAGGTTCTTTTCCACCACCATTTCCGCCTCCCGGACGTGGACGTGGACCCGGCGGCGGATAGTCATGTCGTTGGTCACGTGCAGATGAACGCTGGTCTCACCGTTGTGCAGCAGCAGGGTGAGGGGCTTGTTCGTGGGCGTTGCCAGGTCGACACTCTGCAGGCGGAAGTAGTTGGAGTTGGCGGCGGCAGGCCGGAGGTGGATGAGAGGGGTTTCCGCATCGGTGATGTAAACTGCATGCTGGTTGGTGGGGTCGTCCGTCCACCAATGGCCCTTGTCCCATTTAAGCGGACGCCGGCTATCGGGAGGCGGAACATCCGGCGGCAGTGGCGGGAGCGCCTGGTCCGACAATGCCCCTCGGTAGGCGTCCTCGAGCAATCTGCGGTTCAGCAAGGCTATCTCGTTCGGATTGGTAGGCAGGTGGTGCACCATGCGCAGCGTTTGTTTGCTCAGGCTCACCCCCAAGAACCGGGTGGGGTCATAAATGTTCGTCCCTCCCTGAATGATGGCCGCAAGGTCCGTGCTTAGGTCCGTTCGCAACGGCTCCGGAAGGGATTCCGGAGGCTGGTATTGCTGCAGATCCGTCTTTGTATTTGGCGACAACTGTGCCGCAAGCCACTTGTCAACATTCCTGGCTGGCTGCTGCAACTTGCCGGCAATGGCAAGCATCGGCGCGTTGAGGAGATCATCCGCCGACACGTTCGCCGGCGGAAGGTCTGCCGCGCGCTTGGGCTGGCGACCCTGCGCCGGGTTGCACCCGCTCATGAGCCACGCGCCGGCGGCCAGCAGCACGAAGGCGGCCCGCACCTGCCTGGTTCCCAAGCGTGCCAGGGGCGGTCGCGCTGCACTGCTCTCCTTAAGCTCCTGATTTCCCGCGCTCCAATTCCACAACGTCTCATTGCTAGTCATGTCTCCTCCAGAGTTGGGCCGGCCGCCTCTCCTTGCCGCGCCGTGGAACAACACCGCGCTCCAGGAGAGGAGTCCTGGCCATAGTTGCTGGTTATGGGTGGGATTAGTAAGGCCCGCCGCGGTGGCGCACAAGCTTATTCTGTCGCCTTGACTGAGGTAGTGCGCACTTCATCACTACCGCCACCGAGCGCGAGCACCGCTGGCCGCCATAGGAATGCCTTCAGCCCGCAGAACTTGGACGCACCTCACACGCCTTGGGATTTGCTGGGCGCAAACCACTCGGATTGCGCCCTGCACGCTTTTTGGAGAAAAGTGCTGGACGCGGTGAGAGTGGCAGTGTAGGATTAGTGACATTAACCCAGTTACTTAGCTATGCTCAACACTGCATGTCCCTATTGTCGCACGGGTCGCGGGCAGACAAACCTGCAGGCGATCCTCTCCCAATCCATCCTCATCGTCGCGTTCTGCCTCGCGGCAGCGCCAGTCCACGGCCAGCCGGCCCGCACCGATGACCGGCGCTTTTGGATGCCGGACGGTCCCATCAACGCGATTCTGCCGGTGAGCAATACCGTCTATATTGCCGGCGATTTCACCTACCTCGGCCCGCGCACGGGGCCGGCGGCGCTGTTTGATTCGTCAACGGGGAATTTGTTGGCGGTGCCGCCCCGCATCAGCAACACGCTGAAGGCAGTGGTTCCGGATGGGGCCGGCGGTTGGTTCATTGGCGGGAACTTCACGAACATCGGCACTATGGTGATCACGAATGTGGCTCACCTGAATTCCGACCTTTCCCTGGATACTCATTGGAACGCTCGGATGATTAGCACGATCGTCAATGCCTTGGCCCTGGATAGCGGCACGTTGTACGTGGGCGGAACCTTCACGCGGGTAGGCGGCCAGTCCATATCCGGCCTGGTAGGTTTGAATTCCGGCAGCGCCGGGGTCCAGTGGAATCCTCAGATATCGGGCACTGTAAACTGCATACAGGTCACGAACGGGTTGGTGTACATTGGCGGGCAGTTCACGAGCGTCGGCAGCTCGAACCGGCAGAACCTGGCAGCGATCTCGGTCTCCAATACGCTGGCCAATACGTGGGATCCCGGGGCGGACACAGCGGTGCTGGCGCTCCGGATTGCGGGGAACACAGTCTACGTGGGCGGCCAGTTCCAGAACATAAACTATCTGGCCAAACCGCGAAGCCGGCTCGCGGCGCTGGACGCTACCACCGGCCTCGCCACTACCTGGAACCCCAACCCGAACGGCATCGTCCGCACGATCGACGTCGGCACTGGGGTGGTGTATGTGGGGGGAGACTTCACGACGATAGCCGTGGCCAGCCGGCTGGGCTTTGCGGCGCTGAGCAGCACAACCGGCGCCGCGCAAGCATTGAACCTGCAACTGCAGACCTCCGCCTCCTCCAGCATCGTCCGTGCGGTAACGCTGGCCGGCACCTCGCTCTATGTGGGGGGCCAATTCACCAACGCCTTGGGCGCGCAGCACGCCGTCATCGTGGGGGTTGATACCGGCAGCAGCCTGAGCATCCCTGTGCCGTTGGGGTCGGCCTTTAACGGAGCCGACGGCACGGCCTTTGGAGCGAATACGATCGTGGCCAACAATGGGCACGTGTTTATCGGCGGTGATTTTCAGTCCGTGGGGGGTATGCAGCGGCAGCGCGCCGCGGCTCTCGACCTGAATAGTGGAGGCCCGCTCGGTTGGGCCCCTGGCTTTGACGCCCCGGTGCTCTGCATGGCCTACGGGGCCAATAGCGTTTACCTCGGCGGGAGTTTCACCAACATCATCTCGCCCACCCATACGAATACGGTGCGCAGCCTGGCGGCGGTTGATCCGGTGATGGGCACTAACAATTCTACCTTTAGTTTTCTCGGGACGAACGGCACCCAGCCGGTCATCGTGAAGGCATTGGCCTTCGGTGGCAGCACGCTCTACGCGGGAGGCGCATTCACGGTGGTAGGGAGCCAGCCGCGCCGGTTCGTGGCCGGTCTCGACCCCGGCACCGCGTCACCCGGCCCCTTCAACCCGAACCTTGCAGGCGGTTCGGCGGGCGTCGTGTCGCTGGCGATCGGCGGCGGGACCAACCTGTTCATGGCGGGCGATTTTACCTCCATCAGCAATCTCTCGATCTCGCGGCTCGCGGCGGCGACCATCGCCAACAGCGCCCCTGTCAACTGGAATCCGGCTCCGAACGCAGTGGTGAACGTTCTCACAGCTACCTCCGACAGCCTTTATGTAGGCGGCAATTTCAACTCCATCGGCGGCCTTGGCCTGAAGAATTTTGCCGGCTTTAGCCTTTTGGACAATTCGGCGCTGTTTGTTGATGCCTCGCTCCCAAGCACCTCCGGGGGCGTCAACGCGATGGGAGCGACGGCCACGGTAATTTACCTCGGGGGCACCTTTACCGGCATGGCGGGCAACAGCGTGCAGAACCTGGGTTGTATGGCCTCGGTGGGCACGCTGGGCTACGATTGGAATCCTTCCACCGATGTGGCGCCCACGACGATCGTGCTCACAGACGAAGATGCCTTCATCGGCGGGAATTTCCGCTACTTCGGGCAGAGCCCAACCAACCAGGCAGACGGCTACTTTGCCGTGTTCTCGCGCGCACCGCAGACGACCATTTCCAAGTCAGGCGCAAACGTGCAAATCACTTCGACTACAGGCGACCGGACGGATGCGGTTCTGCAGGCCGCGCCCAGCCTTAAAAACCCGGTCTGGGCCAGTATTGATACGAACAGCAATCCGGGCTTTGTGTGGACCAGGTTGGTTCCGATTACACCGCCCCAGCAGTATCTCCGGGTAGTTGCCAGGTGATTCGAGCGCGGCCTGGCCCTAATCCGCGAGAACGCTTCCAGCAGAACCGCACTCGCATTGCGCGCGACCTGCATGATGAGTTGATTCGATCTCCACGCTGCCGCACGATGCTGATCCCTGTGCTACTGCACTGGCAGAATCGGCGAGGCCTCCAAGAGCCGGCCCAGGTCGCGGTCACCGGGTGCCACATCCTGGTTTTGCAGCCAATGGTCCGGCACGTTGCTGACATCCATGTTCCCGATTTCAAAGGTCCTGGGCTCTACGAACTTCCAAATCTCAGAGTGGCCGTCAGCAAAGCTGAACCCGCACCCGCGGCCATGGCGCAGCGAGGGGAAGTCGCTCCAATGCCACGCCCAGGTGGCCGGGTCGGGCGACGAGCGTTTGCTCAACTGAAATAGGCCGTTGTCAATGCTATTCTCATGCTCGTCAATGAACACGAAAGCCCTGGCCGGCGCCGGGTCCAGGATCTGGGAATACTTCTGCCAGCACGTCCCGGCGTTTGCGGGGCCGGTCAGGGAGTTCATGAACCGGTTCATGGAAACGCTGCGCACGCGCGGAATCAGGCCCTGGTCGAGAACGGTTGAACGATCGGCGGGGCACTTGTAGATGCGGACCGACGTATTGTAGCCAAAAAGGAGACTGCCCTGGAGGCTGGTCGTGTCGGTGTCGGTCCAGGCATTGCCCTGGACCCAACTGTTGGTCGGCGCCACGCAAGCCGCACGGGTGCTGCCTTTGCTGGTTTCGTTGGGTGGCAGGGCCTCGTTGTTGTCCTGCACATACATGGTCCAGCAGAACTGCAATTGGCGGTAGTTGCTCAGGCAGCCGACAGACTGTGCCTTGATCTTGGCTTTGCTGAGGGCCGGCAGCAGCAGCGCCGCCAGGATCGCGATGATCGCGATGACCACCAGCAGCTCAATCAGCGTAAACCCCGGCGCTGACCGGCGGGCCCGACCCGGCCCGCACAGCTCCCATCCTGTCAGTGACATGCTGGCGATGGTACTGCCCCGGATTATGAAATCAAGCGAACCCAGCAAAACTACCGCTCTGTTCCCCGGCCCTCGATGGGGTCGATGGGATCAACCCGCGGTTTGGGTCGGTTCTCTGCTATTGAGATGCTCTGGCCGACGGGGTATGCGGGCAACATGCCTCGGATGCTGCGCATCCAATACCCTGGGGCGATGTACCATCCCCTGAGCCGAGGGGACCGCCGCGAGCCAATCTTCCTGGATGGCGTAGACCGGCAAGATTTCCTCAAGACGCTAGCCGAGGCTTGCCAGAAAACCGGCTGGCAGGTGCATGCGTATTGCCTCATGACCAACCACTATCACCTGGTGGTCGAGACGCCGGAAGCCAACTTCGTCGCCGGGATGGCCTGGCTGCACAGTACCTATACAATTCGCCTCAACCATCGTCATCAACGGGTGGGGCACGTCCTCAGCGGGCGTTACCAGGCGCAAGTGGTGGAAGGCAGTGGCAACGGATACCTCAAAACGGCCTGCGGTTACGTGCATCTATACATGGCGTCATAAGGGTTTGCCCATGTTGGTAGGGCGCGTCACTCCGTGCGCGCCGATTGCCCCGAGCCACGACGGCGCGCACGGAGTGACGCGCCCTACCGATCAGGCCCTATGCGCAAGTATTTATGACGCCGTGTATAAATCCAGTCCGCGGCGGATTGCTCAAACCGGAGGAGCGGCTGCTGGCCTATCCGTGGAGCAGCCTCGGCGCCTGCCTTGCCGCGCCCGAACACCGCCCCTGCTGGGTCCGGGTGGACCGCCTCCTGGGCGAGCATGGTATCCAGCAAGACACCCCAGGAGCCCGCCAGCAATTTGAGCAACGCATGGAGACTCGGCGCCAGGAGGAAACCGGTCCTGAGGCGCTCCAGGCCTTGCGATGTGGGTGGTATCTGGGCAGCGACGCTTTCAAGCGACAACTGCTGCAGCGCATGGAAGGCAGCCTGGGTGGCCATCACGCCGGAGAACTGCACCGGCAGGCCGCCGATGCCAGAGCCGAGCGGATTATCGCGGAGGAGTTGCAGCGCAAAGGCTGGAGCGAGCAGGAGCTCCAGGCGCGCCGCAAGAATGATCCAGCCAAGCTGGACATAGCCGCACGGCTGCGGAAGGAGACGACGCTTTCTATCAAGGCCATTGCCGCTCGTGTACATCTGGGGACCTCGAAAGCGGCCAATATGACCTTGCACCACCACCTGAACGGCAGCCTGGTTCACGACGCGGCCCAAGTGCAACTCGGACTCTAAATAATGCAAACGCATGAGCAGGACCGAACCAAACTATTGGCTGACCCCGTCTAATGTTCGTGCGTGCGAGCGTTCTAATTGGAGCCTGTTTGATACCCTACCGGGCCGGCTCGCTCAATCCGCACCGTAACATCCGGTGCATACGCGGCTCGGCACAGCATGCCCTGCTTGACTGCGCCTGGCAGGTCCATTAGCAAGAGAGCGTGCACACTAAAGACGCCCGGCCTTCGTTGCTTCCTTTAGTTCTGACACTCGCCGGACTGATCGTGGCACTGCACCTGGGAGGCGCCATCGCTGGAAAGCCGCTAATCCGCGCCCTGCACCTTGGACCGGCGCTTGAGTACGCACGGGGGTCGATTAACCTCCTGCAACCTGTCGTGGTGGGATTCAACGCCACGCGAACACCGACGGCGCAGGAGTTGCCCTTCTGGCAGGCGGCGGCGGCGCTGGTCTTCAAGGCGATAGGCTCCACCTGGTATGGGTGGGCTAACCTGGTATCGTTATGCCTGTTTGCGACCGGGCTGTGGCCGTTCTTCCAGGTAGCTCGCCAGTATGTTGGCGACCGCGCAGCGTGGTGGGGCATGGCCTTCCTGCTGGCGCAGCCCCTGATTGTCTATTTGGCCGGGGATGCCGCAGCCGACGGTTACAGCCTCGTGGTCACGCTTTGGTTCCTCTATTTCGCCGATCGGTTGATTCGCACCGGCGGGGTGAGGTGGTGGTTGCCAACGGCCCTGCTCGCAAGCCTGGCCGCCATAACGAAGATGCCCTTCTTCATGGCTGCCGGGCTGTGCAGCGTCTTCATGCTGCTGGTGAACGGCGTCAGGGCCTGGCGGCCCTGGATTCTCTTGGCCCTGGCAGGGGGAGTTGCGGCAGCCGCTTTCGTCGGGTGGACCCGCTACACCGACTCGCTCGCCGCCCAGGCTAAATACCCCTATATCGAGCTGAGGCTTTCTCACAGCCCGTTCATGGTCTTCTGGTATTTCGGCGACTTGCACTACCGGCTCGATCCTGCTCGGTGGATCAAGGGCGGCTGGCGATTCCTGCATGCGACGGTGGGGAGCATGCCTCTGGCAGCGCTGCTGGTGGCCGGTCTGCTCAGGGGTGGCAATGGGCTGCCGAAGCTATGGCTGCTAGCGACCTTCCTGACCACGCTGGTGTTCGCGCACCTGGTCCTAGAGCATTGGCACTACTACTTAATGTGCTGTCCGGCCGTGGCGCTGCTGTGCGGAGCGACCGTGGTCCGCTGGGAAGACTTCTGGGCGAAGGACATGCCCCAAGCCTGGCTGCGGCTTGGCTTGGCGGGCCTGATGCTGGTGTTCTCTGCCATTGACGGCGGCATCGCCATGAAGGTTGCTCTCGACTACGACCCCTTTCCGCAAGAGATGGCCTCGCTCGTCCGGGCGCATACCAAACCAGATGACAAACTCATCATCAACGGGGAAGCCAACTGGGGCGGCGAGGTCCTGTTTCGATCCGGAAGGAAAGGCCTGTCTGTGTATAGCCTGGAGAATCTGAAAGACCTTCCTACCGTGAAGGGATTGTATGCCTTGCTGACGAGTCCGACCGATCTGGGCCGGCTCAAAGCCCTGGGCTACAATAAACTGGTGCTCCTGAGTGAATCGCCGGTGCGGTTTGCTGTCACTGCCATCAACCCCGGCAGCAAGCGGCAACGCCTTCACTATCCGGCTACCCTCCCCGGCGGGGCGGATGCCTGGCCAGTCGTTTATCGCTCAGAGGACATCCTTATCAAAGACATCCCTTGAGAGTGAGTTGCACGCTCAATGCGCGAACCGCACGAGGTACCAGGGCTGCAGTCCGAGGTTCACCGTCTGCGTGACAGTGAACGTAACGGGGTCAGGAGATCAAGCCAGAACTGAGGCCGATAGACGACGTTCACGGGCGCTTGGCCGCTCGCGGGTCCTGTGTCGGTCCTCACTATCGCAACACGCCATCAGCGCTCCTCCTATTGAGCGACCATCCTCTGGTCTCCCGCGGCTGTGAAATGCCCGCACTTGGGGAGTGCGCCGAGGGAGGCTTCGAAGCATACGTGAGGTCCCTTATAAGCTGAATCCGGTATTGAAGCAAAGCGGAGTGCACGGCCGGTCGCCATCGGCGGGCCAAACCGTAGAAGCGCCTGCAATTTTCGTTTGAGAGGGGCGAAGCCGCGAGAGTTCGACTGGAGCATCCGGGAACGGTCGATCACCTGGCGGGGGGAAGGGTTTTCGGGGTGCGCAAAAGTACACCACATATAGGGGTAAGCTGCCCAGCAGCGATACAATGTATAGGGGCTTTTCTGCTCAAGGGGCTTCAGAACGCAACAGTTGGGCTCGGGGCTGGGTTTAGGGGCGGGGAACTCAAAGAGAGCCTCGGAAACTACGGCGCATTTCCACATGTGCCTCATGTCGAGCCACTTCCGGATTATGGCTGGCGTTCCCCAAAACCCGTTTACGTTTGTCGCGGTGGGGGCTATGCTCTCAGGCGTAACCAATGTGATTGTGCGGGAGTGCCTATTCCGGCGGGAACACGTCTATGCAGTGCAGCCGTTGTGCAGCCGAGAACGATGCCGCAGCATCTGTCTGCGTTAGCTGCGGCCTTTCATTCTCGCTGCGCTGCCCCGGTTGCGGCGGCGAACTGCCTGCCGCCGCGCGCTTCTGCCCGGCTTGCGGGCGACCGCTGACCGCACTCCCTGCACCCCCCGCGGCGGTCGTTACGCCACCCGCCGAGGCGGCCAGGACCCCCGAGACCACCTCGCTGGCCGAGCGCCGGCAGGTCACCGTGCTTTTCTCCGACGTGGTGAACTTCACCATGCAGTCCGATAAGCAGGATGCCGAGGACGTGCGCGACCGGATGGACGCGCTCTGGGC
>DATKNZ010000180.1:0-16098 GCA_035541055.1 Candidatus Acidiferrum sp. | reverse complement strand
GTGTGTTCACACCGATTTATGTAGGTGGGGCGCTTCTTAGATGCTGCTTTGGCCTTAATGAACAACTGCACCCCTTCCTCAAGCGTGATGTCGCCCTTATCGGGGCGAGCGTGCTTGATGAAAAAGTCAACCGCTTCTGGCAGCGTGGCGTGGTAGGCGTCCAGCTTCGCCAGTGCAGCCACAACCTCAGCCTGTGCCAGTGCGCTTAAGTGAGTAAGGCCAGCGTGGTTTTTGGTGACTAGTTTCCCGTTCCAGTCCTCGCAGAAGGTGCGGGCTTCCGCTTCCGTAGCGAAGCTCCGAATATCGGGCTTCGCGTTATCCTTCTTGCCTATCTGGACCTTCCAAGTAGTGTTCCCCGAACGATGCTTTTGCGGCCACATTCGGGCCTTAGTTGCGTGCGTAGTAGCAGTCATGTCGAAACACTACGCAGAATACTACGCAATGTCAAATGTGTTCTGCATAAATCATTGTGGTTGGGCGCTTGGCGCAGCGGTTAGCGCGTCTCGTTTACACCGAGTAGGTCGGGGGTTCGAATCCCTCAGCGCCCACCAGCTCCCATCGGCTTCTTCCAGATGGGCGCCACGCGTTTCAGTTCATCGATTAGCCACTGGCAGGCGGCAAACGCTTCCGCGCGGTGCGGGGCGACGACCTCGACCCAAAGCGAGGGTTGGCCAACGGGGACCAGCCCGACGCGGTGAACCAGGCGCACGGACTCAACGGGCCAGCGCTTGCCCATCACATCAAAGAGCAGCCCGATCTGGTGCTCGACCATGCGCTCGAACGCCTCGTATTCCAGGGCGGTAATCGCTTTGCCGCTCTCCGTGCCGCGTACCATGCCAAGAAAGCAGACGACTGCCCCGGCGGCGCTGGACACGGAGCGCCCCGCCAGCAAGGATGCTTCATCAATCGGCTCCATGGTGATCGTCAGGTGCCGTTTCATGCGAGGCCGGCAAAGCTAGCCTCCCTGGACGGGAGGGAAGATGGATACTTCATCCCCATCGCTCAGCGCACAGTCGCGACCGCGGTATTCGAGGCCAACGGCGACCAGCATAGACCGCTGCGCATCGGCGAGTTTCGGGAAGCGCACGAGGACCCGGGCCACGAGCGTGTCCACCGTGCTGCCGGGCGGGAGGGTTTCTTCAGCCCTGCTGCATCCCGCCATATCCTTGAACCACGAATGGAAGCACACGGTCACACGCATGGTGACGCAGGGCCTAAGCTCGGAGGCGGCGGGAGTTCCGGCAGAGATCGGCATTCACCTGCTGGCAAGCCCGCTTGTAAATGTGAGGATGCAGCACGCCAACGAACGGCAGGTTGCGATAGCGCTCTGCGAAGTCCAGGCCGTAGCCGACCACAAAGAAGTCGGGGATTTCAAACCCCACGTAGTCGGCCTCGACATCCTCCACGCGGCGGGCAGGTTTATCGAGCAGAACGCACGCCTTGATGCGGCGCGGCTTAAGCAGGCGCAGCTTGCCGAGCACGCGGTACATCGTTTTGCCCGTATCCAGGATGTCATCCACTAGCAGCACGTCGCGGCCGCGCACGTCCAGGCGCAGTTCTTTGGTAAACACCAGTTCACCCGATTCAGTGCCCGCGCCATAACTGGAGACGCCAATGAAGTCGAGCCGCAGGGGAAGGGACAAGTGACGGATCAAGTCGGCCAGGAACATGACCGTGCCGTTGAGGAGCGAGACCACGACCAACTCGCGCCCGGTGAAATCGCGTTCCAGGTCGCGGGATAGTTCGCGTACGCGCCGGGCGATGCATTCCTCCGTAATGAGGATCCGCTCGACCTCAGCGCGCCAGCGCGGGGGCACGCGGGCGGTAGTTGGGGCAAGGACGGCAGCCGCGGCTTCTCTCATAGAGTCCGAGATTACAGCCGCTGCGGTTCTTGCCGAGAGAAAAATGGCTGGCTCGTGGCCCGTTTTTTCGCCTTTGAACGGCACGGGGCTGGCCGTATAAAGAGGGCCATGAGAACCTTGCCGGAACTGATAGCCAACGGCGGGCTGATGCTGTGGCTGATCCTGCTCGTGAGCGCGGTCGGTGTGGCGGTGTTCGTCGAGCGCTTCCTGCATTGCCATCGCGCCCAGATCAACTCTACGGAGTTCCTGAACGGGGTGCGCACGGTGCTCAAGCGCGACAACGTGGTCGAGGCGCTTTCGATCTGCGACGCGACGCCCGGACCCGTCGCCCGGCTTGTGAAGACTGCTATTGTGAACCGCGATCATGGGCGCGAGCGAGTGCGCGAGGCGCTGGAGGAAACCGGCCTGGTGGAGGTGCCCCGCCTGGAGGAGAAGCTCAACGTGCTGGCCACGATCGCGCAGTTGGCGCCGTTGCTCGGCTTGCTGGGCACGGTGCTGGGCTTCATGAAGACCTTTAACCATATGCAGGCCCAGGGCCTTTACACCAGTTTTGTGGACCTCTCGAGCGGGATATACCGGGCGATGATCTGCACCGCCGCGGGGCTGGCGGTGGCTATCCCGGCCCACGCGGGCTACAATTACCTCGTCAGCCGCGTGAACTCCATCGTGCTTGATATGGAACGCGCCTCCACCGAAATAGTGAACATCCTCACGGAGGGCAATAAGCCGTAGTCCGCCCTGGCAATGAAGTTCGCCCGCAACGCCGATATTTCCCGAGGCCATCTGGATGCGGCGCCGTACGTGTCGGTGCTGATGCTGCTGCTGATTTTTCTCATGGCGTGGTCGTTCATCTATACGCCGGGTATTCGCCTCCAGCCCCCGCTCGCCAATGACCTGCCAGGCGCCGATCGACCGTCGGTGTCAGTGGCCCTGGACAAGAACGGCAGCCTCTATTTCGAAAACAAGGCCTTCCAGGAAGCCGAACTGCGGACACGGTTGAGCGAGATTGCCCGGAATTCCAAGGCGCCCCTGACGCTCCTGGTGTATGCGGACAAGGACGCCACGCAGGATATGCTCGTGCATCTGGCGCTACTCGCCCGGGATGCCGGCATTCCGGACGCGTTCCTGGCGACGTTGCCGCGCCCGGTCCCATGATGCCCTCCGCGCTGCAACCCCGTCCCTGGCCGCGGCGCCGGTGGTGGATTGTCGTGCTCTTCGTTTTCGTCGTGCAGGTCGGACTGATATTCGGGCTCAGCGATAGGCGGCCCGTGCACCGGCGGCACCGGGGGTTGGCCCCGTCCTTTGAGCTTGTTGGCAGCACTGCAAGCGGCTGGTTGGCCCTCACTGATCCGACGCTGTTTGCCCTGCCGCACCAGCAGGGCTTCGCCGGCACGGCATGGCTGCCGGCCTGGCAGCCGGCTTTCACGAACTTCGACTGTCCCGAGGAGCCCGAGTTTCTGGTACTCGCTGTTGACCGGCTGGGAACGCAGCCCGAGGCCCCAGTTCCGGACGCGGACCTGAGCTCACCGGGAGGAGTTGCGCGTCCGGAGCCGGCGATGATGCTCGGGGAGACCGGACCCCCGGCCGCATCCTCTGTGCGCTCAGGTGTCCGCCTCGAGGATGGGCTGGTGGGGCGCCGGCTCCTGGGGTCGAATGAGCTTGCGCCGATGCCGCATTCGGACCTGCTGGCAAACACGGTGGTCCAGGTCGTGGTGGGCGCGGACGGGCGCCCCGTCTCGGTTCCTATTCTGCTCTCGAGCAGCGGATCCCGCGCGGCGGATGAGAAGGCGCTGAACCTGGCGAGGACGGCCCGGTTCAACGCCCTGGAACTGACGTCGGGGCGCCCTAACGACCCGATGGCGCAGCTTGTCTGGGGCAGGATGATATTCCAGTGGCAGACCCTTCCTATGCCCGCGACCAATTCCGCAACTTCGGATCCTTAGGATTGATCAACCACCCTTACCGCCCCCTATGTCGGTGCCCGAGTTGATTCTAACCTACACAGTAGTCCTGCTGGCGGGAATCGGCGCCCTCGCCATCTACACCGAGCTGCGGCGGCGCCGTTTTCAACCCACCGCTACCGAGGACCACATCTTCCGCTGTCAGCGGTGCGGATACGTTTATACGGACGATCCGGACGTGGACCGTTCCCGCTGCTCGCAATGCGGCCGGATGAACAAGGCGATCGAGTTTTAGCCGCCTGCACCCGAGGCCTTCATGGCGGTAGGGACGCCTCGCAGAGGCGTCCGGTTCAGGCCCGCTCAGTTCTGCGTCTTCAGCTCCACGACGTCGTGCGGCGCGGCTTCGCGCTGGCCGGCTGGGCTGACACGGATGAAGCGGGCTTTCTCGCGAAGCTGGGCGAGGTTGGCCGCCCCCAGATAGCCCATGCCGGCCTGGATGCCGCCAATAAGCTGCGCCAGGACGCGGTCCGCGGATCCCGCGACCTCCTTGAGAGCCTCGATGCCTTCGGGCGCGACCTTGCGGGCGGGGTCCGGCGCATGACCGTAGCGCGCGGCCGAGCCCTCTTTCATCGCGGCGAAGCTGCCCATCCCGCGATACTGCTTGTAGAGCTTACCGCTGATCTCGACGACTTCGCCCGGCGCCTCCCGGCAGCCGGCCAGGATGCTGCCGCAGATGACCGCGTCGGCCAGCGTGAGGGCTTTGACGATGTCACCGGATTTGGCGATGCCGCCATCGGCAAGCACCGTCACGCGCTTCTTGCGGGCTGAGCGCGAAGCCACATAGAGCGCGGTCAGTTGGGGAATGCCCACGCCGGCGACGATGCGTGTGGTGCAAATCGAGCCGGGCCCCTGGCCTATTTTGATGATGTTGGCGCCGCAGTCGGCGAGGAATTCCACCGCCGCCGCGCTGGCGACGTTGCCGGCCATGATGGGGAGCTTGGGAAATGCGTCACGCAGCATCCGCACGGTGTCTCCCACCCCGCGGCTGTGGCCGTGGGCGGTCGAGACAGCCACCACATCGAGTCCCCGCTCGACCAGGCCGGCCACGTGGTTGAGGATGCGCTGGCGGTCGAGTTCGCCGAAGGCGTTGCGGGTGGCGGACACGGCCGCACCGCAAAGCAGCCGGAAGCTGGCGTCGCGCGCCGGCTTGAACTGGGCGTTGCGCTCCTGGGTGATGCGCTCCACGTCGCTCAAAGTGAACAGCCCGTGCAGCCGGTCCTGGTCATCCACCACCAGGAGCTTATGGATGCCGGGATGCTCGGTGAAAAAGCGGTCCGCCTTAGCGATGGGGTCCCTGCCCAGTTCCTTCTTGTTGATAGTTTGCACCTGTGGGCGCGGCGTGAGCGCCTCGGCGACCTTGCGCTTGGCATAGCGCTGCTTCACCACGTGGCCGGACAGCAGCCCAACCAGCCGGCCCTCGGTGTCCACGACCGGGAACGTGCTGAAGGCAAAACGCTTCTTCTCGATCAGCATCAGCACATCGCCGATGAGTTGGTCCGGCCCCGCCTTGATGGGCTCCTGGATGAGCCCATGCACGTTGTTCTTCACGCGGCTGACCTCGGAAAGCTGCTCCCGCTCCGCCATGTTGTAGTGAATGAGCCCCAGGCCGCCATTCAGCGCCATCGCAATCGCCATGCGCGACTCCGTCACGGTGTCCATGTCCGACGAGATCACCGGGATGTTCAGGTGCAGGCCATCGGCAAGCGCGGTATCGAGCTGGGTGTCGCGAGGCAGGACCTCGGAGTAGAGGGTAGCCAGGGTGACGTCGTCGTAGGTCAGCCCGATATTGTTGTAGGCCGGAAAGAAGGCATCGGCCGGTTTAAAGAACTTGGAATCCAGGGTGTCGGGCTCTTTGCTTGCTGGCATGTGGGAACATGCCAAGGTGCCTGCCTGGCTGGCAAGCGCAAACCGGTCGTCGGGGTCGCGGCAAGGCCTCGGGCATTGAGTCGCGGATGGCCCGCGGCCCGGCACTCCGGGCGGCTAGGCCGCCTGGCGTTCCTCGGGAGGCTCCTCGGAAAACTCCTCCTCGCTGGCGCCATCGCTCGGCATGGAGGCGTAAGAACCGAGCTTGCCCAGCCGTGTGCGGGGGGTCACGCCCCGCCGTTCGAGTTCGGCCTGGGCTGCCGCTGAGAACCGGGCCCACGGCAACGCCTTCAGCCGGTCGGGCTCGATCGGCTTGCCGGTGAGTTCGCAGACCCCGTAGGTTCCATCCGTGATGCGCTTGAGGGCCTGGTAAACCTCGAAGAGCAAGGTCTGGTCGGACGAGGCCAGCGCCAGCGCCCAATCGCGGTCGTAGGAATCCGTAGCGTGATCGGCCATGTGCTCGCCGGAGATGGCGGGTTCCGCGGCGGCGCTGGCCTTAAGCCGGCGGCGCTGGCCGCGCAACTCATCGCGCAGCCGGATCAATTCAGCGTTGTGGGTGGCCCACTTGGCGGGGACCTTGCGGCCGTTTGCCTGGTCCCCCAGGATCTCCAAGCTGGAGGCCCTCCCCCGCGGTATCGGTTGTCCTCTGTCTCTGTGGCGTCTTTCCATGCCGTGCAACCTCCGACGCGCCCCGGGGGACGCCAAGCGGGTGCAGCCCTACTTCTCAAGGTAGGTGGGTAAGCTATTCGAACTGCGCCATTGGAGCGCTGGGCCATTGTAGGCTTGACCAGGGGCTAGTGCGCGGGCCGATGAGCCTGGCTACGGTGGAGTCCCTCCTCTGCGGATTCCACTGCCGCCGGCGGCTCGGCGGACTCCTCCAGAGGCAGGGGATGATCCAGCCCGGTGGCCGTGCGGAGGAACATGGATCGCAGGAAGGGCAGCTTGATAAACGTGGTGAAGAATAGCGTCCGCGTGATGCGCGCCGCGAAGGTCTCGCCCACAATGGTCCGCGAAAGCCCCTCGACCCGGCGCACGACGCGCCGGTCGCAGTCTTCCCGCAGGGCCTCGTATTCGTTCAGCCGGCCTGAGGCGGCCAGTTGGCTGAAGACCCAGGCGTCTTCCAGGCCGAGGTTCATGCCGCGAGCACCCAGGGGCGAGTGAATGTGGGCCGCATCGCCGGCGAAGTAGATGTTCCCAAGCTGCATGTGCTCGTTCATGCGATGGGCGATATGGAATTCCGAGGTCCACACGGGGGCTCCCGCCGCCTGGGCTTCGGGAGGGGCCTGGATGGCCTGCGCCTGGTTGCTGATCACGCGCCAGAGCTTTGGGCCGGGCTTCTGTTCGCTCGTTTCGTCCACCACCCGAAGCATGAAGACAAAGGCTCCGCTCTCCTGCAGGAAGACGTGGGCCAGGTTCTCTTCCAGTCTAGTGGCCAAAGGCACATCAGCCAGATACCAGGGCTTGGCGAAGCTGCTGCCGTCGAACTTCATGCTCAGTGCCTCGCGGACTGTGCTGTGCGCGCCGTCGGCTGCCAGCAGCCAGGGCGTTCGATACGTCTCCAGGGCGCCGCCCGGCGCGTGCTCGATCTCCGCTTCGACGTGGCCCTCGGCGAAACGGCATCCCATGAGCTTGGTGCTCCACTCGACTGCGCCGCCCGCCGCCTGCAAGGCCTGCATCAGCAGCCGCTCGGTGGCGGACTGCGACAGGGCCAGCATGAAGGGGTACTTGTGCTTGAGGGTGTGGAGAGAGAGCCAGCCGGTATGCCTCGCGCCAAGGCGCAGCCGGACGCCTCGAATACGCAAGCCGATGGCCAGCATCTTACGGGTCACGCCGGACGCCTCGAGCAACTCGAGCGTTCGCGGGTTGACCGCCAGCGCCCGGGAGTGCTCCGGGGGTTGCTCGGCGGCTTCGACGAGGCGGGCCGAAATGCCTGCTTTACGCAGCAGCAGCGCAGCCCCGAGCCCCACAGGGCCCGCGCCGACAATGAGTGGAAGTGTCATGCGATCCTTCGGGGTAATTGCTCAAGCCGCCTTGGGCAGCCGCTGCTTCAGGTCCTGGGCAATGAACGGCTGCCGGGCGGCGATCAGTTCGCGGGCCGCATCAACCTGCCCCCAAACGTTCCACAGCAGTACCCCGCGCACCTGCCCCCCCTTTTGGTAATAGATGACCCCTTCGCGATAGGGCTCCTTCCAGTCGGCCATGGCGCTGAGGCGCGAATCCACTTCGCCCACCGCCTCGTAACCCAGCTCGAACATGTCAGAGTAGAAAAACGGCAGGTGATGATACGGCTCCGCCGCGCCGGCCATGTTGCGGCCTGCCTGGCGGCCCATCGTATTGGCGTTGTCTTCGTGCTCCACGCGCAGGCGCCGATCCAGGGCCGGGCTGTGGAAGAACGCCACGTCGCCCGCCGCGTAAATATCGGGCTGACTCGTGCGCAGTCGCTCGTCCACCACGATGCCGTCGGCGGTATCCAGCCCGGCCAGCTTCGCCAGGTGGATGTTCGGCTCGATGCCCAGCCCGGCAATCACGCCGTCGGCAGCGGTTTGCTTCCCGCTGCGCGTCGTTACCACGCACTGCCCACCCTTGCGCTCAAGGGCGGTGACGGACTCGCCAATCCAAAGCTCCACCCCTTTCTGCCGGTAAAAACCGTTCAGGAACTGCGATAGGTCCTTGGTGAACAAGCGGTCGCAGATGCCGCTGCCGGGGAAGATCATGACGACCTCCTTGTGGTTCATGGTCAGGGCCGCCGCCAGCTCCGAGCCGATGAAGCCGCCGCCGATCACGACAAAGCGCTGCCCGTTGGCGGTCAACTCCCGCAGGCGGTTGTAATCGGCGAGCGTTCGGTAGTAGATGACGTCGTCTCCGCCAAAGGGCAACCGGCGGGGCGAGCCGCCCGTGGCCAGCAGCAGCTTGCGGAACGAGTAAGTCTCGCCTCGGTCGTCTCCCACCGTCTTGTGCTGGACGTCCAGAGCGGTCACCGTCCGCCCCAGGAGAAGGTCCACGCTGGCTTTGGTGGTATGCCGCCAAATAGCCTCGAGGGGCTTGTCCTTCCACAGCGACTTGGTCAGCGGCGGCCGGTCGTAAGGGGCATGGGGCTCCGCACTGAGCAGCCCGATTGTTCCCTGGGCATCCACCTCGCGGATGCCCTTCGCAGCCGCATCGGCAGTCATTCCGCCGCCAACGATCAGGTAATCGTAGCTTCGCATAACGCATCTCCAACATCCTGCCTGCGGGCTGCCGCGGCCTTCAGGCCCACCGCCCGCGCTGGCAGTAATCCTAATCGAAGCAATCTCGCACGCTTTTGGTGGAAAGTCATGGCCCGCGTCAATGCGCCATGCATCATGTCGCGGCCCGGGCGCTATCGGCAGGCTAAAGGCGCTCGTTCCTGCCCCGGCCCACAAGGCTCCAAGTCACCCGGCCAGCGCGCTTCACTCCGCGATGTCTCATTTCGGGACAACTTCGCAGCACCTGCACCCCCGCATCCAGCCACCATCGCCCGGGTATATCCCCTACTCCTCCCCAGCCCCTCCCATACCTCACCGTAGAACCTCTGCAAACTTTGCAGAGGTTCTACGGTGAGGTATGGGAGGGGCTGGGGAGGAGTAGGGGACGGGTGAGGGCGGCGGCCGCGGCACCCTCGTTGGCTGCTGAAATCCGAAACCCGAAGGCCGAAGGCCGAAAGAAGGCCGAAATCCGAAGCCCGAACCTGCCAGGTTGCGATCCAAGCACTTGGCTGCCAGGAAAACCCCCCTTCGCGCTGGGGGGCTTCGGGTTTCGGGTTTCGGCCTTCGGATTTCGGCCTTCGGACTTGCCTAGCCTTCTTCCCCGTGCGGGTGGTGGTGGCGGAGGATGTGAGGCCGCTCCAGGCCGTGGGCGAGCATGAGTTCCTCATTGTTGAGCAGCTCGACAGTGGGGCCGTCGGCGATGACCGCGCCCTGGTCCAGTACGATCGCGCGCGAGCACAGCTCGACGACGAGTTCGAGGTCGTGCGTAGCGATGAGCTTGGTGGCCGAGACACGGCGCAGCAGTCCTTTGAACTCGCGCCGGCCACGGGGATCGAGGTCGCTCGTGGGCTCGTCGAGCACAAGGACGGCGGGTTGGCAGGCCAGGACGCCGGCGAGGCAGGCGCGGCGTTTCTCGCCCTGGCTGAGGTGGTGCGTGGCGCGGCGGCCAAAGTCCGCGAGGCCGACCTGCGAGAGGGCATCCTTCACCCGGGCCTTCACCTCCGCGTCGGCCAGGCCCAGTTGCTGCGGCCCGAAGGAGACATCTTCCTCGACCGTGGGGCAGAAGAGCTGGTCATCGGGATCCTGGAATACGAGTCCGACCTGGCGGCGGATTTTTTCGACAGTATCAGGCGTGACGGGCTGGCCGAAGACTTGAACCGCCCCATTGAAGCCCAGCTTTTCGGGCAGGATGCCATTGAGGTGCAGGAGCACGGTGGATTTGCCGGAGCCGTTGGGGCCGAGGAGGCCAACGCATTCGCCGGGCGCCACACAAAAGCTCACGGCGTTAAGGGCCTGCGTGCCGTCGTGGTAACGATAGCTCAGGCCGGCAACCTGGATGGCGGCGCTCATCTCCAGCCCCGGGCGCACATGGCGTCGTAAATGCGCTCCGCCCGCTCCGAGGCGCGCACGAAGAGCCGGCCGACTACGGTCGAGAGCACCTGCCAGCGAGCGCGGCGGTCGCGCACGAATGTCCGACAGGCGCGGGCACGGGACATCCTCTCGGCTTCCGAGGTCAGCACGAACAGGTAGCGGTGCATGAGGGCGATGGTGGTGATGAGCAGCGGCGGCACGCGCACGCGGCGGAGGACGCGCAGGATTTTGCTGAACGGGGTGGTGTTCGACACCAGGATGACCGTGAGCAGGCACAGGGCGCTGCGCACCGCGACCACTACCCAGTTCCCTCGCGTGGCGGGCTGGAGGGCGTTGACCAGCGCCACGCCCAGGATCAGGGGTGAGAGCCAGGCCAGCCGCTTGAGCAGGAAGGGCAGGGGAATGCGACTCAGAAAAACGGTCGTGGCCAGGACCACGCCGGCGGCGACGAACCAGGCGGTCCACCAGGCGGGAACCACGACCGTGCCGGCGATGATGACCAGCGCCACGGCAAGCTTCAGCTCGGCCGGCAGCCGGGCCACGGGGCTGTCCGGGCTGCCGTGGTAATGGCCTACGAGATCGTCAATCATGCCTGTGGATTTACGAGTTACGATTTACGATTTACGCGGGCGCAGGATAGCGGTCGCGACTCGAGAGGGCCGAAGCGTGGTGAGCACCTAAATCCGAAATCCGAAGCACGAAATCCGAAACAAATCCAAAGGCTCCAATAACGAATGACCGAAACATGCAGCCAGCGCGTGTTTTGAGCATTTGGGATTGGAGCATTGGGATTTCGTGCTTCGGATTTCGGATTTCAGGCAATCAGGATCGTGGCGCGGTTAAGGCACGCCCCGTCTTGGGTTCGCGCACCAGCGAATTGGCGAGCAGCATGGCCAGGCCGAAGACCACTACAGCGCCGGCCGCCCCGGCCAGGGCGGTCGCGCCCGCCGCCCAGTGGACCCCGGGAACGCGATAGCCCGCGGCCGGCGAGACGAGCACGGGCCGCGTCGCCTTGGATTCGAACCCGAGCTTTGCCGCCACGCGTTCGAGGCCGTCCGGCCAGGAGCAGGCGAAGGGCGCGACGAACAACGCCACACCCAGCGCCGCGAGCAGGCCGTAGCGCGTGAACTCATTCCACAGAGGGGGCTGGGCGGCTTCGTTTGTCTCGCCGGCCAGGTCGGGGCGGATGCGCTGGATGGCGACGAAGACCGAGGCGGTGATCAGTCCTTCTCCGACGCCGATCAGCATGTGCACGCCGGCCATGGCGGTGAAGGCCACGGGCCAGGCGACGGTTCTTGACCATGCGAGTTGCCCGGCGCAGAAGATGGCGGCCAGGACGGTCGAGCACCAGGCGGCGAAAGCCAGGGCCGCCACACGACCGCGGGGGCCCGGCAGCGCGCAGGCCAGCAGGCGGTAAATCGCGTAGCCCCCCGCGCCGCCGATGATGCCCATGTTGAAGATGTTCGCGCCCAGGGCGAGCACGCCGCCGTCGGCGAACAGAAAGCATTGCACGATGAGCACGGTCGTCAGCACCACGATAGCGGCGCTGGGGCCCAGCAGCGCCGCTACCAGCACTCCGCCTAACAGGTGGCCCGACGTGCCGCCATACACGGGGAAGTTGACCATCTGGGCGGCGAAGAGGAAGGCGGCCGCGAGCCCCAACAGCGGTACCCGCCGCCGCGGCAGGGTACGGCGTACTTGGCGGAGCGCCAGCCCGACCCCAACAGCCGAAAGCGCCGCGGTAGTTGCGGCTGTCTTGCCATCAATAAACCCATCGGGAATATGCATGTATGAACGACTGTCCATTGTCACAGTACTCGGCGTTAGATTCAACAGCGGCCTGTTCCTGAGGTTGTGTGGGGGCACGATGACCAGGGTAGGGAGGCCTCGCCGAGGCGTCCGCGGCTGCCAGAACACGGACGCCTCGGGGAGACGTCCCTGCCAGTATGGACTATTCCGACTAGGATAGCCGATAGCCAATGGCCGATAGCCAATGCGATCGGGCGGCATGGGGCAGGCTGGACACCTGCGCCACTATGGGCGGGCTCCGACCGAGGCCTGGCCGCGGTCGAGGCGCAGGACGCGCTTGATGGCGGGCGGAATCTCGTCGGTGCGGTGCGTGACGTAAATGACCGTGGTGGAGCGGGTGCGGATCAGCTCATCCACGAGCCGGACGAAGAGCCGGCGGTGCTCGGCGTCCAGCCCCTGGCAAGGCTCATCCAGCATAAGCAGGGGCGGGTTCTTGACGAGCGCCCGCGCCAGGAGGACGGCGCGCTGCAGACCCATCGAGAGGACGAAGAGCGGGCGTGCGGCGTGCTCCAGCAGATTGAAGCGGCGCAGCCACTCCCGCGCTGCCGCCTTTTGGCGCCGCGTGGGCACCTGGTACAGGCCGACGGTGTCGTAGAAGCCTGAGGCGACCACTTCAAAGCAGGTCGCATGGTCGCCGAAGTGCAAGTGCAGCTCGGGCGAGACCCAGCCGATGCGGCGCTTCAGGCGCCAGATCGACGCCCCGTCGCCGTGCGGATGGCCGAATACGGTAATGGCGTTCGCGTAGCACTGCGGGTTGTCGCCGAGAATCAGGCTGAGCAGCGTGGTCTTGCCTGAGCCGTTGGGGCCAAGCAGTGCCCAGCTCTCGCCGGAGCGAACACTCCAGGTCACGTCTTCCAGGATGGTCGAGTTGCCGTAGCGCACGGTCACGTGCCGCATCGCAATCAATGGAGTCTTAAGTCCAGGGTTTTCAGTCTTGAGAGGTGGAGGCTGAGGCGAGAGACGTGCGGGCCGGTGAGGCGCAAGGGCAGGGCGGGTGCGCATCGGCGGCAACGGTGCCCGTGTTCTCGGCCCCGCCGCGGCTACAAGGCATTGCTCGACCCTGAGCACGTGCGTGACGCGGCCTGGCAGGTCCTCGGGCCGCGTCGTCAGAAGCAGCACCCGGAGAGCGCCGCGCATGAGGCTATCCAGCGTCGCGTGGAAGTGGCTGCGGTTGGCGGTATCCAGCCCGGTGAACGGCTCGTCCAGTATCAATAGTCGGAGCGGGCGGGATAGGGCTTGCGTCAACTGGACGCGTTGGCGCTCGCCGTTCGAGAGCGAGATCAGCCGCCGTTCGAAGAAAGGCGCCACACCCAGCAGCGCCACGGCCCGGCGCCGCCGCCGGTCGAACTGCGCGCGAAGGCCCGGATTCGGGCGGCTCACCTCGAACGGGTTGACCTCCACGACACGGTCATATGCAAGGAAGTCGCGGACGCGCAACGCGCCTTCCTCCTCCAGGCTGTTCCAGCGGGACTGCACAACGGTGTCGCGCAGGTCGGCCTTGCGGTCCTCGAAGGCGACGTGGCCAATGGCCTCCTCGGCGGACAACCCGCTCGGTGGCCGGAAATGATAGGTCAGATCTCCGTGCACGAGAGGCAGCCTGCCCCGTAGTCCATCGGCCAGCAGCGACTTGCCCGAGCCGTTTGCGCCGACGATCGCCCACTGCTCGTTGCGATGCCAGGTCCAGGAGGTGTGCTCAAACACAAGGCGGTCGCCGAGCCGGAAAGCCGCATTGCGCAGGCTCAGGAACGGGGGCGAAAGAGCGGGCCCGGTCATGGAGCGGCAGGGCGAGCCCGGGCGCGCTCGCGTTGCTCGGTCTCCAGCAACCTGATGCGCCTCTGGGCGGCGAGCGTTTGAGGAGTGTTGGGGAATTCACGCACGATGCGCTCAAGAACTTCCCTGGCTGCCTCTCCATCATGCCTGTACTTGATGTGCCACGCCGCCACCAGGCCCCACCACTCGGCCCTGCGGGGCTCGGGCTGGTCGGGCATCTCCAGCAACAGCTTAAGCTGCTCGATTCCCAGGTCGGCGCGGTCCAACTGTTCGGCGAAGAGCCGCGCCAGCTTTTCGCGGGCGGCCACGTTGTTCGGGTCGTCCTTCAGCTTCTCAACGCATTCATTAGCCAAGTGGGCAGCCTTGTGCCGCTCCATTTTCGGGGCGGCATCCGCGCCCTTCTCGTCGAGACTATCGCCGAGCGCAGGCAACGGGATCGGCTTGGCTTCCTGCTGTTCGCGGAGCTCCTGCGCGTTGCGGGGCAACTGGTTGATCCGGAGCTGGGCCATGTGCGCGAGGTGTGTCCCTTTCAAGCGGTCACAGATGATCTGGAGGGACCACCGGGCGTTCTCCGGGTCGCCGTGCAGCTTCACGTGCCAATCGGCCAGCCGGTGCAGGGCGGTGGCGAGCTGCGAGGGGGTTGTGCCGGGCTGGCTGCAGGCTTCGAGCACAATCTTCTCGGCTTCGGACAGGTCGTGGAAGTGATGGGCATGGAGCTCGGCCAGCATCATCCAGCCTTGGAAGTCGTCCTCGCAGTTTTCCAGTTCGTGGATGATTTCCCATTCGGCCTCGGAGTACTTGCCGAACTTCATCCTGGCGATGGCCCGGGCATAAACCGGCGGGCGTTTTTTGGTGTGCAGGATCGGCGGCGCGTAACCGGCGATGGGCACGAGGACCAGGTTCAGCGCGAAGCCGTAGGTCGTCCAGCCGCCGAACCAGGCGATGGCCAGCGCCGGCAGGCCCATGCCGAAGCCGCACAGCCAGCAAAGACCTCGGAAGCGGGCGATGCTTTCGCCTTCGGCTTTCTTCGCCGCCTCGGCCAGGGCCCAGGCGAGCGTGCCAGCCGTCCACCACGAGCTGATGATGAAGAGGCCGTAAAGCAGCACTCGGCAGAATGCCGTGCCCCAGCCCTTGCCGCTGTTCTGGGCGGCCTGGATTTGAGGCATGAAGGGCCGCAGGTCCCAGGACAGCCCCACGTTCATGAGTGCCCAGAAGGCCAGCGGAACGAGCAGGGCCTTGAGAGACCAGTTGCGCAACCAGCGGAGTCTTTCCGCCTGCCCGTTCTCAGGCGTGAGCTGGACCGTCAGGCTCCAGCCGGCGCCCACCATCACGGCGCTCATGCTGAACAGCACAGCGAAGACCATACCCGTCCTGCTCACGCCTTAGAACGTGACCGAGGAGGCGTGGCAAGTAAAATGGTTTCCGGGCTTGCTTTCCCAGCCGTGCTGTTGCATTCCCTCAAAATAGAGCCAAAATATGTTGGACACGGTCCGGGAGCTGTAGCTGAATGGAGAACGAGATGAAGACGAGACTTGTAAGCTTGGTGTGCGTCCTGGTGCTGCTGGCTGGCACCGTGACTCCGTGCATGGCCTCGACGGAGGGCGGCAGCCTGGAAGCGGTAGCGGACGTGCTGGTGGTTCGCCCGGGGTGCTTTGTGGCGACAGTGCTGGGGTCCGCGTTGTTCGTTGTGGCGTTGCCCGTCGCGGCTATCTCGCGAAGCATCCCGCGTACGGCCCAGGTCCTGGTAGTCACGCCGGCCAAGGCGACCTTCACGCGCCCGGTCGGCGACATGGAAGACTTGGTGGATATTGATTGGTGAACGCCCGCCGCCGGGCGGATCGGAAGCGACAGGGCCGGTGCGGGCGCTGGCTTCGGCACGGGCGCGACGAACCGCCCGCCCGCCGTATCCTCTGATATGATTACCGAAGAGAGCTTTATTGACTTCAAATGCCCTCACTGCGCCGCCGCCGTCTCCTTCCCCCAGGAGACCGCGGGCTACGCGCAGGCCTGCCCCGAGTGCCTCGAAAGCCTCATCGTGCCGGACGATGGAAGCGAGGTGGGCAAAGCCCTGCCACTGCCGATCGAGACGGCGCGACTGGTGATCCGCCGGCTGGCCCCCGGGGATTGGAAAGACCTGATCGAACTCACCGCTGACGAGGACCTCTTCCAATACACCGAAGGCCGCCCGCTGGAGGAGGAGGAAGTGCTGCGCTGGCTGGAGAGCGATCCCCATGTGAA
>DATKNZ010000179.1:0-55791 GCA_035541055.1 Candidatus Acidiferrum sp. | reverse complement strand
CAGACTGTCTGACTCGTGCCGCCTCGCCGGCTTGGCTATTGGCTATTGGCTATCGGCTATCGGCTATCGTCTTCCCTCCGCCGGCACGCTGCCCCGCCGGCAAATGCGCGCCTTGCCCCGCCGCAGCTTCCCTCTCCTGCCCGCGTGCGCGGGCCTCCTCTGCCTCGTGCGCGCTGCCGCTGCCGAGGTGCTGCCACAACCCGACGACCTGCTCTCCCCGCCCCGCGTCGGTGACCACGAGCTTCACATCCTCTCCCGCACCGTGCTGGAACTGTCACTCATCACCACGAGAGGCCCATCGCAGCGCACATCCCAATGGGACTTCGCGGATGAGGAATCCAAACGCCTGAAGCTGCCTGCCGCAAAGGACTTCACCGTCACGGCGGGCGAGCGCACTCTGCCGGTGATCGAGGTTGGCTTCCGGCGCCGGGTCGTCTATGCGCCGCTCAAGGTGCGTGACTTGCGCATCGGCAACTATCTCTACCTGCGCACGGCCACGCCCATCGCCGACTCCGAGCACGTCGAGGTGAAGGACCCACCCGCAGACCTGTGGCCGCCCTCGCTGCGCTTCACTGCCGTCGCGGACCCTTTGCGCTACAGCCCGGCGATCCACGTCAACCAGGTCGGCTATGCTCCGGCCTTCCCCAAAATTGCCATGGTCGGCTACTACCTGGGCAGCGCCGGCGAACTGGACGTGCCCGAGGCCGCCGGCTTCAAGCTCATCGAGGCTGCCTCGGGCCGTGTCGCTTACCAGGGGCGCCTCGTTCCCCGGCCCGACGTCGGCTTTACAGGCGTGCCGCAGCCCTATCAGCGCGTGCTGGCGGCCGACTTCACAGACTTCAAGACGCCCGGCCAATACCGGCTGAGCGTCCCCGGCCTGGGCGCTTCCTTCCCGTTCTGGATAGACGAGGGCGCTCCGGCTGCCTTTGCTCGCACCTATGCGCTCGGGCTTTATCATCAGCGCTGCGGCACCAGCAACGCGCTCCCCTTTACTCGCTTCACGCACGCCGCCTGCCATCTCGCGCCAGCGGCCATTCCCGACGCCCGCTACACGAAATCCGAAGCCTTCCTCGCGGAGGCCTCATCCGCCTACACCAATAATCCGCGGCATACGGCGCCCCAGCTCAAGAGCTTTGCCTCGAGCCTCTATCCCTTCGTGCGGCACGGCACGGTGGATGTCTCCGGCGGCCACCACGATGCCGGGGACTACAGCAAATACACCATCAACAGCGCCGGCCTCATCCACGCCCTCGTGTTCAGCGCCGACGCGTTGCCCGGCGTCGGCGCGCTCGACAACCTCGGCCTCCCGGAGAGCGGCGACGGCAAAAGCGACCTGTTGCAGGAGGCTAAGTGGGAGGCCGACTTCCTGGCCAAAATGCAGGACGAAGACGGCGGGTTCTACTTCCTGGTTTATCCCCGCACCCGGCTCTATGAAAGCGACGTCCTGCCCGACCACGGCGACGCGCAGCTCGTCTGGCCCAAGAACACTGCGGGGACCGCGGCCGCCGTCGCCGCCCTCGCGGAGACTTCCTCATCCCCATTGTTCCGCAAGCAATTCCCGGAAGCCGCCGAGCGCTATCGCCAAAAGGCCCTGCGCGGCTGGCAATTCCTCTCCGCCGCCCTCGCCAAATACGGCCACGATGGCGCCTACCAGCGAGTGACGCACTACGGCGACGACTTCATGCACGACGATGAACTGGCCTGGGCCGCCTGCGAGCTGTTCCTGGCCACCGGCGATGACGCGTTCCAGCAAAAGCTTCTCACCTGGCTTGATCCCACGAGCCCGGCCACGCGCCGTTGGGGCTGGTGGCGCATGTACGAAAGCTACGGCCGGGCCATTCGCAGCTACGTCTTCGGCGCGCGCACCGGCAGAATCCCCGCTGGGCGCCTCAACCCGCTCCTCCTGGCCAAGTGCGAGGACGAACTGCTCGCCGCGGCCAACGACCAGTTGCGCTGGGCCGAGCAAAGCGCCTACGGGACCAGCTTCCCCACCGAGACAAAACACGCGGGCGGCGGCGGTTGGTATTTCTCCATGGACCAGGCCTTCGATCTCGCCGTGGCCTCGGCGCTCGATCAGCCCATCTACAATGATCCCCGGCCGCGCTATTTGCGGGCCATTCTCAGCAACCTCAATTACGAGGCCGGCTGCAACCCCGTCAACGTCTGCTACATCACGGGCCTCGGCTGGAAACGCCAGCGCGAAGTCGTCCACCAATACGCCATGAACGACCGCCGCGCGTTCGCCCCGGACGGCCTGCCCATCGGCAACATCCAGGTCGGGTTCATGTGGCTCGACAACTACAAGCAGGAACTGCGCGCGCTCAGCTTTCCGCCCGATGACTCAGGCAACGGCGCCTACCCCATCTACGACCGCTGGGCCGACAGCTTTAACGTGCAAACCGAATTCGTGGTGGTCAACCAGGCCCGGGCGCTCGGCACTGCCGCCTTCCTCATGGCCCAAACGCCGTTGAAATCACAGCCTTGGAGAGCCTGCCCCGCCACCATCTCACTCCAGCCCATTGCCTCGCCCGCAAGCGGCCATGCCTTTACCGCCACGTTGGAGGCCCCCGGCCTGCCTCTCTCCGACGCGCAGATTCTCTGGGAAGCCCAGGACCAGGACCCCGCCTTCGGCCCCAGCTTCTCCCTCACTCCCGGGCACCGCGCCGCCTGGATCGAAGCCGACGCCTGCTGGCCCGATGGCCGCCGCGCCTTCGCCGCCACCAACCTCACCGCTAACTTTCCGAGATAGGGCCCGTAGGTTGGCAGGGGCGCCTCGGCGAGTTCACCTTGTATAGGTGGAAATCTGTCACTTGCTCCCACCATGAGCGGAAGTCCTTCAGCACAAAGCACATGTGGAATGGCACGGTCATTTCTTTGGGCTCCCGATGCATTCCCTGTGGCCAACTGACCCCCTACAGCCCTCTGGGTGCCATGTGTGTGTTGCATCGGAACTGCTACGGTAGCGCTAGGGTGTTAATGGGGGGTCTCTTCAGTTTCCTAACGTTTTCCCCCTTTTATGAGAACTCACCCCGCTACCCTTTGCGGCATAGTTGCCGGCGCGGCCCTCGCCCTTTCCGACCCCGCCCACTGGCTAACAGGGGCATTGCGAGGTTGAAGCGGGTGTCGCCCCGGCCGATGGTGAAGTACTTGGGCATTGAGCTGCCGATTATCCAGGCCGGATGAAAGCGTGACCTACTTCTGCAACCGATAAAACTCGTTCCCCGTGTCGGCGGGGACAGTGACCGAATAAGTCGTGCCGCTGTTCGAGACCGGGTTGGTCACGTTGCTCCAATTGTTCGAGGCGGCGAGGGTAGCGACGGATTCCAGTTGGAAATCGCCGTAGTAGCCCGGCCATGAAATCACGGCCTTGGGCGGCTGGCGGGCAATGCTCAATCCTGGGCTGCCCAGCTCGAACGCGCCGACGTCGCTGCCGTCGCCACCGGCAGCGTTGGCGAGGGAGGCAAAATCGAATGGGCGAGGCGCACCGCGCTGATCGGTGGTCAGCCCGAAGCTTTTCCCTTTGTCAATCGCTGGGCTGCCCGAGAGCAAGGCCATCGTCGGAGCCGGACCTCCGTTGTTTTGCAGCGGGCCGAGCAACGGGTCGGTGAGCGTGCGGTCCGTCGGGTTGGTCAGGAAGCCGCCACCGTTATCGCTGCTGATGTTATAGCCGAGCGAAATGATGGTGCCGGACCCGTTCACCAGGTTGGCGCCCGCGGCGCCGGTTTTCAGGATCGTGTTGCCGAGGGTCAGCGTCGAACCGCTCGCGTTGTAAATGCCCCCGCCGGCCGTGCTGGCCGAGTTGCTGCTGATCGTGCTGCCGATCACGGCCAGCGTGGCGCTGCCCCCGCTTTGGCCGGTGCTGAAGATGGCGCCGCCGTCCGCGCCGGCGGAGTTGTTGCACAGCGTGCTGTTGGTCACCGTGAGGGTCGCGCTGCCGGAAGTGCCGACGTTGTCAATGCCGGCGCCAAAGCCGGCAGGGGCCGAGTTGCCGCTGATCGTGCTGGCGATTACCGCCAATTTGCCACTGCCGTTAAAACCATCGTTGTAGATGCCGCCGCCCAGTGGGGCCGAGTTGCCGCTGACGGCGCAGTTGCTCAGCGTCAGCGTCGAGCGGTCGTTATAGATGCCGCCGCCCGAGCCGGTCGAGCCGTTCGTGATGGTCAAGCCGGAGATGGTGACGGGCCCACCGCCACTGATGTAAAACACGCGATTGGTTTTGGCCGGGAAGTCGCCGTTGACGGCCAACGCATTTGCGCCCGGGCCGAGGATGGTGATGCTGTTGCTGATAGCCAATTGCCCGTTAATGAGCGTCACGGTGCCGGTGACGCCCGGCGCAAAGGTAATGGTGTCGCCGGGTTGCGCATCACAGAGGCACCAGCGCAATGACGCGCCGTTGCTGTCGCCGGTCGTGCCCACAAGGCCGTGGGCCGGACTGGCCTCCACGGCGCCGATGTCCGATCCATCCCCACCGGCGGCATTGGGCGTGGAGGGGTCGTCGTAGGTGCGGCACCGGCCGCGCTGGTCGGTGAGCGCGCTGGCGAGGTTCTTGCCCTGATCAATCGCCGGGCTGCCGGGCATCGGCGCGTGGGTCAGGGTTGGCCCACCATTGTTCTGCAGCGGGCCGAGCATCGGGTCGGTGTTGTTCTGGTCGCCCAGGGCGGTCAGGAGAGCGCTCCCGCTGTTGTCGCTGCTGAGGTTGTGGCCGAGCGAGGTCACGGAGCCGCCAAAGTTGACGATGTTCGAGCCCATGGCGCCAGCCTTGAGGATGGTATCGCCTATGGTCAGGCTCACGGTGCGGGTGTCAAACTGCTCGTTGTAGATGCCCCCGGCCACTGTACCCATGTTTCCGCTAAAGGTGCTGCCGATCACGGTCAACGCCGCCTCGTCAAAGCCAGCGGTGTCCGATATAATTCCGTTGTAGATGCCGCCTCCTCTACCGGAGGTGGTCGAGTTGCCACTGATGGTGCAATTGGTCACCGTCAGCATCAGAGCGTCGTTTAGGATGCCTCCGCCGCCGGCCGCCGAGTTGCCGCTGATCGTACTGGCAATCAACGAAAGTCCCGTCCTCGGGCCGCCGCTGCCCCCAGAGTTGTAGATGGCGCCGCCGCCGCTGCTGGCCGAGTTGTTGCTGATCGTGCTGCCGATGATGGTCAACCACCCGCTGATGGCGTACTGAAGATCGTTATGGATGGCACCGCCGAAGCCGTCGGAGGAGTTCCCGCTCACGGTGCAATTGCTTAACGTCAAGTCGGAAAAGTGGCTGTGGATGCCCCCGCCGTAATTGGCTCCGGTAACATGCCCGTTGGTGACCGTCAGGCCGGAGATGACGGCGACGACGTTCGAAATGTTAAACACGCGGCTGGCCGCATTGCCGCTGACCGCGAGCACGTTCGGGCCGGGGCCGAGTATGGTCACGTTGTTGCTGATCAACAATTCGCCCGTGGTCAGCGTGATCGTGCCGGTGACGACGTTGGAGAAGAGGATCGTGTTGCCGCCGCCCAGGTTCTTGTTGTCCAGGATGGCCTGCCGCAACGAGCCGGCTCCGCTGTCGTGGTTGTTGTAAACAAGCAGGGTGCTCGCCCCGCTGCGGGCCGGGCACGCCAGCGCTGCGACGAGCGCCGAGAGCAGCACGCCGGCGCGGACTTCTTTTAACGCCCTGGCTCTGATGTGGCGGCGGGAGAACATGACAGGTTACAGCCCTAATGCTTCAGTAAACTCTCTAAACAATAGCAGAAGCGGGCCGAGCTGTCGAACTTACCGGCTCACGCGGGATAGGGGCAAGACGCCGTGCAAGTGCTGCCTCACCGGACACGGGATCAGCGGCCGCTACAAGGCGCAGTTGATCGAGGGCAGCGGCAACGGCTATGTGCGCGCCGCGTGCGATTACGGGCAGCTCAACCCCGTGCGCGCTAGGCTGCTGGCCCCGGAGGACCGGTTGCTGGCTTACCCCTGGACCCGCTTTGGCCCGTATTTGTCGGCCCGGGAGCATCAGCCGCCCAAACCGATGGCCTGCAGATCGAATTGGAGATGCAATGAGCAATAAAGGGGTCAGTGGCGCACATTCGCAGGTTAGCCTTGCTTGGGGGTTCGGAGACAGTTGCCAAGGTAGCCGGGCGCGCCCATGTGTAGGTGATGGGCAATCCAGTTCAGGGTGACGACCGTTTCGGCGCGCAGTCGCGCAGCAATCCTCAGCTTCTCCGGTCCGCCTTCGGGAGTTGCGCCAACTCAACTGCGCGCGGTCCCATCCACGCCCGTGCAGTTCCTCGCCAGCGTAGAAAACTCCCTTCGGCTGGCTCATTCCAATAAAGCTCGGGGCTTTTCTATGGTCGGAGCCCCGACGATCACGTTGGATTAAGCCAAAGAAGATTGCCCCGTCCGCGTCCAAAGTAAACGGGTCTTGCGGAGCAGCCATAATCCGAAAGTCCCTCGTTACCAGGCACATCTGCCAACACGCGGCAGTTTCCCGGGCCTCCAAGTGCAACGCCTGCCCCGAAACCCACCCCCAAGCCCAACCGTTGCATTCTGAAGCCCCTTTAGCAGAAAAGCCCCTATACATTGTATCGCCGCTGCGCACCTTACCCCTATATGTGGTGTACTTTTGCGCATCCCGAAGACCCTTCCAGACCGCTCCCGGATGCTCCAGTCGCGCGGCGCGGTGAGCCTCGGTTGCGGTCAACTGGACTGGCGAGGGCAGCACTTTGCGGTTATGGTGGGGCGAAGCCCGTGATGGAACCACTTGGAACAAGCCGCGTTATTAGCGGGGCGAAGCTGCTGAATGAAAGCAGTTGAGGAGCTGGAGGCCGGACGCTTCTTCCCCCGGCAATTCAACACTACGCATTGGAGCGTGGTGTTGATGGCTGGGCGCGAGACCTCGCCGCAGAGCGCGGAGGCGCTGGAAAGGCTGTGCCAGACCTACTGGCCGCCGCTCTACAGTTTCATCCGGCGCCAGGGCCATCCCCCGCAGGACGCGGAGGATTTGACCCAAAAATTCTTCGCGCGTTTGCTTGAGAAGCAGGCTCTGGGGACGGTTGATCCGAGCAAAGGCAAGTTCCGCACGTTCCTGCTGACGGCGCTGAGCCATTTCCTGGCGAATGAACGGGACTACGCCCAGGCAGCCAAACGGGGAGGCGGCAAGACGATTCTCTCACTGGATGAGTTGCGCCCCGAGCAGGCTTACGAGGCGGAACTGGCTGCTGCGTTGTCACCGGACAAGTTGTTCGACCGGCGTTGGGCCATCACGGTGCTGGACCAGGCGCTGGCGGCGCTCAGGCTGGAGATGGGCGAAGCCGGCAAAGGCAGCCACTTCGAGCAGTTGAGACTGTTTCTGACCGAGGAACCGGCAGCGGGGCAATACGCCGAGATTGGCGGGCGGTTGGGGCTCAGCCGCGAGACGGTCGCGGTAACCGTGCATCGGCTGCGGCGGCGCTATCATGAACTGGTGCGGGCGGAAGTGGCCCAAACCGTTGCCAACCCCTTGGAGCTGGAGGACGAGTTGAGGCACCTCTTTCAGGCGCTCGGCGGGTGAGGCGCCCGTTCTTCTGTAAGCGTTCGCGCGAAATCCTTCTTAATCTGTTAACTGTGATTGCGGCTTCATGAATGTCGCGCGCGCATGTCCACGGTGCGGCACCTCCCTCTCGGAGACTGCGGTTGGCGGGCTGTGCCTGACATGTTTGGGCCGGCTGGGGTTTCTCTTCGAGTCGGGGAACGGGGCCAAAGGCGAGCCGAGTGTGCCGCCCAGGGAGCGGTTCGGCGATTACGAGTTGTTGTCGGAAATAGCGCGTGGGGGGATGGGGGTGGTGTATCGTGCGCGGCAGGTGAGTCTTAACCGGGTGGTCGCGGTCAAGATGGTGTTGCACGGGCAATTCTCGAGCGAAGAGTTTATTCAACGATTCCGCAACGAGGCCCAGGCAGCCGCCGCGCTGCACCATCCGAACATTGTTCCGATCTACGAGGTGGGTGACTGGGCGGGGCAGCCGTTCTTTTCGATGGAGTTTATCGAAGGCCAAACGCTGGCGGACACAGTGCGCGCGGGCCCGCTGACGGCCAACCGAGCTGCCGAGTATGTCAAAAGTATCGCCGGCGCGATAGACTACGCGCATGAACAGGGTGTCCTGCATCGCGACCTGAAGCCTTCCAACATCCTGGTGGACATATTCGACGAGCCGCGCATCACGGATTTCGGCCTGGCGAAGCTGGTCACAAATGGAACTGAACTGACCATTACCGGCCAGGCACTCGGGTCGCCCGGCCATATGCCCCCTGAGCAAGCAGCCGGACATCCCGCCAGTGCCGGCCGGCAGGGCGATGTTTATTCGCTGGGCGCCATTCTTTACCACTTGCTGACAGGTCGGCCCCCGTTTCAGGGCGAAACCGTCCAACAAGTGTTGTTGCAAGCCCAGACGGCCGAACCGGTTAGCCCGCAACGGCTGAATCCGAGCATTCCTGCGGCGTTGCAGACGATCTGTTTGAAATGCCTTGAGAAGGAGCCGGGCCGGCGTTACGCCACCGCTGCCGGATTGGCGGAGGACCTGCGCCGTTTTCTGGCCCATGAACCGATCCAGGCCCGCCCCGTCAGCCCGCCGCAAAAGCTCTGGCTTTGGTGCCGGCGACACCCCGGCCCGGCCAGCCTTTCGGCTGCGCTGCTGGTGGCGATCCTGGTTGGGTTGTCGGGCGTGCTGGGCCAATGGCAGCGCGCAGAACGGCACGCCAGCGGCGAAGCGCTCCACCGCCAGCGCGCCGAAAGCTATGCCAACCAGGTCAGGCTCAACCTTTACGCGGCGGACATCAGCCTCGCCTCCCAGGCCTGGCTGCGTGGTGATTACGGCTTGGCTCGGCGCACTTTGCTTGGCCTCAAACCGAAGGCGGGCGAAGCAGACTTGCGCGGCTTCGAGTGGCGGCTGCTCTGGAACTATTGCCGTGGCGACCAACTGGCCACGTTCACCGGGCACGATTGGATCGTGACGTGCGCGGCATTCTCACCCAACGGCAGGCTGCTGGCTACCGGCAGCCAGGATGGCACGGCAAAAGTCTGGGACCTGCCAGGCCGGCAACTGCTAACCTCGCTGCCCTGCGGGACAGGCGCAGTGTGGACGGTTGGGTTCACGCCCGATGGGACCGAGTTGATGACCGCCACGACGGAAGGCGTGCATTTATGGGACTCTAGCAGTTGGAAAGTTGTTCGCACCTTCCCTGGCCGGCTAGGCGCGCTGGCCGCCAAAGGCGAACTGCTGGCCACCGCGGAATCCAGCCCCTTTTCCTGGGAACAGAACGGTGCGGTGGTTTTGTGGAACTATCGCACGGGAGAAGAAATCACCGAACTGAGCAAACACGGACGCGTGGTCAGCTTCTCCCCGGACGGGCGGCGACTCGCAGTTGCGGGCGTGGACAAGGCAGTTGAATTATGGGCCGTTCCTTCGGGGAAATGGGAGCGAACCCTGCCTACCGAGAACCCGGTTTGGTCACTGACCTTTGCGCCGAACGGCGAGCAGTTGGTCACGGCCGGTTGGAGCGAAACAGCGCTGGTTTGGGACTTGAGCAAACCAGGACCGCCCCGTCGCCTGACCGGCCATCAGCGCACAATTTGGTCCTCGGTTTATTCTCCTGATGGGGCCACGCTCATCACCAGCAGCTCCGATCAATCCATCCGGTTTTGGGACGCCATTACTCTGCAGCCCAAAGGGCAACTCCGCGGGCACGAAAGCGAGGTGTGGTGCGTGGCTGTCAGCCCGGATGGCCAGACCCTGGCCACCGGTGGCAAGGATGCCACAGTGCGGCTGTGGCCAGCCGCTCCAGCCGTTGCGCGCGATTGCTTGCCCAATCAGACAGGCCATCGGCCCCTGTTTTCCCCGGATGGAAAGCTGCTGGAGCTCCTCGGTCCGGCTCGAGGCGAATGGCACGGCCAGTTGTGGGATGTGCCTGGACGGGTCCGGTCGCGAGACGTTCCCGATGGAACGATCATTGGTTTCACCCGCGACCGGGGGAACCTGCTCTATTTGAACGAAGGCAATGCCACCCTCACAGCCTGGTCGAGTGGCAATAGCCGCGAGCAAGGGACCCAACTGGACGGCCACGGCCTCGGCTTGGATGCTTTTGCGCGCACAGGGATGTCGCCGGAAGGAAAACGGGTTTTTGCCATTGCCAAGAATGGCGTGGCACGGTTTTGGGACGCCGCCAGCGGTCAACTGCTGAGGTCTTGCTCGTGCCCGAATCCGCCGATTCGCGCAGTGGTGCTGGGCCCGCGCGGGGAGCACCTGGCGTTGAGCGTGGAACGCGAGAACATCGTGCGGCTGTATAACTTAACCACCGGCGCAGAACTGCAGTTGGCTGGGCACCGCGATTTCGTGAGCGGGCTGGCATTCTCGCCCGACGGCGCCATGCTCGCCACTGGCAGCATGGATGGCACCATCCGGTTATGGGAGGTGGCGAGGGGCAAAGCACTGGGACAACTTTCCGGCCATATGGAAGAGGTAACCGATTTGGCATTCGCGCCCGATGGCCTCACGCTGGCTTCGGTTGCCCGTAAGGACGGCGTCAAGCTCTGGCACGTGGCGACTGGACGCGAACTGGTCTCGTTGGATGTCCCCACAGCCGACAGGTGGATTCAATTTGCTCCGGATGGCCAGTGCCTGGCAGTCACGACCGAGGAAAACACCGTTCGACTCTTCGAAGCCCCCCTGGGCCAGGAGCCGTAAGCGGCTTGGGCCGGATTCACGGCCCCAGTTAAAGCCTGTCCGGGACAGGATGCGGGAATCTCAAAATAGTCTGTAAGCCTGCCGCCTTTTTGCTTCTTACCCCTGTGAACACGGCAAAACAAAGTCTGATAGGCAAGTGCAGTAGAACTGAAAGGCAATGCAATGTTGACACCTCGTTCCCGTCTCATTCTGATGTTTTATCTCGGGCTGGGCGCCAGCATCCTTCCCGGCGCGGCGCAGGTCTTTTTCCATCCCAACCAGCTTTCCGGGACCATCCGTTTCACCAACAGCAACCCGGCGATTTTGAGTCTGCTCAACCCCCCTGGTGATGAAGGCATGAGCAACCTGGTTGTGCTGGCCAGCAGCCTCCCGCCCGCGCCGACAATCAGTGCCAACTCCGATACGCTCCAGGCCGACAAGCGCGTCAGCGCCAGTTACCAACTGACCGTGGAATCCGACAGCCCAGGGATCAGTTACCTGGTGTCACCCTACCTGACTATGGAGGGCGGCGACTACACGTATTGGGTGAGCAACCTCGCCTCGGCGCCGGTGACCATCGGCATCACCCCGCCCGCGCTGGACTTCGACGAATGCGTGGGCGTGGTGACGGTAGAGTTTGTCACCCCCGGGGGCGCGCCCGTCGCGGTGGATGGCGGTTTGATCACCTGTTTCGACGGCGTGACGGGTGACTATACGGGTCAACGCGGGGCCGTGGCGGCAGGGGTCACCGAACAGCGGCTCTATCTGCGCGGCACACAAATGCATCGGTTGGACATTACGGTTAACCGCGGGACCAATTTCTATACCGACCGAATCGAATCGTTCCTCACCACCAACGTGCTGGTGGTTTGTGACCAGTTCACCACCGTACAAATGGTCATACCGGATGCCGGCACGCTCGGCACGGTGACCGGCACCGTGGATATGGTCGGCAAGTTTGAATTAACTGTCGCCGGCAACAAGACCTTAAATTACCCGGATTGGACCAGTGTCGTTGCCAATTATGGACCGTTCTACAATCAAAGGTGGGGAGCTTTGGGCGGCGCCAACTTCACCACCCCATCCAGCGGAGCTTACACACTTTCCAATATGGTTCCATCCACCCTGGATCCCGCTTCGGTCGGATACCAGGTCCTGGCGCAGATGGCTTTCGGTAGTAACCGCACGATTCAGACTTTCCAAACCCCCGCACTTGGGTCCGGCGTCAATCCGCCCCTGGTAGTGACGCCGGGCGCTTCGATTGACCTCAGCAATCTGTTCGTCATTACGCCGGGCTTCATGCGGGGCCAAATGGTCTTGCAGGGGCCCTCCGAAAGCCTGGGCCGTTCCTCGCTGCTGCGCGGGATTCAACATGCCGGGGACGATGCGACCGATGGCATTCCCGACGCCATGGGCACTTATGGTGTTTATTGGAGCGTCGTCGAGGCGGTTGGCGTGGACCGGCTCGCCGGCGGCGCCACCTTTACGGCCTCGTCCGGGCTGGGCGTGGGTGATTTTGACGGGACCTTCAATCCGGCGACGAGCGCCTTCGAGGGTCAATACGAGCTGGCGCTCGGCGGGCTGAGCGGGCAGAACAGCCTCTGGCGCCAAAGCGATCTGTCGTTAACCCTGTACAGCGGGGGCGTTACTAATGACGACGACTATTATTTTAACGTGATGGATATAGCCGAAGGGCGTCCCAACGAAGTTGAAATCGTTCCCGGCCAGCCCGCGCCGAGCGACATCGGCTATTGTTTTAGCGAAGTCAAAATCGTCTTTCGCTCCACTTCCGGCACGTTTTACGGCCCGCAAGTCCGTTTCAGCTACGGGAGCTTCACCAACACGGATTTCCAAGGCCACCAGGCCAATTACACGGTCGGCCTGGAAGTCGCCGCCGGCACTCCTCTTTACTCAAGCACCGCCAGCAATATCGGGCAAGTGGTGATGTATTTGCCGCAAGGCACCTACCAGTTGAACCCGAGCGTTATCCCGGCAGACACCGCCTACGCGTTGGCCGGCCTTAAACCGCTGGATCTGACCGTCGGCTGCGGCCAACAAATCGCTATCGAACCTTGCCTGCAACTGAACCTCGATGCGCCCGCCTGCTCCAGTCCCACGGTCCACATCACCGGCTCCGTGCGCAGTTGCACGAATAACGTGACGAGCATCAGCTATCAACTGGACGCTGGCCCCTCCCAACTCATTTGCTCCGGCTGCGGAGACAACCCGTCGTTTGCCTTTGACCTGCTATTGCCGACGGAATGCGACAATCACACGCTGACGGTCATGGCCACCGATGATACGGGGGGGTCCAGCACGGTAACCACCACGGTCCATTACGATGCCACGCCACCGACCATCCAATGTCCCGACGATATCCTCGCCAGCGCTTGCGATACGAACGGTGCAATCGTGAACTTCAATGTCACCGCCACTGACAATTGCTCGGGGCCGGTCACCGTTGTGGCCAATCCGCCTTCCGGCTCGAGTTTTCCGGTGGGCACCAACGTCGTGACCTGCGTCGCCACCGACGCTTGCGGCAATAGCAGCCAATGCACGTTCAACGTCATTGTCGGCGGTTCGTTGCTCAGCATCGAGCGGGCCATCATCATCCGCTGGGCTTGCGGCGGCACGCTTCAGGGCGCTGACGATCTGAGCGGGCCCTGGACCGATATTCCGGGTGCCACCAGCCCCTACGCCGTGGCGACCAGCGCCGCCCGCAAATTCTACCGCACGCAGAATTGAGCCGGGCGGGCCGGGGCGGAAGGCGTGGGTGGCGGTTACGTGCGGGCGCATAGGAGTTAGGCGGCGAGGCTCCTATTTCCGATGGAACCATTGCGTGACTCGTTCGCGTGCCCAGGTGCGGTGCGAGGTCATGCCCACAACAGCCGCCTTGGCGTCGCCGACGAACTGATCCCGATACTGCCGCAGGGCCTGAGCCGTGTGGAGTAAGCCTGGCTTGCCAAAGGGCCCAGCCGGTTCGACTATGCCTCGGTATGAGCTACAAAGGGAAAGTCCACAACGGCGTGGTGGTTTTGCCCCCCGGATGCGAAGCTATCGGAGGGCCAAGACGTCGAGGTAGCTGTTAATGTTCGTCTCATCGCTTGCCCGATTTGGTGGCGCCGCCGCAGATCCTCGTGGCAAGCCGCGCAGCCGGCGAAGTAACGCTCCGGCGCCTCCCGCTTGCCGGCCGAAAGCGTCGCGTCCACATATTCCGCCAGCGAATCTCCAAAGCGTCGGCAGAGCATCTCGGTTCTCTTCCCGCTGTGCCTCTAACGCCAAAAAGGTTCATTTCGTGGGGAAGCAGTTGCTGCGTTGCGCCAATCGCCTGGAGCCGCGACTTCGCGGTGCCCCGGGGAGCTTCGCTCTACCAAGGTAGCCGGGCCCCGCCCATGGTGCGGGTGATGGGCAATCCAGTTCAGGGTGACGACCTTTTCGGCGCGCAGTCGCGCAGCACTCCGCAGCTTCTCCGGGTCCGCCTTCGGGAGTTGCGCTAACTGCGCGCCGCCCATCCACGCCGGTGCAGTTCCTCAGCCAGAATGCGTTAGGCCTTCTTCTCGGAGGACGCCCGACACTCCGGCAATTATCGCGCACCTGCGAATGTGGGCAACCGACCCCTTTCTCGGGCCGCTGATCACGTATCCGTTCCCCGTAGAGTGAGCGTTTAGAGGCGGAGCAGGTCCTTTAGCTTTGACGTAAGCCGAAGGCCGGCCAACTGGCAGCGGTGAGCAGGTTGGCGTCAGGGCGTGGTCGGACAAGGACACCAGCCGAAGATGTTGGTCAGCGCAGCCGGTTGATTGGGGACAATTCCTGGCTTGATCACGTTGGCGGCCTGGCTGCCCCAGAAGATGCTGAAGGTGCGCTGGGCGTTAGGCATCTCCAGCGTGCCGCACACCAGGTACGACTTGCCCTTCACCTTGGAGGCGAAATCAGCGGAGGAGGCGAAGCCCAGCTTGCCGCTGCGCATGGCGTGGCAGCCGCGGCAGGAGATCCGCACCGTGCTAAGGTAAACCTGGGCATTGCCGCCCCAGCCGGCGGGCACGAGGTTCGGCGTGAAGTCGTTGTTATTGCCGTTGGTCAGGGCCCCGCCGTACCAGCCCGTCAGCAAGTTCGACATTGCCACGGTCATGGGCGTGTAGAGGTAGATGCCCTGGTTGAGCTTGCGGAACGCCGCTTTGGCCACGCCCGGTTTGGTGGCGTAGGTAAAGGACTCCAGGTCGAAGGGGATGAAGCGGCCTTTAACGTCGCCGTCGTCCGGGTCCACGACGAAGCCCTGTTTATTGACGAAACTCACTGGTTGGGAGCCGTGGCAGATGACGCACAAGTTGGGATTGATCTTGGCGCCAGTGCCGTCCAGGTCTGCGTTCGGGCGCAAAGGGCGCGTTGGGTTGGAGCCGTTGTCGAAGACGTAGAACTTGGTATAGCGCTTCTTCTGGACCGTGTCGTAGGCATAATCCATCGCTACCGTCGCCAAGGCTGTCTTGTCAGGGGGCAACGTTTTGCCTGGGGTGTCGGCCAAGGCGTCTTCCAGCGTGTTATAGTTGACTACGTAGTAAGCAATGTTCACTTGGCCGTCGGCTCCCGGGGAGGTTCTCATGTACATGTAGCGGGCAAAGCCGAGGTCCGTGGCGTTGAAATACAGCGCGCTCGCGTCGTTGGTGAAGTCTTCGGGATACTTGCCGTTCTTAGGCAGGAAAGCGTTCTTTATGAGCCAGGCCTGGAAGGTGTTGGGTCCTATCCGTGGGAACCCGATGGCCCTATAATAGGCGTCTGCCGCGTCGAACACACTGCCCGCGACGATCACTCCGCTACTTTTCACTGGGAACGAGAGGAAGTGGCTTTTCTTGCCCTGTAACCGCGCAGTGGTCAGGGCGCTGACTTGATTCGAGAGACTGAGCACCAGTTCGCTCGAATTCGTGAACGTCTGCTGAAACTGCGCGATCACGGTCTTGTTGGCCGTGGGCCTCACGGTGCTGGGGTCGTTGGGATTGGTCTGGTATTGGCCGGGCGCTTCCTTTGGATTGAGAACCTGGATGGTAATCGGCACGTTCAGCGGGATTTCCACCTCGCCGCCCACTATAATGGTGTCGGCGTCCCGGTCCTCGGTGAAGGGCAGGACGATGGTGTTGGGCTGGCTGCTGAGCCGGACCTCCAGCGGCAGATTCAATGTGCGGTCGGCCTTGAGCTGCAACCGGCCCTTGGCGGCGGGGGCGCCTACCGCCAGCAAGCCCAACTGGGCGGCTGGCCCGGTATATGAGCCGGGCGCCACGACGCCGTTGGTCGCCTGGGCGAGCATGCGCCAGACCGCGTTCGTGGGGTCCCAGAGCCACGAGGGCTTCGTCAAGAATATGTTCATGCCCAGGGCGGCACAGGTCGGCCCGGTAGGTAGAGTGACCGTGGCCGGGGCGCCCGTCGCGAGCGACAAAACCTGGCCGGAGGCGCCGGTGATCTGTACGAACGCGGTGGCTTGTGGCGCCAGGAACTCCGGTTGGTCGCCCGCGCCCAGCGCATCATTGCCGGCTGGGAAGTAGGAGCAGGGATCATAGGTCTGGATTTCGATGCAGATCGGCCCGAAGTACAGGTTGCTTCCATCCAGGAGCGAGTCGTCGGCAAGCTGCACGATCGTGCCGTTGCCATCGCCGGTTTGGAAGCCGACGCCGGTCCAGTTGGTGCACAAGACCATCGTCAGCGGGGCCAGGTAGTAGGTCTCGCCCACACTCGATTGCTGGAAGCTGGCGCTGTACGGCACGTAACCCGCCGCCTGGATGTTGAAGGCATACGGCTGGCCGCCTTCCGCCAGCGTCAGCGAGAACGCTCCATTGGTATCGGTGAGGGTGGCCTGGTCGTTCACGGTCACCTGTGCGTCGGCGATCGAGTTGCCATTCGTGTCGGCCACGAACCCAGAGAACGCGACCTGGTCCTGGGCGAGGAAATTCAGGGTGCCCACCGCGTAGCCGCCATAGCCGTCGCTCACGAGCACATAAGCTATGACCGGGCTGTTGGTAGGCGGCAACAGCAGGGGCACGGTGTCCGAATTGCTCAGAGTCAAGCCTGCGGCGCCAGTGTCGGGCTGCCAGGTATAGTTAAGTGAACCACTGTACGGCGAGACGACCGCAGCGTGCACTTGGACGGTGGCCGAGGGAGGGGCATAGCTGACGGTCTGGCCGGCCAGCGAGGCGGTCACGCTCTCGATCTGCGGGGGCATCGTTGGCAGGACCAGGTTGGCGAGCCCGGTTACTGTCGTATCAATCGTCATTTGCACCGTGGCTTGCTCCAGGCTGGCGGCCAGGACCAGGTTGGTGTTCCGCGGCACGCCGGCCAGGACGTACTGACCATCGCCGTTGACCGTGGTGCTGGCGATGATATAACCATCCACCCGAGAGAGGGTCACCCCCGCACTCAGGTTGAGTCCAAACAGCGCGTTCTGGAACACCGCTGGTGTGCCGTCCTGGAAGGAGACCGTTCCAAAAACCAGGCCGCCGCCTGCGGGATAAAGTTGTTCGGCGTCCAGATAGACCACGTCGTTGCTGACGGTGACCTGCTGCGTGCTGCAGCCTGAGAGGTAGCCGTGCGCGCTCCAGCAGACCTCGTAATTGCCGGCCGCGAGCAGGCCGCTGTTGAATTCTCCATCCCCGTCTGTAGAGGTGCTCAGCGCGGTGGCACCCGTGTTGGTATTCACCAGCGAGACCGTCACGCCCGGCACGGGCACCTGGTTCGTGGTTGTGCCGTCGAACACCAGCGTATAGAGCGAACCGTGGACCTGTCCATAGCTGCCGAACAAGCCGGAATCCTCGTTCGAATCGGCGCTCTCGTCGCCGTTCGTTGCCACGGCGCTGGCCACGAAATAGTATTGGACCCCGGGGACGAGGCTGTCGAAGACGTAATTGGTGTCTGAGAGGCCCTGCACTTTCATGCCGCCAGGCAGGCCCAAGTAATCAAACTGCCTAACGCCGGGGTCGGCGGCCAGGTAAAGGTTGTAGGAAGCGGCGTTGGCGACGGCATCCCAATCCACCTCGAGGGTGCCGTCTCGGACATGAACCGTCAGCCCTGTGGGCGGCGGGAGCGAAGGGGAAGCGACCAACCGGAAGAACTGGCTTTGCCCGTCGGGCGCGATGCTAACGCTGAATTGGTCGCCGCCGTTGTTCACCACCGACCACTGCGTGTTGTTAAACCACGGCGTGGGAAAGTCCAGCGAATCAGCCGCTTGCAGCCAAAAGCCCTGGCCGCTCCAGGAAATCACCACGTTGCCTCCCGAGCTCTGGATGCTCAGCGCCGGGCTGGCCGGCTGGCTGGCTGCCAGCCACGGAATGCCGAACAGCCCAAGAGTGAAACAAAGCCTCAGGAATTGAAACAGGCAACCATTCTTCGCGCGCATAGATCGTCCTCCGTTTGGAGGTCAGCCACGCACAATGAAAAGCTAGCGGCCTGAAGGACTGTGTTGCAGCTTGCGTTCATGCTGGACGCCGGCCAGGCAAAGATCGCAGCAGTCGCTCAGGTGAATCGAAAGCCAAACTCCAGATGGCGGACTGGCGGGCCACAAGGGTTAAATTATTGGTTCGGACACCACTAGTCGCACTTCTGCGAACCCGCTATGGGGTGTTCACCCCAGGCGAGTTTTCCGAGGCTCCCTGTGCCACATGACTGGGGACATGCAGTTCGCGACTATCGGTTGCTTGCGGGCGCCTCGGGGTAATGGCACAATGAGTCATAATGACCTTGACTGAAATCGAAAGAGAAGCCGAGAGCCTGCCCGCCGCCAAGCGGGCCGAATTGCTCCTATTCCTGGCAGAAAGCCTGCGCAAGGAACAGGCCCCGCTCCCGCCGCCCCGCCTCTTCTCTGACGAGCAGCTTCGCGCCTGGATGGACGAGGATGAGGAAGCCATGAGACGCTTCCGGGCCGGGGCGTGAACCTGTTCCTGGATGCCAGCGTCATTCTGGCGGCCTGCGGACGCCCCGCCGGTGCCTCCCACGCCCTCTTCGACCTGGCCCCACAGAACGCCTGGTCCTTGATGGTCAGTCCTTACGTTCTTTCGGAAACCTCTGCCAACCTGCCCCGCCTTCCACCGTCGGCTTTGCATGAATGGAACAGGCTGCGGCCCGCGCTCCTGCTCGTGCGCGACGTTTGGACCCTCGACCGCCCCGCCGTCTTCGGCCCCGCCAAAGACCGGCCTATCCTATTTGCCGCCACCGCCTGGGCACAGGTGCTGCTGACCCTGGACCGCGGTGATTTCGGCGGAATGATGGCTGCCGGGCCGCCGGAAGGCTGCGCTGAGCCGAGCAACGCCAGGGGCTTGGCACGAACACCGAGAGCAACTTCCCGTGCCAGCCCGTTAATAAAGTCCTGCTGGCGTAGCAGCCGACGTAAGGAGGCTCGAGTTCATGGGGAAACAGCGGAAGATTAGAGCCTCCTCATCTCGCCTGGTACTATTCGAATGGGCTGCTACCTGCGCCACTGCGCCACCGTGGGCGTGAAACCGCACCCCGCCCGCTTCCCCGAAAAGCTGCCCACCTTCTTCATCGAATTCCTCACCGGCCCCGGCGACACCGTGCTGGACATCTTCGCCGGCTCCAACACCACCGACCGCGCTGCCGAGAAGCTCACCCGAAACTGGGCAGCCTTCGAGAAGGACCGCACCTACCTCGCCGCCTCAGCCCTCCGCTTCGTGGACGAACTGCCTGCCGAAGAGCTTGCCGCCGTCTGGAGCCAACTGCACTCTGATGAGTTGCCAGTCGCGGTCAATCGGCAGCAGAAGGAGTTGGTGCTGATGGAGAAACCGGTAGCTTATCCGGCAAGACGCAAACGCAGGTGACGGCTACCGTCGCCTCCGCGCCAGCATTCCCACCCGCGCACTCGACTCGCACAAGTCACCCTGCTGACGACCGAGCCCAAACGGCGATGTGGTAGAGGCAAATGGTCAGCTGTTATCCAGCGCGCATCAGGGGGTTGCTATGACCGGAAGCAAGAAATCCAGGTAAGCCGCACGCAGAACTGTTACCCGGCCAGGAAATCAACCCTGCGGTCCAGTATTGGGTCCGGCCCACGTCGCGAAATCGATGAAAGTGCCCTATAAGGGTTGACATTTCTAGCGGGTTCTGGGAGCATCCGACCCAAGATGGAAGAAAGGCAGAGCCAAGCTGTTCCTGCGTGTGGAGAGCCGTTATACCTGGGCGTTGACGGGAAGCCGAGGTTTCGCATGTCCTATTGCGTTTCGTTGGATGTCCTCGGGTTCAAGAAGATGATAAAGCAAAGCTCCAAGGACGACGGAGCCAAGGCACTGTTCGACAGATTTCATGGAGCAATATCCGCCGCGCTCCAAAGACTGAATGAGTATTGGCGTGAGACCGGAGAGCCCCGCTGGCAAGTGAAGCCATTTACTGATAATGTCGTTCTTGGCTGCCCTGTAGGCGCACTGGAGGAGGGCGAGGCAGAGTTGAATCGCCTCATCCCGGCTGTTGGTGCGTATCAACTGGACATGGCACTAGCTGGCTTCTTTGTGAGGGGCGGAATCTCGTACGGCGATTTGTTCATAGACGATCACATGGTCTATGGCCCAGCGCTCTTGGAGGCATATGAGCTTGAATCAAGCATTGCCAAGGTGCCGAGGACCATCTTGTCGCAGGGCATTCGCGAGACCATGACTGAGTTCGCCAAGGGCTACCCCGACCCTCCCGCATATCCACTGTGGCAGCACATTTTGACGGGTTCGGATGGCTACGCGTACGTCAACTATCTGAAGCAGCTACCGGATGAGGAAGCGGCTGGCGCGGGGGGCATGGCAACACATAGGGAGGAAATTGAAAAATGCCTCAGGGAGAAAGTTGACGATTTGGACGTATGGGCCAAGTACGTCTGGCTTGCGAACTATCACGATCAGTTCTGCCTGCAGCATAGGGCCGACAAGGGACGCGGAGAATGCATTGGATTGTCTGCGAGGCAGTTCACACATCCACCAGCTCAACTGACATGGCCTGAATCAGCAAACAACAAATGAAAGGATAGAATATGGCACTGAACCTAAGCAATCTCGATGAAAAGACCCGCCCTCTGATGGTCAGTGAAATTGACCTCGATGAGCGCGGGGGGCAATTGTACATAAGCCCGAGGCTCAACGAAGACGGCCGACGTGATTATCCCGCCCTGTTACGGGAAGCCGCCCAATTCCATGACGACGGGTGGCTGGCGGGGGAGATCAGGCAGAGAAATTTGCTAAGAGCAAAGGAGACCCGACGAACACCATCGGGAGGGACTACGGAGGCAAGGGTGCCGGAGACAGCTCCCGAAACACTAGCAGAGGGAGAGTTTAACCGGTTCTACTGTCGGGCTGTGTGTGCCCGGGCGCTGGAGGAGGGGAAGATTAACGTACGCGTTTGCCGCGCGAAGCTCCCTGTGCATCCAAGACCAGAGTCCGTGGCGAAGGAAAGAACTCTGATTGACGCGAGACAACTCTTGAACGACTTGCGAAGAAGTCAAGGCGTTGAGCCTGCTCTTGGGATACCACCTGGACCGAACTCCGGGCTTAGTGTCGAGCTGCCGTAGCAGTAGCCGATAATGAGGGCAATCGGTCGTTCGGGCTCGGCGTTTCACTGAGCCCGTGCAGATCGAACAGCGGTCGCGGAGGATCCCTGGCTCCCCCGTTCTGTCAGCCGCTATCTCAGTTTAGCGGCATAAGCCTTCTTCACGTGCGTGTTAATGAAGGCGTTCAGGCCGCTGCCACGCGCGGCGAGGGCCTTCATTTGTTCGATGTTGTCTTGCCCGGCGTTCTGACTATTGTACAGGTACCGAGAGCCATCATTAAACTCCACTGTGATGGAATCACGTCCGAGTTCAAATGCTGAAACCCCGGAACCGCCTGTTAGGTTCTTGTATCGTTCCATAACTTGCCAATACCCTTTCTTACGACTGCTCGGCCTTTCTTCTTTGTGCCGCTCCGGTTGAGTGACGCTGCGCAGATAGGGCAGAACTGGCTCCTTATCCCGCTCGTAATGGAACTATTGTCTGAAGCGTGAGCTGTGGTGTCAAGCAGCAGGCCTTGCAGCGGCACTTCGAGCGCGGGGTCCGGAACGTTGTGGATCCCGGCTAGGCTCCCCGCACGCTCCGCCCACGTATCCATCGGATCTGCCTCAGTACTTGAACAACGCCGACAGCTCAGACATTTGCCCCTCTCGGAAGGCAAGGAGCTTCTCGGGTTCACTAACGAACCACGCGAATGTTCCCCAGGCGAGTTCAGACACCAGCTTGCGAAAGGCTGGTGCGCTGCGGTCGGCAAAGGCTGAGACAAAGTACACACCTTCCGGTTTCAGACCAGCCACCGCAGCCGCCTCGGAAAGGGCGCCTTTCCGCTGGACGGTGATGGCGCCGTCGGTTGCGATGACTTCCACAAAAACCACCTTGGGCGTTTCAGGATGCACATCAGCCAGAACGATGTCCGGCAGGTTGCGCGAGTAGTCCAACCGGAGGCCGATGGAGGTAGCTAAATCCTCATCTCGCGCGACGACTTTGTTGCCGGATTCACTAAGGAAGATCACCCCTGGCTGCCGCAGAAAGGCGGTGGCGAATACCTCGATCACCGCCTTGGTTATGACTGTGCTTGGCCCCGGCAGCATGAGACGAGTTTCGCCATTGGGGAAGGTGACCTTCACCCGCTCAGAAACCATGGAAGCCACGGCCCCGCGGCGCAGGAGGTTGATGCGGTTCAGGGCCGTTGCGGTCAGATGAGCCGCCTGCCACTGCGCGATAAGGGCGGGCGGATCCCCCATCCTGCCAGCGAGTTTCACCAAGAGGTCGGAGAAATCACGCGAAAGGGCGTAACGCGGCTTGGCAGAAGTGGTCGGTAGCCCGGGTCTCTCCACCACCGCGCCAACCGCCACAAGGCCTGCGCGAAGGGTTTCATCGCGAATGGGCTCCCGTGTATTGGCCGCATACCACCGTTTGGCTAGATGCTTCATCCCTCCGGGAATCAGCGAGCGCGCTGCCCATTGTTCCCGTTGTAACTCATCGCTCCTGGCAGCCTGGGCGTCAGTCATTTTGGTTACCTGATCGGGCCTGAGCCACCGCTCGTTGCCCTCGACTGCTCCAGCGTAGAGCATTACGAAGATAGTCCTCGCAGCCATTTGCCGGACCAGGTAGGTGCGATTGGCAGTGCCTTCTGGGAAGACTTCAGGCAGCCATTTTGCGATTATCTCTACGGGAACGAGTTGAGGCAGTGGCATAGATGGTTCCATTTCTTGAGTAGAAGGACGCGACCAGCGTTTCGATGTCGCAGTGGGGGGTCCCTGCCAGGACCAGTTCCTGAAGGGCTCGCATTTGATCAGGATTTGGCAATGGAAGCGAGTTCAGCTCGTAGGCGGACACCGCCACACTCCCATTGATGCATCGGAAAGCCTGATCCAAGGCACCGGAATTCAATAGGGCGGTGATGGTACGAAGCGCAAAGCGGGGTTTGCTGCTCAGGGAGTAGACCATGTTCAGGTGGTTTTCCACGACGAAGCCGGGATATTCGAGCACGAACGAGTTTGGCATGACGGCGGCGATAATGCGACGCTTCTGCTCTTTCGCTGTAGTCCTTTGGACCAAAATGCAAGGCTCCTGGTTTATCAAAAAGCCCTGATCCTGCTTCACTTTCAGATAAGGGAGATGGAACCTCCGGGCGGCTTGGAAATGGAATTTCCCGTCGGCGTTTACCGCCTCTGCCCAGATAATGGGCATGCAGCCCTCTTCGTAAGTCCTACGGAGCTGGCCCTTATGGCGGTTCCAAACCAACTGCCCGGTAGAAACGCCGAAGCCATAGTCGCTAAGCCGGTGAGGCATCGAGTTCAGACACTCGATCAGAGGCGCTTGGTCCGGTAAGCGCGGGAGGAGCCAGGGCTTGCCAACTCCGCCATTGAGCGCCACGTTACCGACCTGCTCAACACGGACAGAGTTAGCATCATCGTCTGGCACCAGGAGACCAACTGAAATGCTCGCAGTCGTGGCAGGAGTTTGGCGCTTGAACACCGCCAGCATGGTCTCCTGAAGGACTCCGTCAAAGACCCCGTCGCGATTACTAACAAATTCGAGCCGCTGGAGTGGCGCTTGGGTTTCCAGCAGCTTGCGCAGGTTTTTGAAATACTCGCCGCCCAGGAACGACGTAGGTGTGACGAAAGCGATGACCCCCCCCGGCTTGCTCAGCTTAATGGCCAAATCAGTGAAAAGGCCGTACAAATTCGCATGGCCAAACAGCGATTCCTTGAACTGGGCTCGCTGCGCTGGGGCCAGGGTCACCTTCCCATAAGGTGGATTGCCGATGATGAGGTCGAAGGTACCGAAATCCTCGGAGTGAGACTCCAAGGCATCGTGGGCTGCGACGAGGCTTCTTAGTGGCCGCCCAGCGGCTGTAGTGAGGTCGGAAAGCGCAAGATCCAGGAGTACCATGGACATCCAAGCGGCAAAGGGGTCTACCTCGGTCCCGTAAAGGCGGGTTTCGATATCGTCCAAGATCGCCGCTGGTTGCTCATACCTTGAGTTCTTCGCCAAAACAGGGGCCACCGACGCCAGGAACGCGGCGCCACCGCAGGCGGGGTCTATAATGCGGCCTCTTCGCCAGTCAAAACCAGTGAGTGAAACGAGTTCCAGGAGCCTGTCCACTAGCGCGGGCGGGGTATAGAACGCTCCCAACTCCTTGCGCAACGCGTCAGGGAGAAGAGTCGTGTACAACTGCCCTATGAGGAACCCAGATTGAGCAGGAGGGAGGGCCATGAATGCGTCGCCCAACCGCTGGACCAAGCCCGGGTACTTCACGCTCAGTGTGCAAACAGGCGAGCGCAAGTCCCAGCCAACCCGCCCGGACCGTTGCAGGCGCTTCCAGACAAATTCCAGCACGCCGGCACAAAGGGCTGGGCCAAACTTCGAGCGGCCTTCGTCAGAAAGGCCAGAATGGATGGCCCGAGCTTCGCTGAGACCCAGAGAAAACAGCGCCTCGGCAGTGGCAACTGCGTCCTTAAGCTCGCTTGCTCGAGTTTCCCGTTTCACTTGGCATTGACACTACCACCAACGGCAGGCCAAGGGCAATGCTCGGCAGCCACCCTCCTCCGCCATGATTCTTGAGATATGGGTCGTAAGCGTAGAGCCGGCCATGCTTGCTGCCAGAGGTCTCGCCCACGATGCCGAGCTGCTCCAGATGCCTCTGGGAGCGGCAGGTCTAGAGTCTCACGTCTAACGTCTAAAGTCGGCGGGCCCAGGACAGCTTTCTTCCACGTTGACGATCTAATCGCCGGCGTGGGTGGGACGCCAAGGGCGTCAATCATACCAGCCCAGGGCATACGCCCTGGGTTCATCGGCCGGTGAGGATTGCAGGCCGAAGGCCTGCCTCATCCCAGCCGCTCGATTGGAAGGATGAGGCGCGCTTTCAGCGCTAAAAGTCTTCGTGGGCTGATGAACCCAGGCCGTTGGCCTGGGCTGGTATGAACCAGGCCTTCGGCCTGCAAATCGGACTCGGCGCCAAGGGGTAACCTCAGCGCAGACCCGGGCGGCGTATATCCGGACCCCTGCACAAAATCATTCAGTTTTTCGGGAAACTGCAGGGCTCGAAGAACTCCGCCTTGCGCCCAAAGTCAGGAGGTGGCGATGGAGATCAGCGGCTTGGCCGGGGAAAAGCCGAAATGCGGAGAGGAGAAAGCTGAAATGGGAAATGCGCGGCGGCGATGGAACTCAGCGGCTGGCCTTGCAGCACACGGTGCACGCGCAAGGCGCGAGGAGGCGGTGTCAGGCCAACTGCGCCGACTGAATCCACAGGCGGAAGAACCGGTCGGTGATGAGGAAAGAGCCATTATCCCGGTCAATGATGTCCTTGGCCAGCAGGGCCTGGACAGCACGCTGGGCATTGGAAGGGGAGCCGAGCCCATAACGGCTGACGAATTCACCGGCAAAGACCTTCACGCCGGCGCTCTCGGCGGCCAGGCCTTTCAAGAAGCGTTTCTGGGACAGCGTCAGCGACTCCCACAATGCCGTGTAGGCGTAGGTTTCGCGGTCCAGCAACAGCTTGACTGCCGCCCGCAGCATTTCGGCATTGACCTGTGCCTTGGGCTCGCACAGCTCCCAGAGCACGTGACACAGGTGCTGGGTGTAGAAGGGATGTCCCTGGGTCAGTTCGCAGACCTCGTGGATGCGGCCCTCGGCAATGCCTTTACCGGCGTCGGCGAAGCGCTGCCGGACAAAGGGCTGCCAATGGACCTCGGCAATGGGGCCCAGCGGATAGTGGCCGCCAGCCCGATACAGGGGACGATTACGGTCCAGCACCATCTTCTGAATCAGGTGCTTGCGACTGCCCAGAAACAGGCAGGCCACCTGCCGTTGATGCTGAATCACGCTGCGCAGCTTCCGTTCCACCAGGTCGCTGCCATATTCCAGGACCTGCTGAAACTCGTCGAACACGACCGCCACTCGCGGCCCGCCCCTGGCGGCAATCCGCGCCGGGGTCTCCAAGGCCTCCTCCAGCGCCTGTGCAACCTGCGCCTCCCGGGCCAGGGCAAAGGTCAGTGTCGGCTTGCCATCGTCATCCACCGTGACGCTGGGGGAAAGCCGGCCAAAGAACTTCTTCGCCGTCTCCAACAGCTTGTTCACAGAGGTGCTCATGGACTCGGTGATGGCCTTGGCGAGGGTGGTGGCAAAGGCCGCCTCGCTATCCGTGGGCCACAGATCCACATACGCGCACAGGTAGCCCTTGCGAGGCAGTTTGGCCAGCGCCGCCCGCACGAGGGAGGTCTTGCCGTAGCGCCGTTCGGAAAAGACAAACAGCTTCTGGGCGTTCTCGATCGCCCGCACCAGGTCGGCGGTCTCCTGTTCGCGATTGCAGAAGGCCTCGCCACTGACCACCCCGCCGTATTCGAATGGGTTCCTCATATTACGCAAGATGCATTACGCAAGATGCGTAACGCAAGCTGCGTAGTAGCACGGGGCGGGCGGCTAAACGCTAAAGTCGGGCGGCGGCGATGGAGATCAGCGGCCTGGCCGGGGAAAAGCTGAAATGTGGAAAGCAGAAAGCCGAAATGGGGAACGCGCGGCGGTGCCATTACGTGATTCAGATTCGTAAGCGCCTATTATAACGGCACTTTCGTCATACCACAGAGGCTACACGGTTCCAACGCCGTCACCACCCCGTCACCACACCGTATCCTCCCCGTGACCACACCGTATATTCAATTTGAATATACGGTGTGGTCACGGGGAGGATACGGTGTGGTGACGGGGTGGTCAGGGTGGAAGCTCTTGGGATAGCCACGGACGGATTGACAGAGCCTCTGGAGTGCCGGGATTCCAGCCTGCATTTTTCATACTCACGTAGCCGCCGACGTCAGTCGGCGCTATCTTCGCTACGGAAAGAGTGCGCCGACTGACGTCGGCGGCTATTGGGCGTGAAATGTTCAGGCTGGCGTCTTACCGGCTCCGAACGATCTAACCCGGCAGAATGCCAGCGCTCCGGCCTTTAGCGGCGTCGCAATCGCAACCTCCAGCGCCCCAGCATCTTGCGTAATCCTGCCCATCGGCGCAGCCCCTTATCCCTTCCGGGACCCCTTTCCATGAACTGGCGCCTCCCGCCCAAGCCCCTCACCCCGTCCCTCTCCCCATCGGATGGGGAGAGGGTGGCCGCAGGCCGGGTGAGGGGATGGTTCATGGTCCCATTGCAGGTCTGCCTGCCGTGGAGGCTCCCTATGCACACCGGAACCACACCAGTACCTCACCGGAGTACCTCTGATAGGCTATCAGAGGTACTCCGGCGAGGTACTGGTGTGCATGGGGAGGGGATATGGCGCAATTGGGTGGGCCTGGGCGGTCCTCAAGGCTGGCGGTTCACGAGAATTGAGGGCCGACGGAAGCGCGGGAGGGCCTTTCCTGGCGTAATTCGTGCGGTTGGCACTCCAACCCACCCCTCTGGCGGAGTTCACCCACTTGGATGCAAGCGTCACGGGATTGTAACGTTCCCAGACGTTATTTGAAGGTGCTAAGCAGATGAGGTTGTTGTACGTGCACGACAAGTTCGGCGCTTTGGGCGGCGCGGAAGCAAACATCCTCGCCACCGCTGAAGAGCTCAGGCGGCGCGGCTGGCAAGTCGGCCTCCTGCACGGGCCTCGCACGGGGAAACAAGAAGCGGCCTGGGAGCAGGTGTTCCCGGCGACGTTTCCGCTGGCTTCGCCCGCCGGAGCCGGCGCTGGCGCACCCCGGAATTACTCCGGCTCGCCGGCGGCGGTCGAAGCCGGGCTGACGGCTTTCCAGCCGGACCTGGTTTTTCTGCACAACCTCGCCGATCTTTCGCTCCTTGAGGCCCTTTTGCGGTCAGGATTACCCCTCGTGAAGATGGTGCATGACCACGCCCTGTACTGCATGAGGGCCTCCAAGTACAACTACCTGACGCGCCGTGTTTGCGCGCGGCCAGCCTCGCCGTTTTGCGTGTTTCCCTGCGGCGGCTTCCTGGCGCGCGCCCAGGACGGCCCGTTGCCGGTGCGCTGGGTCAGCTACGCGGCAAAGGCGAGGGAGATCAAGCTGAACCGCCGCATCCGCCACCTGGTCGTGGCGACGCAGTTTATGAAGCAGGAACTGCTCCGTAACGGCTTCGAGCCGGAACGGATCGAGGTGCACGCGCCGGTGCCGCGGCGACTCGGGCTGCCTGCCCGCAGCAGTCTCAGCAGCCGTAACCTTATCGTCTATTCGGGGCAGGTTACGCGCGGGAAGGGGGTGGACGTGCTCCTGCAGGCGCTGGCGCTGGTCCGGGAACCCTTCGAGTGCGTGGTCTTCGGCGACGGCAACTTCCGCGTCCATTGCGAGCGTCTTTGTCAGAAGCTCGGGCTGGGCAAGCGCGTGGCTTTCAGGGGCTTTGTGTCACCGGAGGAGATTGCACGCAGCTACGAGGAAGCCAGCATCGGGTTAATGAGTTCGGTCTGGCCTGAGCCCTTCGGAGCGGCGGGCCTGGAGGCGATGCAATACGGCCTGCCCGTTGTGGCTTTCGACGCCGGGGGCATCCGCGAGTGGCTCAGTGACGGCTTCAACGGCTATCTCGTGCCCTGGATGGACCGCCGGCTCTACGCGGCCCGGGTGGACGCGCTGCTCCGTGACAAGGCGCTGGCCCGCGCCCTGGGCGAGGCCGGACGGCAGACCGTTGCCCAGTTCTTTTCCTTCGACCGGTACGTGGATGGGTTGGAAGGCCTCTTCCGGCGGGCGGCGGCGCGCCCCGAATGCGAGGTCGCCGGCCTGTGAGCACCGCGAGCATAGACAGGCGCTGGCTCGATCGTTCGTGGGCCATGCTCACGCCGATGGGCCGTTTGCTGTTGAATCTGCACGTGCTGCGCCAGCGCTGGCTTTGGCACTGGCGCAACTCCGGGGGTGACGCGCTCAAGCGCGCGCTGGATATCGTGGGCAGCGCGCTGTTCCTCATCGCCTTGAGCCCGCTTTACGCCGTGATCGCCATTCTGATCCGGCTGGAGGACGGCGGGCCGGCCATTTTCGCCCAGACGCGCGTGGGCCGCTACGGGCGCGAGTTCCGCATGTATAAGTTTCGGTCCATGCGCCCGGACGCCGAGGCGTTGCTAAGCCAGCTCCTGGCCCGGAATCACCATAAGGAAGGGGTCACCTTTAAGATCAAAGACGATCCCCGGCTGACCCGGCTTGGCAAATGGCTGCGCCGGGTCTCGTTCGATGAGTTGCCGCAAGTGTGGAATGTGCTCAAAGGGGACATGTCCCTGGTCGGCCCACGCCCGCCGGTGCCGCGTGAGGTGGCGCGCTACTCGCTGGCCGACCGCCGCCGGCTGGCCGTTAAGCCGGGCCTGACTTGCTTCTGGCAAATCGGCGGGCGCAGCGAACTGGATTTTTCCGAACAGGTGAAGCTCGACGTGCGGTACATCGAAGCCCGCAACCTGTGGACGGACCTGGCCATTCTGTTGAAAACCCTGCCGGCGGTCGCCGAAGGCAGGGGTGCCTGCTGATGAAAGCCATTTTGATATGCCCTGGAGAACGCCGCGCCGTGCCGGCCCTCTCCCGGCCCGCGCCGCTCTCGAATGTCGTGATTCTTGGCAAGCCGCTCGTGCAGTACTGGCTGGAGCACCTGGCCTCGCGCGGCGCGCGCGAGGTGTACGTGCTGGCCAACGACCGGCCGGAGAGCGTGGGCGCCCTCGTGGGCTCGGGCGCCCGGTGGGGCCTGGAACTGAAGGTGTGCCCGGAGTTGCGCGAGCTCAGCGCCAAAGAAGCCCTCACCGAATACCAGCACGGCGAGGGCTGGCTGCCCGCCCCCGACCTGGTCAACGCGATGCTCCATTTGCCGGGTTTCCCGGAGCAGCCGCTGTTTGAGAGCTACCTGGATTTCGTGGCCGCGCACGAGGCGATTCTGCCGCGGGTGGCGGGCCCGGACCGGATCGGGCTGCGCCAGGTCCAGCCGGGGGTCTGGCTGGGACTGCGCGCGCGGGTCTCGCGGCGGGCCCGCCTGCACGCGCCTTGCTGGATCGGGGACCAGGCATTCATTGCCCGCCAGGCGGTCATCGGCCCGCTCGCATTTGTGGAGGCCCGCTCGGTGGTGGAAGCCAACGCTGAGGTCATCAGCAGCATTGTCGGCCCCGACACGCTGGTCGGCGAATATGCGGCCCTGCGGAATTCCATTGCCTGGGGCAGCACGCTCGTGAACTGGCAGCTTAACTCGTGCACCGAGGTGACCGACTCATTCCTGATTTCGTCACTCGCCAAAAGCCCCGCGGCCCATTTCCCGGGCTGGATCTCGGGCGGGCTGGACGCGTTATCGCACAGCCTGCTCGAATTCCCCAGATCGCCGGGCTGGGACGCCAGAAAGGAAACATCGAGATGGAAGTTCAGCCGGAAGACGGAGCCTTGATCGTTCAAGGCGTGCAGGAATTGGACGCCGCAGCTTTACGGGAGCTGCGCGAGGCGGTGGACAAGGCCGTGGCATCGGGCGTGCCGGTCGTGGCCGTGGACTTGTCCGGCGTAGCCGAGATTAACGCCACGGGGCTGGGGGTGCTGGCCTCGCTCTACCGCTTTGCCGTCCGGCGCCTGCCGCTGGGCCTCGAGGCGGTGCGGCTGCTCGATCCGCAGTTCCGCGTGCGCCAGATGCTCGAGCTGGCCCGGATAGACCTGCTATTTGAAATCATCACCACCCGCAAGGAGCAGTCGGATACCGAAACCGCTTCTACGGCGGAGTTCCTGGAAGCCGCATGACCCAATGCCTTTCGCGAATTTGGAGGCGCTCTGTCCCGGAGGGACGCTTGAGTTTAGCCCAGCGCTTTAGCGTTGGGGAACCTGTGCGACGCGCGCCAAGTCCCGAAGGGACGGCTGAGTGGGTTAAGATGGCACTTGGATTCGGCCGTCCCTCCGGGACTCGGCGCCCGCTTAGGCCGCTCCCAACGCTGAAGCGCTGGGCTATGGTCACATGTCCCTCCGGGGCAGGGGCTTCCGACCGATGTGTTGTATATGCATAAGCGATCGCCGCCTAAAGGGTCGCCACCTTCCTCATGAAACCCCTCATTCCTTTATTCGTGTTCATAGACGCCTGCGGGTGGGAAATCGCGCAGGCCCATGCCTTTGGGGCCGCCTGGGCGCCGCACCGCAAGCGGCTGGAATCGGTGTTTGGCTACAGCTCGGCCTGCGTGCCTTCAATCCTTTCCGGGCGCTGGCCTGTCCAGCATCGCAATTGGTCTTACTTCGTCTATGACCCGGAGCATTCGCCCTTCAAGTGGCTGCGGACCTTGCAATGGCTGCCGACAGCCCTGACGAGCCGGCGTCGGTTTCGCCATTGGCTCTCGCGCGCGATCAAGGCCCGCCTGGGCTTCGAGGGCTACTTCGATCTATATAACATCCCTTTCCGACATATCTCCCTCTACAACTTCACCGAGCGGCGCAGCCCGCTCCGGCCCAAGGGCATGAACCGCGGGCGCAACATCCTCGACTTCCTCGAGGATGCCGGGGTCAGCTACCACTTCAGCGATCCCGAGCGCCGCGAGACCGAGAACCTCGAAGAGCTAATCTCGGAGCTCAAAGCCGGGGAGATCGATTTTGCCTTTGCTTACCTGCCGGAGCTGGACGGGCTGTTGCACCGGGTGGGCAACCAGTCTCCCGAGATCGGGCTCAAGTTGCGCGCCTACGAGTTGTGGGTCCAGCGCCTGGTCGAGACTGCCCTCGAACATTACGAGCAGGTGCGGCTTTATGTCTTCAGCGATCATGGCATGGCCAACTGCGACGAGCACCTCGATCTCATGACGCAGATCGAGGCGTTGCCTCTGGTGCTGGGCAGGGATTATGCCGTGGTTTACGATTCCACGATGGCGCGGTTCTGGTTCTTCAACAAACGGGCCGCGCAGTTGGTGACGGATTGCCTGGCCGGCATCCCCCAGGGCCGCATCCTGCCGGACGCCGAGCTGGAGCAATTGCACTGCCTGTTCCCGGACCGCTATTTCGGCGAGCTGATCTTCCTGCTCAGGGAAGGGGTCCTGCTGGTGCCGAGCCACATGGGCGCACGCCCTATCCGGGCCATGCACGGCTATCATCCGAGCGACTCGCAGAGCTACGCCGCCCTGCTGAGCAATCAGCCGATCCCGGACCGCATCCAGGCTATCCCGGACATCTTCCGCCTCATGACGCGCGACGCGTTGATCGCCCGGGAGATGAATGCGCCCCGCAAGCTCAAACCCGTGTGGACAGGGCAGGGAAGGTGGGTCCCGCCGGCCGTCGAGAGCCGGCCGCCTATTGCGGCTTAACAGGAGGGCCCGGCGCCAGACCGGGACGGCAGCGCATCGGCGGCCTCTCGCGCAGGGCCGCCACCGAGTGGGGCGTCGGTTTCGACATAGTTCTTGCTGTATGCGTCGGCAATGCTCCTGACTAACATTAGCGCCACCACATTCAGGACCACGTCAATTCCATCGGAGACGACATAAGCGAGGGCCGAGTTGGTATAGTCCACGACCCCCTGGGCGTGGAGCGCGAGCCGCATTGCGATGCGGTCCACGAACGTCGAGACGATCCAGAGAAACCACCACCAGCCAAGGATATTGCCGCTGCCCAATTCTCCACGGTGCGCGACAATCCAGATCTCCTTCATGGCCTGATAGGGCTTGTAGAGATTCGCAACGGGCACGAAATACCAGCCGACCGACCAGCCGGGGCTGAAGGCCATCGGCACGCCGCCCAATTGATGGAGGTTCCTGTTGGCCCGATATATCCAGCGCAGAAACGTCACAGCAAGGAAGATCGAGAAGAGGACCTGGACCAAGCCAATGCCCGCATTCGAAATATCCGAAGGCAGCAGCGTCTCGTCGGGGTTCACCCCCGGAGGGAGCCTGCGGTATTCAACATACCCGTAAACCCCGGCCAATACGGCCAGCGCACAGATGCCAGTGTTGATTTTGAGCAGCACTGTCAGAAGCCTTGTAAGCTTGGCAAGTGGCTTCAGCATCGGTCCTGACTGGCGGGCGACGTCAAAGCGCAAAAGGCAGTCCCGTCCATGAGCCGCAGTCTGAGGGGACGAGGGCAGGATGTCAAGGCGACATCGCCACCAGCGAGTCAGACTGCCGGGTCGCCCCGTTCAGGTTCGACTGGCCGGGTGGCAACCCATTCCTCAATGACGCGGAAGCCCACGGCCAGCAGGGTCGGCCCGAGGAACACGCCAATGAAGCCGAACGCGGCGGCGCCGCCCAGCACGCCGAAGAAGATCAGGATGAAGGGCATGTTGCTGCCCTGGCTGATGAGCCACGGCTTGAGGACGTTGTCAATGTTAGCCACGCCGATGCCCCAGATCAGCATGAAGATGCCCCAGCCGGTGGAGCCCTGGACAAAGAGCCAGATGGCCGCCGGCACCCACACCAGGGCCGTCCCCAGGATTGGCACGACCGACACGAAGAACGTCAGGAGCGCGAGCAGCCCTGCGCCCGGCACGCCCGCAATCACGAAGCCGACTCCGGAGACGACTGCCTGTGCCAGGGCGGTGCCGAGAATGCCGTAAACCACGCCGCGAACCGTGTTGCCGGCGACTTCCAGCAGGTGCCGGCCCCGCTCGCCGCCGATACGGACCACGCCCGCCGTCAGCCGTGCCGCGGCGGCCAGGCCATCGCGGAACAGGAAAAAGGCGACGAAGATGCTCAAGGCCAGTTGCAGCACGCCGCGCCCCAGGGCCAGACCCACCACAAGCAGCCAGGAGCCGACTTGCTCGATGACCGGTTGGGCCTGGGTCCATAGCTTCGCCGTATCCGAGGCCATGCTTTCCCAGTAGGCGGCCGCCTGGTCGCCGATGATCGGGAGCTTTTCGAGCCAGGCAGGCGGCTTGGGCGGCCCCTGGGCGAGCCATTGTTTGGCAGCCGCCGTCAGCGTGTTCACGTTGTCCGCGAGCGTGGCGCCGATGATGAGGAACGGCACCAGGAAGATGAGGACCATCGCAAGGGACATGAGCAAGGCTGCGAGTGTCCGGCGGTTGCCCAGGATTTTGAGCAAGCGGGTATAGACCGGCCAACTCGTGAAGCAGAGGACGATGGCCCAGAGCATGGCGAAAATGAAAAGCCACAGCACCCGCAGGCAACCGGCAAGCAATACGGCCAGCGCGATCCAGCCCAGGTACTGCTCCCGCTTCCTGGTTAGGGGCGTCATTTCAGGATCCATCATTTGCGCTTGGTAGGGATGCGTTCCACCGCGTCCCTGCTATTTCGGGAAGATGGGGACGCGGTGGAACGGGTCCCTACCAACTTGCGTCACAGACATAGCCCTGTTTACTTACTCTCCAGCGCCGCCTTCGCCGCCGCCAGCTCCTTGAGCTTGGCTTTGGTTACTTCGGGGAACTGCAGATCCAGCTCGGACAGGGCGTGGATCACCGCCGCGGCGACGATGACGCGGGTGAACCACTTGTTGTCGGCGGGGACCACGAACCAAGGGGCGTGCTTGGTTGCCGTGTGGCGGATCATGTCCTGGTAAGCCTCCATATATTGGTCCCAGAAGGCTCGCTCGGCCATGTCTGAACTGGAGAACTTCCAATGCTTGTCCGGGTTGTCCAGCCGCTCCAGGAAGCGGCGCTTCTGCTCCTTCCTGGAGAGGTGCAGGAAGAACTTGAGGATGACCACGCCGTTGCGGGCCAGGTATTGCTCGAAATTGCGGATGTCCTCGAAGCGTTCCTCCCAGATGTGCTTGGTCACCAACTCCGGCGGCAGCTTCTGCTTCTGGAGGAACTCCGGGTGCACGCGCACTACCAGCACCTCCTCGTAATAGGATCGGTTGAAGATGCCGATCTGCCCGCGATTGGGCAGGACCTTCATCGAGCGCCACAGATAATCGTGGTCCAGGTCCTCGGCGGAAGGCGCCTTGAACGAGTGCACCTGGCAGCCCTGGGGATTCACGCCCGAGAGCACGTGTTTGATGGCGCCGTCCTTTCCGGCGGCGTCCATCGCCTGGAATATGAGGAGCAGCGCCCGCCGGTCGTCCGCGTAGAGCTTTTCCTGGAAATGGGCGAGGGCTTGGACGCCCGAGGCCAGCGCCTCCTTGGCCCGGGGCTTGTCCTCGCCGGTGAACTGCAGGGTGTCCCCGGGGTCAATGTCCTTCAGGCGGAAGTCCTGACCCTTGGTGATCTTGAAGGGTTCAACGACCTTCCGGGCGCGCTTTACGATTTCTTTGATTTTCATACGGATGGTGTCTGTTGGTTATCCGAAACGGTGGGGCTGGCCGGTGGCGGCGAGCACGGCGCTCCAGGCCGGGCCGGCCGGGTCCAAACGCTTTTTCTCCTGCGTGATCAGTTCGATGGGTACGTGGATGAATTGGTTGTGCAAGAAACCGATTACCAGCCCCGTCTTGCCGGCCATCGCTGCGTGGGCTGCGTGACGGGCAAACAGGTCGCACAGAATGGAATCTTCGGAATTGGCGGGGCTGCTCCGGACGAAATAGCTGGGATCGAAGTAGCGCATGACCATCGGCACTCCCTCCGTTTTGAAGTAGTCCTCGATCCGCTCCCGCAGGAAGAGGCCGATGTCCTGCAGCTTCACGTTCCCTGATGCGTCGCACGCCGCCTTGCGTCTCACCGGCAAGTCCTGACCGGCGCCTTCCGCCACGACGATCACGGCGTGGTGCCGCTTTAAGATGCGCTCCTTCAGCGCGGCCAGGAAGCCCCGCGGCCCGTCCAGCTTGAAGGGGACTTCGGGAACCAGCGTGAAGTTCACATCCTGGCTGGCCATAGTAGCCCCGGCGGCGATGAAGCCGGCATGACGGCCCATGAGCTTCACCAGCGAAATGCCGTTCTGGACGCTTTTGGATTCGGTATGGGCGCGGTCGAGCACATGGGTCGCCTCCTGCACCGCCGTCAGGTAGCCGAACGTGCGTGCCACGTATGGCACGTCGTTGTCCACGGTCTTGGGGATGCCAACGACGGCTAGCGGATAGCCGCGCCGCTTAGCTTCCTGGTAGAAATCGTTGCCGCCACGCTGCGTGCCATCCCCGCCAATCGTGAACAGAATATCGACCTGACGCCGGATCAGGTTGTCCACCGCCACGTGCACGTCCACCGGGCCCCGCGAGGTGCCCAGGACAGTCCCGCCCTGTTGGTGGATGTGGTCCACGAAGTCGGGGGTCAGGACGATGGGCTCCTCGCCGCGCGTGGGGTCCAGCCCCTGGTAGCCGCCGCGAAAGCCGAGGACTTCCCTGAGGCCGTAGGCGTGGTGCAACTCCAGGAACAGGGAGCGAACGACGTCGTTCAACCCCGGGCAGAGGCCGCCGCAGGTGACGACGCCTGCGCGTGTGCTCCTGGGCTCGAAGAAGAGTTTGGGCCGGGGCCCGGCCAGCTCAAAGAGCCGCTCCTTCCTGGGCGTTTTGCCTGGCAGCCGGACGATTTCCGCCGGGATGCGCGCCCGGTCGTCCACCGTGCGCCGGATGGGGGAAGCGAACCGTGGCTTGCCTAGGGCCGATACATTCATGCCTTGACTGGGGTGTAGTATGGGGGAACCCGCCTTCGGGCGCAAGCCGCCGTCAAACGGAACTCGCGCTCACCCATTTGCATTGTAAATTACATTTGCTGCCGCACTTGATTTTTCTAACCTCACGTTGATTCATGCGCGCCTCGTCACTAAGCTTTCCTGCGGCTGGAAGTTCCCTTTTGTTGTTCTCACTGCTTGCCATCGCCATTCCTCCTGCGTGGCTGGCATCCGCCGCTTCCACCAATCTCACCTGGCAAGCCGTGGGCATCTCGGAATTCATGGCCGCCAATGCCAGCACGGTGCTGGACGCCGATGGCGATCCTTCGCCTTGGATCGAGATCTACAATCCCACCACCAACGACGTGGATTTGAGCGGTTGGTCGCTGACAACGAATGCGAACAATCTGCGGCAGTGGGTTTTTCCCAGTGTCACGCTTCTCGATGCCGGGGATGCCAACGGCTCGGATAATTTCATGGTGGTGTTTGCGTCCGGCAAAGACCGCACCAACAACACCGCCGAGCTGCACACAAATTTCCGGCTGCCGGTGAACGGTGGCTACCTGGCGCTGGTGGACAACAAGACGAATATTGTTTCGGCTTACACGAATTTTCCAGCACAGTCGCCAGACGTTTCGTATGGCCGCGACATGTTCAATCCGAATTTTGCAGGCTACTTTCCGTCGCCGTCGCCGGGCGACGCGAACGTGATTGCCGGCACGAATTTTTCGCCGGCCGTCGCCTTTTCCCGCACAGGCGGCACGTTCACCGTGACGTTTTCCCTTCAGCTCTCGACGGCTTCCAACAGCGCGACGATTCACTATACCTTGGACGGGAGCACGCCCACGTCGGACTCCGCGGCGTATTCAACAGCCATTTCCATCACCAATTGCGTCCAGGTGCGGGCGCGGGCCTTTGGGACCAATTTGCTGCCGGGCCCGGTGCACAGCGAAACCTTTCTGAAACTGGAACCGGGTGTCGGCGGGACCACTTCCCCTCTGCCGGCGATTATCCTCTGCAATTTTGGCCACCCCAGCATCCCCACAGACGACACGTACGGCTCGACCGATCAATTCGTCAACGTCTCAATTTACGAACCGGTCAACGGCCTCGTCTCGCTGAGCAACGCCCCCACGCTGACGGCGCGCGCGGGTTTTCACATCCATGGTTCGAGCACGGAGACGATTCCCAAGCACGCGTTCTCGCTGGAGTTCTGGGATGAGCTGAACAACTCCGCCAATTATTCGCCGCTCAGCCTGCCGGCGGAATCGGATTTCATTTTGTATGCGCCGGACAACTTCGAGCCGGTGCTCATCCACAATCCGCTGATTTACCAGTTGAGCAATGAGGTAGGCCGCTACGCGCCGCGCACGCGCTTCGTGGAAGTGTATCTTGCCACTAACACCGGTGCGGTGTATGCGAGCAATTACAACGGCATCTATGTGCTCGAAGAGAAGATCAAGTGGGACAAGAACCGCGTGGACATTGACAAGATTCATTCGGTGGACAACCTGAACCCGCTCGACAATTCTTCACCGAACGTCACCGGCGGTTACATCATGGCAATTGACCGGCTGGGTCCGGGCGAAACGGGCTTTAGCGCCGCCGGGCAGACCATTGTCTATGACGAACCGCATGAATTCGAGCTCAAAACGCCGCAGCGCGCGCCGCAGCAGCAGTATTTGCAGAGTTACATCAACGCGTTTGGCACGGCTCTGAACGCCACAAATTATACTGATCCCACCAACGGGTATCGCGCTTACATTGACGAGCCGTCGTGGATTGATCACCACATTTTGAACGTGGTGGCATTCAACGTGGACGCCTTGCGGTTGAGCGCATATTTCTACAAGCCGCGCACCGACGTTTTGGTTTTCGGACCCATCTGGGATTTTGACCGCTCACAAGGCTCGACGGACGGTCGCGATTTCAGTCCGTTTTATTGGCGGGCACCCATCGGCGACCAGGGCACGGACTTTTTTAACTACACTTGGTGGGGCCGCATGTTCACAGACATTGATTTCTGGCAGGCGTGGATTGACCGCTACGAAGATCTCCGGGCCGGCGTGCTTTCGACCAACCACATCTACGCGGACATTGACGCCCTTGTCGCTCAGGTGACGGCCGAGGAACCGCGCGAGATCGCGCGCTGGCCGTCGCTCACCGAGCCACGTTCAGGCACGATCACCTATTCCGGTTACAGCTACACGTTCCCTGGAACCTACCAGGGGGAGGTCAGTTTTCTGAAAAAGTGGTATGCCGACCGGCTGAACTTCATGGATACAAATTTTCTCGCGAAGCCGGTTTTCAGCAACACCACAGGCGCGATCACCAACGGCTCTAAGCTCGTGCTGACCGCGCCGGGGTCAACGGTTTATTATACCACCAACGGCGCCGACCCGCGCGCGTCGGGTGGCGGTATTTCTTCGAATGCGCTGGTCTATTCTTCCGCCATCGCTTTGAGCACCAACATCACCATTGCCGCCCGCGCTTACAACACGAGCCATCACAACCTGACCGGCGCGAATAAGCCGCCCCTGTCCAGTCCTTGGTCCGGGCTGGCGAGTGAGAGTTTCGTGATGGCTGCCGCGCCGGTCATCACGCAAGCGCCGGTCGGTTTGTGGGCTTACACCGGCCAAAGTCCCATGTTCACCGTCCAGGCCACGGGCAGTCCCACGCCAGCGTTTCAATGGCAATGGAACAGCACGAACCTGGTTGGCCAGACCAACGCCCAGTTGACTCTCACAAACCTGCAAATCAAGCAGACGGGAACCTATTCGGTGAGCGCTACCAACGTTGTCGGCAGCGCGAGTGTTTCATTTGCTCTTACCGTCACGCCCAAACCGAATCTGGTCATCACCGAAGTCATGTCCAGCGAAGCCAAGGGTTCGCTCGCGACGTCCGATTGGTGGGAGTTGAGCAATCTCGGGAGTTTTGCCGTGAACCTGGAAGGCTACCGCTTCGACGACAACCACGATTCATTTGCCGAAGCGGACACCATCACTAACGCCGCGACCATCTCGCCTGGCGAGTCCATCGTGCTGGTCGAGGATATGACTCCTGACGCATTTCGCGCGTGGTGGGGGACACAAAATCTCCCCGCGCGGCTGCAAATCATCAGCTATCCCAGTATCGGATTCAGCTCAAGCGGAGACGCTATTCACCTCTGGAATGCCGCCGCGACCTCTCTCACCGACACTGTGGCCAGCGTCACTTTCTCCACGGCCACCCGCGGCGTATCCTTCGGCTTCGACCCGGCGGCCGGCGTGTTTGGCGCTTTGAGTGTCGCTGGGCAGAATGGTGCTTTCGTGGCTTCGGCAAATGGCGACATCGGCTCGCCCGGCACCGTGCTCAATTCTCCGAAGATTTCCAGTTTCAGTTTCCCCGGCGGCAACGGATTCGGCTTCAGCTTTGTGACGCAATCGAACTTGAGTTACCGCGTGGAATACAAAAGCGATTTGACAGCTCCTGCATGGACGGCACTTACTAACTTCGTCGCCGTCGGGAACGTGTTCTCTTTCACTGACCCCACTGCCCTCACTAATTCCAGCGGCTTTTATCGCGTCGCCGTGGCGCCCTAGCCTGCGTCGGTGGCCGGCCACCGTATCCCCACAGCCGCGTCACGGATTGTAACGCAGTCGGTAATAGCCTGCCGGTTGCGGCGGGGCGGAGTCTTGATAATCGAACAGCCCGGCGTCAGGGGCGTTGGTCGTGAGCAAATCATCCCACATGATCAAGTTGGTCGAGCGTTGCACGGTGTAACTGTAGCCCGGGATCGCGCTGAAATTGAGCAATGGAATTCCGCCCGGCAGGTTGATTGAGACCGGGCTGACGTTCGTGATGGCAGCGATGGTGACCAGCGCGGTCGCGGGACATCCTCCGAACTCAGAAGTGGCGGTGTAATGGAAGCTGTCAGCGCTGCTGAGACTGCCGTTGTAGTAAACCAAGCCGTTGTGGCGTTCGAGGCTGACCCCGTTGGCGGACACCGGGTCAATGCCTGACAGGGTGACACCGCCGCTGCCGCTAGCATGGGCCAACAAATTGGTTTCCGCCATTTTGAACGGCGCGCCCCAATACGCATCCCAGGTGAAATTGCTCGCGGTCGCGGAATAGACATTCAGGGCGGCAATGGACGAAGTGACCGCGCCGTAGTTGTTCCGGTAGATCACGCGGAACTGTTTGCCAAGATCACTGTCGCCCGCCGTGAAGCTGTAATTTGCGGAGATCGCGCTGGGAACATCAGCGAAGGTCGAGCCGTTATCCGTGCTGGCCTGCCATTGCGCAGTCAGGCTGGCTGCGCCGTCTGCGGCGGAGGTGAACGTGGCCGTCGAGCCGTCGCACGCGGATTGCGCCAGCGGTTGTGTCGTTATCACAGGCGCGGATTCCGGCGTGAAGGCGACGCCGCGGAAAACGGTGTTGGCTGCAGCCGTGGCCAGCGTGGTCGCCACGGCCGTGCTGCCGGTGTCAGCCACGGCGATAAGACGATTCGTGCTGGACTCGGTCGTGGTGGCGTAAATCACGGCATTCGCCCCCGAGAAATCCGCGGTTAAGCCGCGCGCGCCATTCGTTGAACCGGCGCCGGTGCCGAGCGTGTAGGCCAGCGACCAGGCGCCGCCGCTGTTGGTCCATTTCTGAATGCCTCCGCCGGAGGCGATGGCGCGGTCATCGGCGATGTAGGCGACTGTGCCCGCCGGGTTGAGCGCGAAGCCGTAAGGGCTGGAGCCGGTTCCGGTCAGGATGTTCGTGCTGACTGCCGACGGCGCAACCGGCAACCCGTCAAGACTGTAAAGGCCCAAACCACCGCCTGCTGCGGATGTGAAATACAAATTGCCGTTGAAGATATTAACGACTCGCGTGTTCGCCAGCGTGCTTTGGATCGTCGCCGCTGCCGCGGTGGTGCCCAGATAACAAACTCCGCTGACGGCACCGCCGGCCCAGAAATCGTTGGCACCGTCAGTCGCGGCGCTGCGGAGGTTGTTGCCGCTAAACTGCGTCGTGGTGATGGCGGCTATCGAGAAGATTCCGCCTGCATTCAGCGTGGCCGCCGCGCGCGGGACTGAAGCCGACGCGGTGCCGGCGATGGATGCGGTACCGGCATTGGTGCTGTAACCCGCCAGACAGAGCACGCTGGCGTCAGGCGAGCGCATCAGCGCGCCTTCTGACGACGCACTGCCGCTAGTGACGAACGCGCTGCTGCCATTCGTGGGGAGGGCAATGCTCTGCACCAAACCGCCGCTCGGAGAAAACTCGTCCACGAATACCGCCGTGCCGGCGGAACTGAGCGTGCCCGAGCCGTCGCCGATCCGGACCACCGCCAGATCCCGGGTGGTGAAGGCGGGATGCACCGTAACGTTAGCGCTGCTGACGGAGCTGCAACCTGTATTGGCGGTGACGGTGCAGCCCAAAGTGAGCGTACCGCCCCCGCCTGCCGTGAAAGTGACGGTGCTCGTGCCGTTGCCGGCGGTGAGGTTGCCACCGCTGATCGTCCAGGCGTAGGTCGCGCCCGCGCCGGCATCCGGCACAGAAGCGGAGTTGCCGCTCGAGCCCGCGTAGGTTGAACCTGCCGCAGTGATGGTGGAGGACGGCGTGGGATTGATTGTGACCGTCGTGCCGCTCGTAACCGAGTAGCACCCTGAACCGTTTGTCACCGCGCAGCCCAGGATCACCGCGCCGCTGGCGCCGGCTGTGTAGGTAATCGAAGCGGTGCCGGCTCCCGCCGTGATGCCGCCGCCGGTAATCGTCCAGCCGTAACTTGCTCCCGGGCCGGAATCCGGCACCGACGCGCTGTTGCCGGTGGAACCGCCGCAGACCGAGGCCGAGGCGGCGATGGTGGAATTCGGAATCGCATTCACCAGCACGGTCGTCATCGAAGGAGCCGACATCCCGCACGCGGTTGTCCGCGTGACCGCGTAATCGCCGGCGGCGGCCATGGTGGCGTTGGCAATCGTGGGATTCTGCAGCGAAGAGGTGAATCCATTCGGCCCCGTCCAACTGTAAGTGTCACCTGCGCTCCCCGACGCGGTCAGCGAAATGGTTGCGCCCGCGCAGTAAGGCCCGCCGTTGCCTGCCGTTGTGCCGACGGCCTCGCTGATGGTCGCCGTCGCGCTGCTGGCGTTGGAGTAACAGCCGGAACTGTTCGTGACCGTACAGCTTAGTTCAACCGTGCCGCTCGGATTGGCGGTGTAGGTGATCTCAGCCGTGCCCGCTCCCGCCGTAATGGTGCCGCCGCCGATGGTCCAGCCATAGCTCGCGCCCACGCCCGCGTCCGGCACCGACGCCGTGTTGTTGGTGGAATCGGGACAGACGGAATTGGCCGCCGCAATCGTGGAACCGGGTATCGGCACGACAGTGACCGTGGCACTGCCAGAAGAGGTTCCCGGCGAGCAACCAGAGGAATCCGAGACCGCCGTCACCGTGTAAGCGGCCGTTATTGCCGGCGAGATCGTGCGCGTAGCAGGACTGGCGGCAACATTGGTTTGTGTCACGCCGTCCGACCAGGTCACGTTCCAGGGGCCGGTGCCGGTGAGATCGGCGTGGATGGTGGCTGAACCGCCGCTGCAAATGCTTTCGCTATCGGCGCTGCGAACCGTGGCCGTTGGCGCGGTGCAGCCGGGGGCGAAAGCGATGCCTTTCATCGTCGTTCCGGCGGCGGCGGTATAGAGCGTGACGTTGTTGCCTGTGGTGATACTGATGGTCGTGTTGTAGCCGGCGGCGTCCGTTAGCAGCATGACTTTATTAGCGGCGGTCGCGCCGGTGCCGGTCGTCACGTACAGCACCGCCCCACTGCCGCTCCTGGCAGCGCAGAGCCCAAAGCCGCCAAAGGAGGTGGAATATGTGCCATTGGCGGTCCAGGAGCCGCTCACCAGCGAGTACTTGTAGATCGTGCCGGCGCTTCCGCTGCTGGCACTCAAAACATATAGAACATCGAACGTGGAACCATTATTGCCGGACGAAATCAGGTAATAGTCCTGTCCATTGCCGTCGCCATTGGGCAAACCGGGCAAGGCATTAGTGGCGACCGGTGAGGTAGCCAGGGACATGACGGGCGGATAGCTTGCCGATGCCACGAATACGTAGAGATTGCCGCCGAAGCTCTTGACGCTGCGGAAGTTACCCGAACGAAGGGTGCTGGCAGTGCCATTGGTGTATATGCCCCCCTGGTCCCCCACCCACCAGAGCGAGTCATCTACGCTGCAAGCGCCGCGCGTCTGGTTGCCACTTCCACCCGTGTAGGTGGTCTGCAGCGTAAACGCGCCGCTATGGTCCAGCGTCCCGACGCCGCGCGGGAGCACGTTGTTGATATTGCCCGAGCTGCTGGTGGTGTTGTGCCCCGCAAACACGACCAGTTTGCCATCGTCGCTGTCGGCGAGGTAGCCAGTGGTGCTGGCCGAGCCGCTCGTGCGGAGGGCGCTCCCGCCGCTCGTGCCATTGATGGCGATGGAATTCACCGGGCTGCTCTGATTGGCCGTGGAAGGGCTCAGTTCCAGAATGGTGAACGTCGTGTTGTTCGCGCTCGCGCTGTCAGCGGAGAAAACCGCGAGGTTTCCCGTCGTGAAGGCGGCGCGGCCAGTGGCGGGCATGAAGCTCAACCACGCCGTAGCGAGGAGGTTAACGGTCGCATGGTTGTATCTGAATATTCTCATGTGTGGTGATCTTCCTTTCTGTGTAGTGATCGCTGAAGCAGCACGACTAGGCATGGGCTTATTTGTCGTCCGGACGCTCGGTTTGTCGCGGTGCTGCTGGTTGTGAACACGGATTCCCAATCCACAATATTGCCAGCAGTGTCAATTCCATAATCGGCACCGGTATCCGGGACCGGTATTCTTTGCCCTTGCCGTTCCAGCGTCTCGCCCGATAGTAGCGGCTGGTTGGGCGCTTAGCGCAGCGGTTAGCGCGTCTCGTTTACACGTAAATTCAGCCACTTGGACCCATTTCCCCTACCGCGGGACCCACATGGACAAAACCTGAATTCCTGGGGCAATTCGTTGAATTAAAGGTGCCCCTATTTACCCTCACCCTACCCCGAATTTCTGCCGGTTGCGTATAAGCACGCGTATAAGCGATCCGCGGAATTTGCTCTGGTCCTTGCCATGATTTCAAGGTGGGAAGGAGGCCCGGTTACGTGCCGAGGGATCGGATTCGGACTGGCACTTTTAATAGGTACGGCCATCTCGTCTAGAAGCTGTAACTTCCGCGTGAAGCCAGGCGCGGGAATAGTTCCAGTATCGCTTGGCCGTGGGGTGAGAGATGCCTAAGATTTCGGCCGCTTCTTCAAGCGTCATCCCCGCAAAATAACGGAGCTTCACGAGTTCCGCTTTGACCTTGTCGCGCACGGCGAGTTTTCCCAGAGCGTCGCTTATGGCCAGCATTTCTTCGTCACAGGTCTTTTCAGCAATTTCAACGTCGGCTATGTCCACCCGTTGCTGGCCGCCACCGTGACGCTTTGCCTGTTTGCGCCGGGCATTTTCGATCAGGATTCGGCGCATAGCCTCGGCCGCAGCCCCAAAAAAATGGCCGTGACTGTTGAATCGCGTCTGGCTATCCTGCCCCACGAGCCGCAGCCAGGCTTCATGGACCAGCGCAGTGGGCTGCAACGTTTGGCCCGGCATCTCATTCGACATTTTGTGCGCGGCCAGTTTGCGCAACTCTTCATAAACAAGCGGCAACAACTCCTCGGCAGCGCGAGGATCGCCGCGGTCTATGGCGTTGAGGATTTGGGTTACCTCGCTCATGTGCTGCTCATGGGGCGGCTTTTGCGGGCGCCGTCGGTTGAGGCCCGGAGTTCGGGTTCGGAGAGGTGGCAGCCGAGACGGAGCTTTGGGCGCCGGAATCCTCGGAGTCTAGGACCTTGATTGCAGCGGGCGACGTGAGCACGATTTGAGGAGCCCCTCGATAGGTCGAGAGACGGCCCGCGACGAGAACGGTCTTGTTCGCGTAAGTCCGCAAAACGTCCGGACGCAGCTCGGTCGGATTTTGGGCGGGGAAGAAAACGAGGGTCAAAGTCGCCTGATAATTCTCGGAGAAATTCAGATAATAGGCGCGTCCCGTCGAAGATGAAGAGAATCGGACGATTCGGCCGCGAACCTTAACGGTCTCTCCCTCATGCTTGAGCAGTTCAGAGCTGTCCAACGGGTCGAAGAATCGAACCGCGTTGGCGGCGGCTGGATTGGCGGCGGGCTTGCCCCGAGCGGCAGCCGGTGGCGTTCCTTCCGACTCTCCAGCGAGGCGGCGGTAGAGCGACGCGGTTTCCGGCTGCTCGGTCTCCACCCTATCGGCGAGCTCAGTGTAAACCGCGGCGTTGTCCGCACTGAGCGCCAACGACTCTTCCAACGCGGGCACATCGGACACTCCAGCCAGCCGCTCGGCATATTGATAAACGCTGATGGTGGCAAATGGCGACACATTGCGCGTCCGCCGGTCCGAAAGATACCATTGCCCCCAGAAGGCGACGGGGTCAGCCCGGACAGTGTTGGTGAGGGTTCCACGAAGTCGCGCCAAAGTCCGGGCTGCGTCGGCCAGGTGTTCGGCCACGCCCGCTTCCGAAAGCCGAAAGCCGCCGACCGCTTCGGCAAGTTCCGGCATCCAGGCCGGCGACTGGTCACCCACTTCAACCCAATCAAATATTGTTGCCACGCCGTCTATGCCCGCTGTGAGGATGCGTCTGCCATCGGGACTAAAATCCGCAACGCATATCCCCTCGCCATGGAAGAAAGGATCCGCGAGGGGGCGTCCGGTCTGCGCATCCCACACCCTCGCGGAACCGTCGCGAGAAGCCGTGAGAACGGCTCGATGATTCGGGCTAAACTGCGCCGTCAATACATCGGCCGAGTGGCGCAGCGGCTCGCTTACGGGCCGGCCAGTTTCCCGGTCCCAGACTCTGGCGGTGTAATCGTAAGATGCCGTGGCGAGCCAGCGGCCATCGGAACTGATATCGGTCATGTAAACACCGGATTCGTGAGGGTACCTGGCAAGCGGGCCTTCGCCCGTTTCCGCATTCCACAATTGCGCGGCGTTGTCCGCCGAGGAAGTGGCGAGCCACTTTCCATCGGGACTAAAGCTGGCGTGGTAAACCCAGCCCTGGTTCTTCGTAAGAGTGGCGATGTGCCGCATCGTCGGCAGCTCCAACAGCTCCGTGCGGTAGGACCGATAACTCGCAGCGAGCCTCCGGCCCGAAGAATCAACGGCCAGAGCATAGACATCGTCTTGGCCAGAGGGGCCCTGCCCCAACAGCTTCGCCGATGCGATTTCCCACAGGTTCACACTGCCATCAAAGGCGCCGCTGGCGAGGTAACGTCCGTCGGGACTGAAGGCCAGAGCCGTGATGCGGCTGCCGTGCCGGCCCAGACTCGCCTGCGCTTCGCCGGAGTCTGCTTTCCACAGGCGGACCTCGCCGTCGTACGAGCCGGTTGCCAAAGTGGAAGCGTCGCGACTGAAACAGGCCGCGGTAATTCCACCGCCGTAAGTGATCGGTGGGCAGATGCGCGCGCCGTCCTCGGGCCGCCAGAGTCTGAGCGCATTGTCCGCGCAGCGGGTCAGCACCCGCGAGCCATCGGAACTAAAGCTGGCCTGCCGGACCGCGAGGGGATGAAAAAGCTTGATCGGAACGGCCCGGCCAGGCCGGATGTCCCACCATTTGGGGGGCTGCCAATGGGCCTCAGAAGTTGATGTCACGACACCCATAGTGGTTAGCCACGAATTGTCCCTGGTGATATATGCCCATTCGATTTCCTCGTCTGACAAACAGGGCTCACGGAGGAGCTTGCCGTTAAGCAAGCTCCACAAATACACGCGGCCATTGCGCCCGCCCGCCGCGAGCATTCTTCCATCCCGGGAGGCATTCATGGCCCAGACGCTGCTACCGTTTTCCAGTGTCGGCAAACACTGGCGATGCCCTGGGACGTCCCACACCTCCATTTTTCCATGTTCTCCCGAGTAGAGCAGCCGTCGGCCTTCCGGACTGAACCGAACGAAGGGCGTCGCGCCGACCATGAAGGAATGGATCGCGGGCAACACCGGCTGGCCGTTGGTCGTGAACAGGACCTTGATTAATGAATTTGATTCCGTGACATAGGCGACCATTTGTGAGTCCGGGCTGAAAACCGCGCGGCTCCGCGGTCTGTCTCCGGCGATCGAAAAGAACTCTCGGCCCGATTCGAACTCGACGATGCGCTCGTTCACCACGGCAAGATTTCCGTCCCGGCTGATGGACTCGAGCAGCCCTGGCAGTTGCGCGAGTTTCCTGCCAGTGTCGCATTCCCAGAGGGTAGCCTCGTTCGTCGTGGCCACGCTCAACCGCTTGCCATCAAAGCTGAACCCGGCGCCAACGGGACGGCTCTTGAACTGGAGAATCGGGCCAATCCTCTGGCCGGTTTGGGAATCACGGATCGCGACGGAGGTCTCATTGGTGCGAACCGCAAACCGCCGCAGGTCGGGGGTGAAATCCAATGTGTGCAGAGGTTCAAACGGGACACTGGCAGGCCGTTCGGTCAGTGGCAGCGGGAAATCATGTTGGTTGAGCAACGAGATAATACGCTGGGCAGCGACACGATTGGAGGGGTCGAGCCGAAGGGCGAGAGAGAGATAAGCCAAGGCCTTGGCCGAGTTGTTCTCACGGGTGAGGCGATCTCCCTCGACGTCGAAGGCGGTGGAAAGCGACTCTTGAGAGCGGCGGGTGGCCTGCTCGGCGAGCCGGCGCTGACCTGCTTCAGCGGCCGCGTTTGCGTCCGCTCGTTTCGCTTCGGTTTGGGCGTGCCGGCGTTCGATGTCGGCAATACACTGTTCTTTGGTCGCCCGAACCGCTTGCCAGGTGCTGCCGATGATTCCGAGGCACAGGGCGAGGACCACGGCCGAACCGGCGGCGAAGACGAGCTTGTTGCGCCGGGCGAATTTCTGGAAACGGTAAATGGGGCTGGGCGGGCGGGCGACCACCGGTTCCTGGATCAAGTACCGGTGCAGGTCCATGGCTAGGCCATTGGCCGTCTCATAGCGCCGAGTGCGGTCCTTTTCGAGGCACTTCATGACGATCCAATCCAGATCGCCGCGCAAGAGGTGGACCAGTTTCGGCGCATCGAGACTGTGACATTTCGCGGTCGCCGTACGGTCTTCGCCTTGCAGCGAATCCACCCGCGTCGAAGGCCGCATCGGTTCCTGCTCGCGGATCATTCGCCGCATACCTTCGATGCCCGCGCTGAGCAGTTCCTTTTGGTCGAAGGGAGTTTTGCCCGTGAGCAACTCGTAGAGGAGCACGCCCAGAGCGTAAATATCGCTGCGTGTGTCAATATCCAGCCCGCTCATCTCGGCTTGTTCGGGACTCATGTAGGCAGGAGTGCCGATAAACTCCTGCAACTGGGTGTAAACGGTTTTGTCAGTCAGCTCGCCCTGAGTTGCCTTGGCGATGCCGAAATCAATCACTTTCGGGACCGGCACCCCATCGTGCAGCGTGACCAGAATGTTCGAGGGCTTGACGTCGCGATGAATGATGCCCTTCTGGTGCGCATGCTGAATCGCCTGGCAGACTTTCGTGAAGAGTTCGAGGCGTTCGCGGGTGGAAAGGTTGTTTTGATCGCAGTAATCCGTAATTCGGATACCCCGCACCAACTCCATGACGAAGTACGGGCGGCCCGATTCAGTCGCGCCAGCATCCAAGACCCTGGCAATGTTCGGATGGTCCATCATCGCCAGGGCCTGCCGCTCCGCCTCGAAACGCGCCACGACCAGCTTTGTGTCCATTCCCAGCTTGATCACCTTAAGCGCAACCCGCCGCTTCACCGGCTCCCGCTGCTCGGCCACAAAGACGACGCCGAATCCGCCCTCGCCAAGCTTCTCGAGCAACTTGTAGCGCCCGATCATGGCGCCAAGTTCAACCTCGCTGGGAGGAACTTTGGGAAGGACCATGGTTCTGTTCAGGCCAAGGGCTCGACACGGCTCGACGAGAAAATCGCCTTGCGCCGCGTCGTGCGACTTCAACAACAGTTCAACCCGCTCGCGCAGTCTGCTGTCTTCACCGCAGGCCGCCTGGAGATGCGCTGCCCGCTGCTCCGGCGGCAGTTGCAGCGCCGCCTCAAAAATCGTCTCTTCCCGATTTTGCGGATCGTTCATGGAATCGTGTGAGGCTTTTGGTAATATACACTGCCATGGAGGAATTCAAGCAGGGGCCGGATCAGGGTTTCCGCAGCCGATAAAATCGCGTCGCGGTTGGAGGACTAACCGTGATGAACTTGTTCGTTCCGTCGTCGCCAACCTGTTCGATGGGCGCGCTCCAGTTGGCCGACCCTAAGTCGCCGTTCTGTTCCAACACGAATCCGGCCGAGGGCAACGGCCATGATACCCTCACCGTGTTGTTGCTGGCGAGCGAGATGGTCAGCAAAGGACCATTCGTGCTTTGAACGGCAAACAATGCCCAGAATCCACCGGTAAGCGAGAAGGTGCCACCGGTCATGGAACTGCCGGCGTCATGTTGGCCGAGCGTGCCGCTCACAGAGTATTGGCCGTTGCTGCTGGTTCCAGCTCCGCCAGAGACTTTGAACCAAACGATCCCGAGGGTTTGAGCCTGAAGGAGTGCCGGAAACATGAGCAGACCGGCGACCGTCACAAATCCGAGGAAACCTGGTTTCATTGTTCGCCCTCCCAACCCAGCCAAGAAGACGCGGCCGATTCGCCGGGCGGGTTTCAGAATGCTGCGTGCTAGTGGTTTCATAGTTTTTCGAACAAGTCATCGGCCAATGCTGACGGCTCCCCCTGCGGCTGCAATCGTCATGGCTTTATTAATGGTCAGCGTTTCCGCACCCGAGCCCGGACCCTTAATCGCGATGGTCCCGCCTGGGGCCACGGCGGTCGTGGCCAGGGAGAGTGTGCTGTAGGGGTTGTCGTAGGTGCCCGCCCCCGGAAAGGGGGCACCGTAGGCAACCCACACAGCCCCCGCGTAGGTCGCCAGCGTATTGATGAGAATTGCGCCGTTAGGTGTTCCCCAGCCCGTGCAGAGGTCGTAGCCGGCCCGGGCGAAGAATTGGCTGGAGCTCGCGCTGTTGGTGTTATTGCCGGAGATGACGTCGTGAAAATACGAGCCGTAGCCCTGCTCTTTGCCCAGCGAATAAAGGACCGGGTTGAGAAAACCCACCGGTGGATGACCCAGCGCGGCGGCTTGCTGGTTGACCAGGGCCGTAAAGCCGGCCCATAAAGGCGCCGCGATGCTGGTGCCCCAGAACGAGTTGGAAAGCCCGTTCATGTAATAGACCCAGACGTTGGCGCCAACCATGGCGACATCCGGGCTGTTGCGCGAACTAGTCGAGCCGCCATTGCCGGACATGTCTATGCCCTGCTGCCAACTGGGGATGGCGTAACCGGTGATGCCGCCACCGGTGCTGTTAGTGCCGGCCCCAACGACCGCATAATTGTTCCAAGCGGTTTCCGAAACCCAGGAACCGCTGGGGCCAGTCGTGGACAGAAACGTCCCGCCGACCAGCGTTGTGTTGGGGTTGGCAGCCTGCTGATTCACCCCGGAGAAGTAGGCGCCGAAATCTCCGGAGGCTTGGAAGAAAGTCTGCCCCTGGGCGACAAACTGCTGAGCAATCTGCGGTGTGATCTGGTCGCCGTCGCCTTGGCCGCCGATGAACCAGGAGGAACTCAGTTGGCTGGCCAGGTTGTCATTGGCCATCCTGTTGAGGATGTCGAAGGGGACCGTCCCTTCATAGACCAGCACGCGGGAAAGCCCCGGCGCCATCGAGATTACCATTTCGATGTCCAGCGAAACCTCAGCGACGAAGTTCGTAATGCCGTCCGGAGTGCCGCTGACCCCATCCACCAATACATTGGTCAGTGGAACGTTCGGCAGGCCGGCTTGGGTCTCGTAGGTAGTTATATCGCTCGTGTAGTAGCCATCGAGCTGCAACAAACCCACCGACTGACCCGCGCCATTGAGCCCAACTCCCGGCACATAGGCGGCGCGGAAATCGTTGCCGAAGTAGCTGAATCCATCCGGCGCAGAGCCCCCCGCCGGCGTCACGCCGCCCGGCCGCATGGGCGCGATTTGCCGGCCGCTCAGAGGCCGCGGCAGGCTGTAATTGTCCAGCCCGCTTACTGCCAGCACCGGCACCGACACGTCGAGCGACGGCTCCACATCCGGCGCATAGAACGTCCGCGCCTCTACCGGGTGGGTATATACCCGCAGATTCACATGGAAGGCATGCTCCAGCTCAGCGACGGTGCCGCTGACATCCAATAGCGTGCGATTTGGATGGGTGCCGTTAATGCTGAGGTGGTTGGAACGCGCAAAGGAGCTCACCGCCTCGTAGTCGGCTTCCGTGGGTCCAAACCTTTCGGTGAATTGCTGCGGGGTCAGGTAATGGTGGAAATTAGTGCTGGCCGGGTCGTAAAGCTGCTGAAGGAGATTGGTCAGAACATCCAGGTTTCGCAAAGGCAGCGCGACTACGACATCGAGGCGTTTCGAGGCGGCGAGCCGGCCTAATGGCTGGGTTCGAAAGACGGCTGATGGGATGTGGCCGTGCAGAGTTTGGGCAGCCTGCATTCCAGGCGCTGCCAGCAGGAGCAGCCACAGCAGGACGGCCAGCCGGTCGCAGCGCGGCGCAGGAATATGATTTGCGGCAGACGAGCGGGCTGTCTGCCCCGGTTGTTGGTTCCCCAATGTCTGGTCCAGAATCGAGCTGTCGAGTCGAGCGCGCATAGGCACGATTTGTTGAGCGGTTATTGGAGCGTGACCAACACCAGCACCAGGCCTTTCCCTGTTTCGAGTGAACTCATCGCCTTTCCGAGGATGGCGCCTTGGCCTTTGCCGTGGTCGGTAACTTTCATAGCGTGGCCGGGTGTGCACGAGGTGGTTAGTAGGTCGCCCGGGTGGATGGATGCGCTGTCGGCGTCCGCCAGCGCATAGACCCTGCCGGTCAAGGCCACGTTCTGCCCGCCCGCGAGCGCTCCGGCCTGCTGCAAGCTGATGCCGGGGTGAATCCCATTCGCGCCGCTGACGATTCCCGCCACGCGGGTATCATAGGGGGCAGTGCTCGGTTTAAGCTGCCCCGGATGCTCCTCATCAATGACAACCACCGAGCCGGCGGGGATGTACTCACTCGACAAAGGAAACGGCTCCGCCAGGTCGGCTCCCCCGGTAATGGTCAGGACACTCGTCCGAGTGGTGCCGTTGACGTCGAGTGTCGCCTGTGGGTTGGCGATATTAATGCCGACGTTGCCGCTGGCGGTGATCACGAAGCGGTCGCCGACGTTGGCGGTTTCATCAACAATGCGAAAGTCGCCGGCTCCAGCCGGAATACCAGGCGGCACGATGTAAAAGTCGCCGGAAACCAGAGCGTACTTGTGTCCGCCGGGATAGGTGTTCTCGATCGCCATTCCCACGCCGTTCAGACCGATTCCAGTCACTTTGAGCCCGTTGTCGATACCCGTGACGCCGGCGATGGTCAATTTTTCTGCCGGGGTGTGCGTTCCGATGCCGACGTTGCCCGTGGTATCAATCGTAAGACTTGGTTGGCCGCCGCCGACGAATAAGTGGAGCGGGTCGGCCGAAAGTGTGCCCAACCAACCGCCTGCCGCGCCGGACGAGCTGCCGCCGACGTAAGAGCCGACGCTCGTGGTTCCGTCGGTATGGGTAAAACCGTAATACCCCGTGCCCGTTCTAACCGCGAGCTTTGTTTGCGGTGAGTCGGTTCCGATGCCGACGTTGCCGGCATTATAGTAGGCATTGTTGTTACTGACCGACCATATGCCGCTGCCGCCCGCCCCGGCCGCATCAATCGTCAAGGTATTGCCGCTTGGCGTAATCGTTACGTTCGCCCCAGCCACCAACGTCACGTCGTCCTTCAATCCATTGAGGCTTTGCACCACCGCACCGCCGGCGACGCCCGAGGCATTTTCCGCAAAGATCGCGTAGGGCGCGGGCGTTAACTGTTGCCGGGGACTGAGGATAACAGGGGTGTCCCCGCCGTTGGTATTCACTTGGATTTCGAGATAGCGTGGGCCGCCGTCGAACTGGCCGCCAAAGTCGAGCGACACCGTAAACAGCCCGTTGCTGACAGCGGTGGCGGGAAGATCGAGCGGGCCGGCGATGGCGGTGCCGTCGGTCTCGGCATCAAAAAGTGTAAACGCCAGGTCGTAGCTGCCATTAGCCGGGCTGCCCCCGTCCTGGAGCCGGCCCTGATACGTGAACGCGGTGCCCTGCGCGTCGGACGGGCTGACGCTCGCCAATAATGCAACCGAGCAAACGATGATTGTCTGGCAGGTTCTATTGAGTTTGGTTTTCATTTTTGTCATTTCAGGTTTCTATGCACGGCGGGACTCCTTCCCGCACCACGGTCCAAGCCGTCATCTAACAGTGCGAAATTCCCACGATGAAACGGATCAGGCGATTTTCAAAACATCCTGATCCTTCTGGACGACGTGTAAGCACCGCGTTGAAGCAAGGAATGGATAGTTGTAGGTGGTCATTGCACAATTAGTTGGGCGCTTGGCGCAGTGGTTGGCGCGTCTCGTTTTAGACCCATTGTCCCGACCCTGGACCCAAGCGGACAGCCATCCTTTTTCGAGCAATCCTTGAGTTTCTGGATGCCCTCACTTGGGCTCATCTGGCCCCGAATTCTTATCGGGTGCGTCTATGTGTGCTTGTAAGCGGGAGCACGGTATTTGCTCAAAGAACATTTTGCCGCTCTTGAAATCGATCCGCGAAGCGTTCTCTGAGAGTCCTCGCTTAGCGAACGCTCTGTCTCTCGTCCGCAAGTTGCGGGAATCCTGCTTGTCATTCGCCCGGAAGCGGACATAGTAAGCAACGTTGACAGCGATTCGGTTTGAGGGCGCTTAGCTCAGCGGAAGCGCACCTCGTTTACACGTAGACTCAGGCTCCTGGACCCATTTACTCCTCAAGTTGCCACCACCTGGATAAACCCCGGTCTTTCGGCCATCCCCACCGCTTTTCGGGTAGACCCATCGGGACTCATGTGACCCCCAAATAGCTTCGAGTGCATACAAGCGCGCGTACAAGCAACACGTTGAGTCAAACAGAAGTCAGCCCGCGTCTGACTTGTGGTTGAAAGGTCGTGACCTAGCTAGCTCCTCCAAGAGCAATTTCCCAAGCCGGACCGGATCGTTCGGTGAGGGTCGAAAACCGACTCTCGCTTCCGAGTCTTTTCCCGTGCAGGGCGCAAAACTCCGGGTCTGGGTGCCTCGTGAGCGGGCGAAGTCTTCGGTGACTGCTTGTGTCTGTACCCTGGCGCTCTTTTCTCTAGAACCGGACAGAGCTTCCAGACGAGAGCCACGCCTAAAGGTGGGTAACGGATAACCGAGACCGGTGCACGTGAACGGTGCCCGGCGGACCAGCGAGGCGAACGGTGGTGAATCCGGCGAACTCGCCGCGTATTGCTCAGTCATCTTGACACATACCTTTCGAAGCCTCATTTCCTTCAGTCCCTGAAGGAACTCCCTGACCAGAATGGCGCTTAGTTAAGGTGTAAATCTTTGTCACAACGCTACTTGAGGAAAGGACCGCTCCCAGGCTTTCTGCCACCGTAGTGGCCCACTGCCCACGAACGCCGGTTCCAGGCCGCAATACCGGTGGGATTCCTGCGATACCCCGGTATATCCCCCATGTGGGTCGACCCACATGGGAGACACACCGGGGCTTCACCCTAGGCGGGCCGTGGCAACAGGCTTGTGTAAGCCATGCCTATCCGGTTCCTTGTCCTTACCAAGGTTCGCGGAGCCCAACCGTGGGCAGATTAAAGGGGATTGCCATACGTCAAATCACGGCAGGACAACCAACCGGATAGCCACGTCGTAAGCCACTGCCCTAAAGGCACTTACTGCGCACCACAGAGGCTACCCCTGATTACACCGTCACCACACCGTATAATCGCCGTATACTCCCCGTATAATCCCCGTGTATTCAAATTGAATATACGGGGATTATGCGGGGAGTATCCGGTGTGGTGACGGAGAGGTGAGGGCGTAGAGCTGAGGTGGATTTGTGGAGCCCTTCTTCGTAAGTGCCTGTCCATTGGTGTCTTACTCCGTGCCTATCCGGTTGGTGGTCCTTACCAAAGTTCGCAGAGTCCGATCGTAGGCGGGTTAAATGGGATTGCCATACGTAACATCACGTTAGGACAACCAACCGGATAGGCATGGTGTAAGCTGCTGGACCACAGAGGGTTGGGCGGTTGTGCCTTAACTAAGCGCCATTCCTCCCTGACCACCCCATTCCCCGACG
>DATKNZ010000178.1:0-7514 GCA_035541055.1 Candidatus Acidiferrum sp. | reverse complement strand
AGCACATCCTCAAAGTACTCATGCCACCGAGGACTCCGGCACAAGGTCAGTTCCCAGTCAGCCCAAAAATTCACAAATAGGTCGTTGCCGGCAATATCTGCAACCACCATTGTCTTCCACGCATCAGGGGTCCAAGGAATCCTAACCGGAATTTGAGCTGTATTCTTCATGAACTGTCTTGCTGAACCATTATAGTGACCGCCGCGTCTTTTGTTGCAGCAGCCTCTGGATTTCAAGGGCCAGAGTGTTTACCAGGTGAATAATGTCCGCCTGCGTCAGCATCGGTGCCCCTCCGGTTGGCTGCGCCGGGCTGCCCATTCCTGCAGCGAAGGCCGCCGGGGCTGCCGTGGCGGGCCCTTGGGAGGCCGGAATCTTGCCGGCAACAGGTGGTCTTGCTGCCGGCGGCATGACAACGGAGGACGGTTGTTGGTCCGTCGGCGCTGCCGCCGGAACTGCGGACGCCGGGATAACACTTGGCGATGGTGAAACCATCGCCTGCGCGAGCAGCGGCTTAGGCATATACCCGGCTGCCGCGGGCTCTTGATTCTTGGCTTCGGCCTTCTGGAGATGGTCGAACAAAGCCTGCAGGCAATGCGGGCTGGCGAGGACAAACTTGATCTGGGAACACTGCTGAAAGTAGCCCAGCAGCACTTCGGTCGTGATTGGGTCCCAGGGGCAGCTGCTGATAACGACGAGAGTCTCCCCGCGCCGAGCCAGGGGGACAAATTTGTATTCCATCAAGGCGGCGGTCTCCAGTTCAGCCGTGAGCCTGCCGCACTCCGCGAGCAGCGCCCCGGTTAGGTCTGCCGGTTCGACGAGCGGGATGCCGAGCACGTAGGCCAGGGCAGCCATGAACTCGGCCTCGTCAACCGTCTGGCGATCCAACGAGGCCGGCTTTACCCCCCGCCGTTCGGCGATGGCGTAGTAGGCCTCGTTGAGGGTCTGGTTGGGGATCTCGGCGGTGTTCATAAGGCTACTCGAACTGCATCAGGGCTTTTCGGATTCGCTCCGGTTCGCTCAGCACGACGACGGGGAACGGCGCTTTGCTGCCGGCGAGCTTTTGCCAGACGGCGCCGGGTCCTTCCGCGTCATGCGGATTGCAGCCGCAGAGGACGAGCAACTGCTCGGTGGCCTTGAGCGGAACCAGGAAATGCCTGGAGCAGGCTGCCTTGATTTCCTGGTTATTCCGCAGATGTGGCGCCACCTCCGGATTGGGCCAGTAGGAGATGCGGCTGCTTTTCAGGACGTGATTGAAAATGGCCTCAGCGCGTTCGGACGTCCCTGCCCGCTGCATGCAGAACTCCAGCATGGGCGTGATGGGGCATTTGGCTTCAGCGTCCTGCTGCACCACCTGGTCGTATTCCGACGCCAGAGCCTCCTTGGTGGCTTCGGTCGCCAGCCTGAAGTGGGTGGTGAGTTCCATGAATTGTTTGCGGGAGGGCGTGTTCATTTGGCTGTGGGATAATCTTTCAAGGTCACGGTCAAACGGCCGTTCTGGAACTCTGCCGCACCGACCAAGAGCCCCACTTTCTCCAACTGCTCGGCCGCTTCATAGTCGAGCTCCAGTTGAACCGGATGATTCGTCAAAATGCGGCAGGGAATCTGAAAGCCGCTCAACACGGATTCCACCGACGAATTGGTGGAGAGAAAATGGCTGTTGTACTGGACCAGCTCCATATCCACTTTTGCGCGCGACCGCACCAGGCTCTCGATGCGCCGTGCCTCGTGCAGCAGCGCGCCGGCGGCCAAGCCGACGGCCACGGCGACCGCGAGCAGCAGGGCCGGCGCCTTGAACAGATGAAAGAGGATGAACTGCTCGAGTTTGCTCATGGTCGAGGGGCGTAGACAATGATGTGTTCGTGACTGCCAAGATCCTCGTGCGTTTGCCGTTGCCAGCCCATTTCCGACAAGCCTTTGTCCAAAGAGGTCAGGACATCCGAGTAGTCCTGCTCCGGTGCCAGGGCGAACCGCAGCATCACCGTTCGGCCAGGTCCAACCTGCAGCTGCCACTTGGCACTCGTCTTCAGCGCCGGCTCCGCTGCGGTGAGAAAGCGCCCTTTCCTTAGCGCTTGGGGAACGCCCCGTTGTTGCAGAGCTTCCTGGATGCGGGCTGCCCGGTGCAGGGCGGCCTGCGTCTTGATGGGGTGGGGGTCTTTCAACTGCAGACTGGCGCTGGCGAGCCGACAGACGCTCCAACCCGCCACAGCCAAAGCGCCGGCCAATGCCAAAAACCCGGCCGCGAAAGCAGCCCGGCTGGCCCTTTGCCATTGCGCCGCCTTGGCGGGGAACGGCTCCACCACGTCGCTGGTGGTCGCATCGGTCAGCTCGAGCAGGGGCATCTGCAGCCGCAACCTTTGATACCGTTGGAGCGTCCCAGTCATAAGCCGTTCCAAGGGGTGCCTCCCGGGAACATGTCCTGCAGACTTGCATCGCCTGCTATCCTCGGGAATTGGAGCTTTGCCGCCGGCACGATGCGCACCTCCGCAGCGTAGCTGGTTGACTGGATGCATTTGCGCAGGTTGTTCGCCCAGGTGAGGCCCGCGTCTGCCGGGTGCAGATGGTGGACGATCCGGCCTCTGGGGAAGTAACTGTAGACGCTTTTGAACTTGGCCAGGGAGCTTTGCGAAACTGGCTGGCCTTCCACCAGGGCGCGGTCCTGCTGGAAGAAGCGCAAGACTCCGTTTTCGGTCATCACACTGATGGCGGAGTCGCGCAGGAGCACGGTGTGGTAAAGGTGCTCCCCCGGGGTGTCCCGGAAGAACGGCACCGCGACGGGACCGAACCATGCGGCGCAGGCCCAACTTGGAGGAAGCCTGGCAAGGCTCTCCCGAACGGTGTGACCGATCGGCAGCCCGAAGATAAACCATTTCGAGTGGTTGCACGCCATCGCCGCGTAACCGTAAATCCCGCTGGCTTGGAGGTCGCGGCGCACGGTTTGCGGTTGAGCGCGAAGAGCGCGATTGAGTGCGTCCAGCGTCAGAGCGGAATCGCGCTCCGTTCGAACCAGCATTGGATGGTGGTTCCAGACGGACACACCCACACCGACGCAGGGGATGGCGCGGATGCCCCTGTTCTCCAGTTCAAGCCCGAACTGGTCCCAGGCAGCTCCTTCGGCGCCCAGAAATTGGCCGGATTCGATGCATTTGGCAAAATCCCAGAATGTGAAATAAAGCGCCGCAGGGGTGCTCTTGACGCGCAGTTGGTAGCGGTAATTGAAGGGGCTCCCGGTGGCACAAACGGTCCCCTTGGCCAGCTGGGCCTTGATGAGCGGCCACTGGTAGGTGACGACGCTGGAAGTGTCGTTCCTCATGCCTAAGCGTTATTCCAGTGACTTCAGCGCGGCAGCGTCTTCGGCCAGGATCTGGCCTCGCTGCACAAGCTCATCCAGGCACCCGTTCCACTCAATGCCGCCGCCGGCTTGAATCAGCTCCCGGGTTCGGTCGGCGGTAATGCCCTGGCCATTGACGTGGCTGGACAGGAGCATCTGAGCCAGCTCCTTGCAGCGGAACAACGCCTCATAGCAAAGCACGCGCCGAGGTTCCTGCTCGCTGCTGTCCTTGGCTGGAATCAGGTTCTGGGCGAGCACGCACAATAGGTTATTCGCAAGCATCTGCGCCACCAAACGCGAATCCGGCCCGGCCTGGGTCAGAATGCGGTCAATCGCCTGATACGCGCTGGAAGCGTGCATGGTCCCTATGAGAAGATGTCCGGTTTCCGCTGCGCCGATGACCGTGCGCGTCGTATCGGCGTCGCGGATCTCTCCAATGGCGATGACTTCCGGCTTCATGCGCAGGGCATCCAGCACTCCTTTGGGATAACTGGCGCAATCAACCCCCACGCTGCGTTGCGTCACCATCGAATAAGCCGGCTGCCCCCGGTGCAGGCGCGGCGCCAGGATGAACTCGACCGGGTCCTCCAGTGTCACGACGTGGTAAGGGTTGGCCTCGATCAGGTGCTGGATGATGGCCGCCAGTGTGGTGGACTTGCCGGCCCCGGTCGGCCCTGTGACCAGGATCAAACCCTTGGTACGCTGCAAGGTTTCCACCAGTTTGTCGTAGTGCTTCTGTTGAAGCCCCAGCTTGTCGAGGTCCAGCAGGTTCCGGTCGAGCACGCGCACGGTCAGCTCGGGCCCGGTGAGCGTGTTGACCAGGATGGCCCGGTAACGGCACTCGCGTTTGATCCCGTCGAGCGCCGAAGAGAGCGTTCCGGAAAAATGATAGGACTCGCGCGCGGCCAGCGCGGCGTCGGCTTCCTGCCGCCGATCGTGGAGCAGGAACCGCAGGACAGCGTCCATCTTGTCCTGGTCGATCACGGGCGCGCCGCCCACTTCGTTGAAGAATCCCTGACGGCGAATGAACGGTTTGCGCCCCAGCGCCAGATAATAATCGTTCACATCCGAGGTGATCACCAGGTTGAGGATGTCGCGGGCCTGGTCGGTGGCGTGGTCCACCTGAAGGTTCGTGGGTGACATACAGAGCATCGGCTACGGCTTGGGCGTTGGGGGTTTCTTGCCGGCCACGGAAACCGCGGCTTTGGGTTTCTCCACCAGGATCGGGATGCCCAGGACGGTGGTGCGCCCGTCGGCCAGGAACACCGTGACGCGCTTGTGCCCCACCGCCACGAGGTCCATGCCGCGACTCTTTCCGTCCCACAGCTTGACCGTCCCGGCCTGGCTGAGCGAGGCGAGAAGCAGCACGGCTGAGCAAATCAGAGTTTTCATAATTGGTTGATTAAGTTCTGCAGTGTCTCCCGGTAGTCCTGTTGGGGCTTGGGGTCCGGCAGAAATGCGTTGGTAACAGCCAGGCCAAACACGGCGACGACGCGCCCGGCCTGGTCGAGGACCTCCTCGCCGAGCACTTGGCCGGGGATGGGGCGGACAAGAAACGTCTTCCCAAGCGCCCCCTTCTTCCACGTTGCCTGGACCAGGGCGAGCAGCTCGCGGGCGGCTGCGTTGTAGAGGCGCAACCGGCCCACGCGGATCTGCTGGAACACCTCCATGGGCGTTCCGGCATAAAGGATCTCAATGGCAGCGGCTTTCATTTGAAACCTTCGAGCTCAGATACGCGAAGAACGCACTCAAAAGCGCTTTCACCTCGGGCAACAGCGCCCCGTATTCCACGCGGGTATGCCCGAGCGGCTCTTGCTGGGCCTCTTCTTCAGCCAGGGCGCCCTGGGGCGTCAGCCGGACCTTCATGGGCGGATAGATGATTTCGCGTGCCGGTCCGCCGACGAAGAGGTTTTTGCGGGAACGGCGAACCGGCACCACCAGATTGCCGCACTTCATCTGGCCAAGATGCTGCGCGAGTTTCTCTGCGGCACGGTGGCGCCGTCCCGGTCGCGTGACCTCGATTTCTGCGGCCTTCCCGCAAAGCGCTGCTTCCAATCCCTGAATGGTTTTGTGGAGCAGGTAGAGCCGGACCTGTGGTGTTTGGTGCACTTCAGAGTAAGGGTGCCCCGGAAGCGGTGTCGGGTTGAGACTGAGCCGTTGTCCAGCCACTCGAATCTCAACCGAGCCCTTCGGTGTCCCCAAAACGAGCGGGTCAAGTTCGGGATGCTGCGCCAGCAATTGGTGAAATCGTTGTTGCAGGGCCTGCAGATTTTGGAACATGCCATGCCCATTGGGCTTGGTCCGCAGGTCAGTTTCGCCGCCAATGGTCGAGTTGATCACCTCCGGCGAAGGCGGCAGTTGCGGGGCTTCCATCTTTACCCCGTCCACCTCCTCGACAGCAGTCTGCGACAGAATTTGGGCGGCCGCTTCCTGCTGGCGCTCCTCGTTGAGGCGCCGCAAGGACTGCATGAGGTTGTAGATGCGGCACACCGGCGTCCCGTGCAGTTGCGCGAGGCTCGGGCAGGCAAAGCGGGTGGTGGCGGGAAGCTCGCTCTTGGCGATCTGGGGCACTCCATCGCAGACAGCCACGGTCGTCAGCTTGTCCCCGTCAATAAACTGCGTAGGCGCGAGCTGAGGACTTTCATCGAGCAGTTGCTGCAACTCCTCACGGACGTGCTGTTCGATCTCGTCGCTCATAATATCAGTGTAGGTTCGCCGCGGCTTGCCCCGGCCCGTTTTTGATCGTTTCCGCGACGCGCCTTTCAACCTCTTTCACGTGGTAAGGCGGCAGCGCCATGACATTGGTGTGCAACCGCCCGTCATGGTAGCTGAACACCAAATACGTGCCCGGCTCGGTGGGAGTGCAATAAATCGCCTGGGCTGGCCTCTGGATGTAAAGGTCGAATGTTGCCTGCCCGGTCCCCATCCGCACCCGGGGAGGCCAGCCAAAGCGGTTGGTGAGGTTGCGCATCTCCAGCATCGCCCGGCCGGTGTTTTCAAACGGAATTGGCGTCGAAAAGGTGGCCATCTGTGCAACCGCGTAGCGTCGGTAGAGTTCCTGCCAAAACTTTTCGTGCACCTGCAGTTGGGGCGTCTGGCCGGCCGCCAGAGAGGACGCCAGCACTACGCTGTTGATGTCGCCGTCGGAATCCTCGATGAGCAGGAACAAGTTAAACCACGGGTTGTAGAGCACGTCCGGCTGTACCGGAACTGATCCCGTGACCAGATAAGGCAGGAAGAACGGAGAATACAGCGCCTGGATGCGGCGCACGAGCCGTAGTCCGTGCGAGGTGAAGGCTTCCTCCGGCGGTTGGTAAAGGCTCAGGATTTCGTGGCGGTAAAGCCGTTGCGCCGCGCGGGTGTAAGCAGCCTTGGGCTGGCGCCGGTTCACGGGCTGGGGCGGAGGCACGAGCCACACTAAGAGAAACACGGCTATCGCCAGGCCCGCCAGCACTAGGAGGAGGATCTTAATCCATTTTTTCATGCGTCAATCTGGGTTGCCTGGTTGCGAGGCGCGTATTCTGGGCCGTCCTCCGGTCCCCGTGGGGAAGCCAACCCTGGATGGAAACTCAGGTCGTAGCCTGCGCGGGCCAGGAGCGCCCGAAGCTCTGAGGAGTTGACGCCGGGAGGCACGCGGTGGCGCAGGATCAGTTTCATCAGCCATCCGCTGATCCGGGCGTTTTCTCTGCAGCGCTCTTCCCGGTTGGGGTTAGGGGGCACCAACGGCCAGTTCTCCGCCGAGCCAAACTGTTCGCGGATGCGAAGGATTTCACTGAAGTAATGGTTCGAGACCGGCAAAACCGGTTTCTTTTCCGACAGGTGGTTCAGATAGCAAAGGTGTTGCAGCACCTGGCTGACCGGCGACCTTAATTTCAAGGACTCCTTTTCCCACCGCCGCAGGATCGTCTGGCGCGTCTCCTGGAAACTCTTGGCCAGTTTCTCCCGGAACATGCCCAGCAGGCATTGGTTGACGCGCCAATCCTCGCAGATGTTGTAGAGCACGAAGCGGTAATCGTCTGCTTGCAGATAAAACGTGGCGATGGAGTGCATCGCCTCGTGCGCGGCCATGAAAGGCCAGCAGGGGGGGCCGAAGTCACGGCTCCCTTCCCCAATGTACAAGATGTTCGGAAGTTGGCCCGGCCGTGAGTCCACACCCCAGGTGCGGAAATGGGGAAGGGGCTGCACT
>DATKNZ010000177.1:0-6624 GCA_035541055.1 Candidatus Acidiferrum sp. | reverse complement strand
CCTCGGTTTATGTGGATTGTTCGGCTCGCCTTGCGTCGCCCCTACACGTTCGTCGTAGCGGCGCTCGTGCTGTTGCTCCTGACGCCCTTCATCCTGTTGCGCACCCCGACGGACATCTTTCCCTCGATCAACATCCCCGTGGTGAGCATCGTGTGGCAGTACGCCGGCCTGGACCCGCAGGAGATGGAGCAGCGCTTCAACTACATCAACGAGCGCTCCCTCACCACCACCGTCAATGATATCGAGCACATCGAATCCAACGCCTACAACGGCATCGGCGTCATCAAAGTGTTCTTCCGCGAAGGGACGTCGGTGGACGCGGGCGTGGCGCAGGTCACCGCCATTGCGCAGACGGTCATCCGCACCATGCCGCCGGGCACGACTCCGCCGCTGATCATCCGGTACAGCGCGTCCACCGTTCCCATCCTGCAATACAGTATCAGCAGCTCCAAGCTGACCGAGCAGCAGATCTTCGACATCAGCGCCAACCAGCTTCGCGTGGGCCTGGCCACGGTGCAGGGCGCCGCCATGCCTTGGCCTTACGGCGGCAAGACCCGCATCGTGGCGGTGGACCTGGACCTCACGGCGCTCAAGTCGCAGAACCTGGCTTCGATGGATGTCATTAACGCCATCAACGCCCAGAACCTGATCATGCCTAGCGGCACGGCCAAGATCGGCGGCACCGAATACCCCATCGAACTCAACGCCACGCCCCGGCTGATGGATGAATTGGGCGACCTCCCCATCAAAACCATCAACGGCGCAGTGATCCGCATCAAGGACGTGGCCCAGGTGCGCGACGGCTACCAACCCCAGCAGAATATCGTGCGCAACGACGGCGTGCGCGGGGCGTTGCTGACTATCTATAAGACGGGCGGCGCGTCCACCCTCGACGTGGTGAACGGCGTGAAAAAGGCCCTGCCGCGAGTGCTCAGCGGGCTTTCTCCCGACCTCAACGTGAAGGAGTTCGCGGACCAGTCTGTCTTCGTGCGGGCGGCCATCTCCGGCGTCATCCGGGAAGGCGTGATCGCCGCGGCGCTCACGGCGTTGATGATTCTCCTGTTCCTGGGCTCGTGGCGGAGCACCTTGATCATCGCGCTCTCGATACCGCTGTCCGTGCTTACCTCGATTGCGATCCTGAGCGCGCTGGGCGAGACCATTAACCTGATGACGCTGGGTGGCCTGGCGCTGGCGGTGGGCATTCTGGTGGACGACGCCACCGTGGCCATCGAGAACATCCACCGCCACATGGCCTCGGGCAAGGCGCTGAACGACGCGATCCTGGACGGCGCGCAGGAGATCGCGATGCCGGCCTTCGTTTCCACGCTATGCATTTGCATCGTGTTCGTGCCGATGTTCTTTCTGACCGGCGTGGCGCACTACCTGTTCGTGCCGCTGGCGGAGGCCGTGGTCTTCGCGATGCTTGCCAGCTACGTGCTGTCGCGGACGCTGGTGCCGACGCTGGTGATGTGGTTTTACCGCAACGTGCAGCATTACGGCGGGCACGATCAGCCCAACGAAGGCCCGGCGTGGCTGCGCCCCTTCTCGGCGATCCAGCGCAGCTTCGAGCAAGGGTTCGAGCGTTTCCGCGAGGGCTACCGGGTGCTGCTGGGGGCCATCCTCCACCACCGGGTGCCCTTTGCCATAATCTTCCTCGTCTTCTGCGGCGGCACGATGCTGCTGCTCCCGCAACTCGGGCAGGACTTCTTTCCAACCGTGGACGCCGGGCAGTTCCGGCTGCACCTGCGCGCGCGCAGCGGCACGCGCATCGAGGAGACCGCCAAGCTGGTGGACGAGGTGGAAGCCGCCCTCCGGCAGGATATCCCGGCGGACGAGTTGCACGGCATGCTGGACAACATCGGCATTCCCGGTTCCAGCATCAATCTCACCTACAACGACAGCGGCCTGGTGGGCACCGGCGACGCCGACATCCTCGTGTCCTTGCGGCCCGAGCACGGCCCGACGCCGCGCTACGTGAACCGTGTCCGCGCGCGGCTGAATCGGGAGTTTCCCGGCACTACGTTCTACTTTCTGCCGGCGGACATCGTCAGCGAATCCATCAACTTCGGCCTGCCCGCGCCCTTTGACGTGCAGATTGTCGGGCGGGACCAGGCGAAGAATCGCGAGATCGCCGGGCGGCTGGCGGACAAGATTCGGCAGGTGCCCGGCGCGGTGGATGTGCGCGTGCAGCAGCCGGCCGACCTGGCCAAGATTCATGTGGCGATTGACCGCACCCGTGCCTCCGAAATGAACATCGCCGAGCGCGATGTGGCCAACTCGGTCCTGATGGCCTTGAGCGGGAGCCAGCAGGTCACGCCCGTCTATTGGCTCGATCCACACGTCGGCATTCAATACCTGGTCAACGTCCGCGTGCCCGAGCACAGCATGGACTCGCTCTCGGCGCTCAACTCGATTCCCATCAATGCCAGCACGCCGGGGCAGGGCGACGAGCAGTTGCTGGCCAACGTGGCGACCGTGACCCGTGTGGCCGGCCCGCCCATCATCTCGCATTACAACGTCACGCCGGTGATTGACGTGTTCGGCGGCGTGAGCGGGCGCGACCTCGGGGGCGTGCTCCACGACCTCCAGCCGCTGCTCGAACAGGCCCGGGCCGAGCTGCCGCGGGGCAGCTCGATCACCCTGCGCGGCCAGGCTGACACCATGCACTCGAGCTTCGTGGGCCTGGGGATCGGGTTGGTTATGGCCATGGTGCTGATCTACCTGCTGCTGGTCGTGAACTTCCAAAGCTGGCTGGACCCGTTCATCATCATTAGCGCGCTGCCCGGCGCGCTCGCGGGCGTAGTTTGGGCGCTGCACCTCACCCTGACCACGGTGAGCGTGCCGGCCCTCATGGGGGCCATCATGAGCCTGGGGGTGGCGACGGCGAACTCGGTGCTGGTGGTGACCTTCGCGCGCAACGGCCTGCACGAGGGCGCGGAGCCGCTGGCGGCGGCGTGGGAGGCGGGCGTCAGCCGCCTGCGCCCGGTGCTGATGACCGCAGCGGCGATGGTGATCGGGATGCTGCCGATGGCGCTGGCGCTGGGCGAGGGCGGCGAGCAGAACGCCCCCCTGGGCCGCGCGGTCATCGGCGGGCTTGTCGTGGCTACCATTGCCACGCTATTCTTTGTGCCGGTCGTCTTCAGCCTGATGCACCGGCGGGCCACCGCACCGGCGAAGACGCCTTCCGACTTTGCCCCCGAGGCCGGCGGTATCAGCCCTGCCGCGGCCGGGATTTGAGTTTTGCTATGAGTACCTCTCGGACGACAGATGCGGCCCTGATGGCCGCCGACCGCAGGCCCGCGGCGGCGACCTCCGAAGCCGCGGCCAGCGCCGGCACCAAGCTGCGCCACGCCGCGATCATCGCGGCGCTGCTCGTGGCCGCTGGGGCCGTGGCCGGGCTGGTGCCACGTTGGCTGCACCGCAACGCCCTGCGCGCCGAAACGCGCGAGCTGGCCATCCACACCGTCAGCGTCGTCTCCCCCGTGCCGGGCAAGCCTACCACCGGCCTCACCTTGCCTGCGGAGATCAAGGCCTATGTCGAAGCCCCCATCTACGCCCGCGCCAGCGGTTACCTCAAACGCTTCTGCGTGGACATCGGCGCCCACGTGAAGGAAGGCGAGCTGCTGGCCGAGATTGATACGCCCGAGCTGAACCAGCAGCTCGCGCAGGCTAAGGCCGAGCTGGTCGAGGCGGAGGCGGCGCTCGCGCTTGCCAAGACGACCGCTGCCCGCTGGGCCGACCTGCTCAAGAGCGCCAGCGTCAGCGAGCAGGAAGCCGCCGAGAAGCAGTCCGACCTGGAACTCAAGGCGGCGACCGTCGAGGCGTCCCGGGCCAACGTCCGGCGGCTCGAGGACATGCAGGCGTTCGAGCGGGTCACCGCGCCCTTCGCAGGCATCATCACAGCGCGCGACACGGATATCGGGCAGCTCATCGTGGCCGGCGGCACGAAGGAGCTGTTCCGGCTCGCGCAGACCGGCACCCTGCGGGTCTTCGTACGCGTGCCGCAGGCGGCAGCCCGCAGCGTCACCCCGGGCCAGATGGCCGAACTGATGATCCCCGAACTGCCCGGACACGTCTTCCCCGCTAAAGTCGTCCGGACCTCCGAGGCGATGGCGACCGACTCGCGCACGCTGCTGACCGAGTTGCAGGTGGATAACCCCAAAGGCGAAATCCTGGCCGGCACTTACGCCCAGGTGCGCTTTACCGAGGCCAAGCTGGACGCCGCGCTGACATTGCCGTCCAACACGCTGCTCTTCCGCTCCGAAGGGCCGCAGGTCGGCGTGGTGGGCCTCAACGACAAAGTCGAGCTGCGCAACGTCACCCTGGGACGGGACTTCGGCCCGACGATCGAGATTCTCGGAGGCGTGGGTGCTTCGGACCAGGTGATCGTGAATCCGCCCGACTCGCTGGTGAGCGGCGCCACGGTGCGCAAGGCCGGCGGGACGAACGAGGCGCAAGCGCTGAAGTAATCGCATTCTGGGTAGTCGGGGCGGGGAGGTATCGGGCGGAGCGCGGATCTTCATCGCCGCCCAGCGGTTCCATTGACAATCCCATGTTGCGGCCTATGGTAAGGGAGGTTAATTCCATGAATCATTGAAGTGCATCGTGCACGCTGCCACCGGACGACCATTCTATGAAAACCCGTTTCCTCTCCCTCATACTCACGTCCCTGTCCGCAGCCCTCCTGTTGTGGGTCGCTGGTGGCGAGCGCGCCCAGGCCGCCGGAAGCTTCCTCACCAACAGCCCGTTGCATACCCAGCGATGGTTTCAAACGGCTACCGTGCTCCCCAGCGGCAAGGTGCTCGTGGCCGGCGGTGACAATGACGTCAGCGGACCCCTTTCCAGCGCTGAGCTGTACGATCCGGCCACCGGCACCTGGACGGTCACCGGCTCCATGACCACGGTGCGCGAGCATCACACTGCCACCCTGCTGCCCAGCGGCAAGGTGCTGGTAGCCGGCGGCAACGACCTAACCTTCAACCCGATCGCCACCGCCGAGATGTACGATCCCGCCACGGGCACGTGGTCGGCGACAGCGTCCATGAGCACGCCGCGCGAGTTCCACACCGCCACGCTGCTGCTCGGCGGCAAGGTGCTCGTCGCGGGCGGGGATTACAACGCCAGTTCGCCGACCAACAGTGCGGAGTTATACGATTCCAGCACCGGCACGTGGACGCTCACCGGGCCGATGGTTTTCGCCCGCGCGCTGCACACCGCGACCTTGCTGCCCAGCGGGAAGGTCCTCGCGGTAGCAGGTTACAATGGCGGCTATGACTTCTTCACTGAGCTGTATGACCCGGCTGCCGGGACGTGGTCCATCGCCGGCACGCTGGCGAAGGGGCGCGACCTGCACACGGCGACGCTGCTGCCGAATGGGAAGGTGATCGTGGCGGGAGGCGAAGGGCCATTCGGGATCACGAACAGTACCGAGATTTATGACCCGACCGCGGGGACCTGGAGCGCTGGGGCATCCATGACCACGGGCCGCGAGTATCATACGGCGACGCTGCTCCCCAACGGCAAGCTGCTGGTCACCGGCGGGTTCAAGAGCTTTGTCCTCCCCACCGCGGAGATTTACGATCCCGTGGCCAACACCTGGACCGCCACGCCGAACCCCATGACGGCGGCGCGCCGGTCACACACCGCCTCGCTCATGCCCAATGGGAAGGTGCTGCTGGTGGGCGGCTTCGGCACGAACGCGATTTACCTCGCGAGCACCGAGCAGTATGCCGATGTCTCGGCCGCCGCCTGGACGGCCACCAACTCCCTGACCGTAGCGCGGCGCCAGCACACGGCGACACTGCTCCCGAACGGGAAAGTGCTCGTCGCCGGCGGCTTCTCCGACTCCGGCGCGGAAGCTTCCGCCGAGCTTTTCGATGCCAGCACCGGGCACTGGAGCACGACCGGGAGCCTTACCAATGGCCGCGCCTTTCACACGGCGACGTTGCTGGCGAGCGGGAAGGTTTTGGTTGCCGGGGGCGACGGCAACACGGGCGTGACGAAGAGTTCGGAGCTGTATGACCCAACCTTGGGGACCTGGGCCGGGACCGGCAACCTCAACGCGCCGCGGGATTTCCATGCCGCGAGCTTCCTGCTGAACGGCAAGGTCCTGGTCAGCGGCGGCTTCGCGGGCTCAACGCTGACGAACGGGGCGGAGGTCTATAACCCGGCGAGCGGCACGTGGACGGTCACGGGCGGGATGAGCATTCCGCGCGAATACCACACGTCCACGCTGCTGCCGAGCGGCAAGGTGCTGGTCGCAGGCGGGGACTCCAGCGGGTTTACCGCCAGCGCGGAGCTTTACGACCCGAACGCGGGAACCTGGACGGCGACGGGGTCGCTCATCGCGGCGCGGGAGTATCACACGGCCACGTTGCTGCCCAGCGGCAAAGTGCTCGTGGCGGGTGGCTACGGGTCAGCCAGCTACCTCGCCAGCGCAGAGCTTTACGACCCGACCGCCGGTACCTGGGCGGCGACCGGCTCGATGAACGTGGCCCGTGAGAACCACACCGCCATTCTCCTGCCCAACGGCCAGGTGCTGGTCACGGGCGGCTTCGGCTCCAGCGGCAGCAGCGGGTTCATCGGCTCCTCGGAAGTGTACGACCCGGTGACCGGCAGATGGAC
>DATKNZ010000176.1:0-6189 GCA_035541055.1 Candidatus Acidiferrum sp. | reverse complement strand
GCACCGCACCGCAAAGTCGAGGTGGACCTCCGTCTCGGCAGCCTCACCGTCGCTATCGCTCAGTTTGCTGACGAACGCAGCCTCGTAGCGCCGTTTGCGCCAGGCCTCGGCAATGTTCGTGCACACCGAACGGGAGGAACGCCGAATCTGATCGGTGAGCGAATACCGTTCTTCGGAGGGCCATAGCTTGCTCACCTCAAAGACTTCCATAGCAGATTCAAACGCCAGCCTGTAGACACGCAGTTCCTTGTAGTCAGCAACTCTCATTATTCCTTTCTGTGGTTATGGTTTACCGGCTTACTCATGCTTTAACGCTCTGCCAGTTCTACGCTTCTACGCTTTTACGCTCAAACGCTCTTACGCTCTCACCGCCTTCCCTACGGCTTCCCTGCCCTGCCGGCATGCTGTCGCCGCCAGTTGTCCTCGGCAATCCGGCCGTGGTTCACCTTGGTGGTCTCGACCAACTGCATGCCGCATTTCGGACAAACGCCCGGCTTGTCGGAGACCACCTCCGCGTGTTCGGCCATCGGGCAGGTATAGAGGGTGGGCGGCATCGGCAACGCCGAGCGGATAATTCCCGGCATTGAGGCCGGCTGGGGCCGGACCATCACCGGTATAAGCGTCATGCCGCATTTCGGACACTTGCCCGGTCTGCTCTGGTGCACGTCGCTGTGCTCGGCCATCGGGCAGGTGTAGTATTCGACCACGCCGTCCGGCTGGATGCGGGAGAGCATCTCGCGGCCGACCGGCACCAGGGTCATGCCGCACAAGGGGCACTTGCCCGGGTGGTCATACTCCAGGGAGACATGCTCCGGCATGGGGCAGATATAGACCACGTTCGTGTCGGCTGGAGCGTTCGTGCCGTGGGGGACAGTCGCGCGCGGTTCGCCCGCCGCCGCCGGCGCACCCCGCCTGGTAACCCCGGCGCTCCCCCCGGGCTCCTGCATCTTCGCGATTGCCTCGCGCAGTTGGCTCTCGGAGTCCAGCATGAACTGAGCGGAGGTAACCACCCGCTCAGCCTCCTTGAGCCCGCTGCGCACTTCGTAGCGCTCGCCGTCCGCGCGCTCGCCGAGCGTGATGGTTCGCGGCTCGAACCGGCCTCCATCCAGCGCCACAAATACGGTGTTCCTCTCGCCGCTCCGCAACACCGCCGTGTCCGGCACCAACAGCGCGTCGGGCGACAGCTCCGCGGTCATCTCGACAGCCGCATACATGCCCGGCTTCAAGAAGTATCCAGGGTTATGGAACTCGAGGCGGACGCGCGCGGTGCGAGTCTTGTCGTCCACCGTCGGGTAGAGGTAAGTCACGCGCCCGCGGAACCTGGCGCCGGGCTGCGACATCAGGCTGACGAGGGCTTCCTGGCCGAGTCGGATGAATGGCAAGTCCTGCTCATACACCTGCGCCTGGATCCATACCGTGGCCAGGTCCGCCAGCCGGTAGAGCTTCATACCCGGCTCGACCATTTGGCCTTCCACCACGTTCTTCTCCACCACCACGCCATCCAGCGGGGCATTGATGCGCAAGGTCTTCTTAGGCGTCCGAGTCCGCTTCAGCTCCGCGATTTGGTCCTCCGAGATGTCCCAGTAGCGGAGCTTGGTCATGGCGGCGTCCTTGCGGAGGTCAGCCAGCAGGCTCGTGTTGGTCGGCGAATCCAGCGTGAGCAGGTACTCCGTCTGCGCCAGGTAGAGCTCGGGCGAATAGACCTCGAACAGTGGCTCGCCTTTGTGCATCTGCTGGCCGGTCGAGTCCACGTAGAGCTTCTCGATCCAGCCGCGGAATTTGGTGCTGACCTCGGCCAGCGCGGTCTCATCGAAATCAATGACGCCCACCGTCCGGAGGACACGCTGCACCGGCCCGCGCGTGACGAGGCCGGTGCGCAGGCCCATGTTCTGCACCGTCACCGGGTCTATGCTGATCTCCGCCGAGCCGCTCGGAGCCGATGGAGCATTCGTGCCCCCAAGGGCGGCGGGACCTTGCTTTCGGACCGGCGTCAGCTTCATCCCGCAAATGGGGCAGTTGCCCGGATGATCCTGGATCACCTGGGGATGCATGCCGCAAGTGTAAAGCTGTGGCTGGGCTTGCGCCGTGGCGGATTCGGGCGCGCGGCCGCAAGAGGTCAGGAGCACTCCGGCGCCGCACACCAGGGCGATCAGCAAAGCCACAGTGAAAGAGTTCGAATGGTGTCTCATAGCTGCCGGCTTCATTTGCGCATGGCGGACCCGGCCGAGTTGCCGGGGAGCATTTCGCCAGCGCTCGGGCCCATGCCGCCGACCGAAACCGTCTGCGCCATTGCCGGCCCGCCCATGGGCGCGGCGGCGGCGGGCAACCCTTCCGCGATGAGGACAAGTTCAGCGAGCGCCTGCTCGCGCTGGGCCCGGGCTTCGACCTCATCCAGGCTGAAGCGCAGCAGGGTCTGCTCGACATCGGTGAGATTGAAGAAATCGATCTGGCCGGAGAGGTAGCCGGCGCGGGCAACCTCCAAAGACTGGCGCTGCCTGGGGATCAATTGCGTTTGCAGCAGCTCGGTGTTGCGTCCGGCCTGGCGATACAGGAAGGCCTTCTCAGCCACGGCCACGGCCAGGTCTATCTGCTCCGCCGTGAGCCGCGCCTCGCCCGCGCGCGCGTTAGCCTGGGCCTGCGCGACTTCCGCAGCGAGCTTATCACGCCATAACGGCAGGCTGACCGTGCCCCACGGCCGGTACAGCGTCGGCGTCGTTTTCAAATCGGCCATCGCCCCCACCGTCACATCGGGCATGCGCGCTTTGTAGGCCAGGGTAATGGACGCTTCAGCAGAGCGGACTTCGGCTTCCAGCCCCTGGAGCCGCGTGTTGCGCGCCAGGGCCGCGGCGAGCACCTGGTCGGATGTCAGGTCCAACGGAACCGACTCGAGTCGTTGCGGCACAGGCGGCGCCGGCTGGTCCGCGCGCAGGCCCAGGGCGGCCTTGAACTGCGCCAGCAACGGCTCGCGCGAATCCTCGAGGTTGGCGAGGTCGGTTTGCACCCGTCTCTCTTCGATTTGCGCCCGTAGCACGTCCTGCAAGGTGACGCGGCCCACTTCCTCCTGCACGCGGGCCAGCCTGGCCAGGTCGGATAACAACGCCAGGGTCTCCCGGTTCACGCGAATCTTCTCTTGCAGGAAGTAAAGCTGGTAGTAGGCAACTTCGACCGCATAGGCGCTCTGCAGCGAGGCGCTCTTGAACGCGTAGTATTTTGCCTGGCTCTCGGCAGCCGCTAAGGCGCCGGCGGCCCGCAGCTTGCCCAGCCCCGGGAAGCTCATCATGACTCCGGGCATTAGCGAGGTCACCACGTCCTGGATGTCCATCTGGAACGTGACCTGCGGGTCCGGCAATGAGCGCGCCACCGTGATGGCCTCGACCGAAGCCAGCCAGTCGAAGTAAGACGCCTCGACACGAGGGTCATTCAGCAGGGCGTAAGTGAGATAATTGCTGAGGGAAGATTGGCTGCTCAAAACCGGCAGCGCGGGCTTTTGCCCATTGGGCCGATAGCCGTCACTGACCGCCTGCACTTGCTGCCGCGCATCCTTCTCGCCCTTGCTGGCGATCCCCTTGCATCCCGCCAATAGAGGGACTGCCCCCGCCAATCCCCAAACCAGAATACGGCGACCGATCCCTCGCCTCGCCGTGCTCGGAGCCGGCTCCGAAGCAGGTCCCGGTCTCGCTGGGACCTGCCTGCCCGCGTGACGGTTTCCTTCAATAAGTCGCATCGCCACGGTTATTACGCCCCAGCCGAGCCTTTCCCTCGCATATTCTCGAACAAACGGCGGCCCTGTATCCGATGCCCGCCGATTCCGCCAACCTTTATCCCCCTTGAACCGGCCCATTTCCGGCCAGGAGCACGCCCTTGACACCGGTTTGGCCCCGGCGATTGCCCGGTGTGTCTCCCATGGGGAGCGATCCACATGGGAGATACACCGGGCAATCGCCTCAGTCTGACGCGGGAGACCCAGTGGAATATGGCTCGAGTGTCCATAAATAGGACAGCGATTGGGGTGTGTATCTGTTTAGCGGAGCGCGCCTGTCCTCGGGAGCAGCAACACAGGACGGCGGGACGGCTCCCTCTGTCGCAGCCATGCAGTTGGCGTGGTGGAGCGCACGCGCCTCGCGTGCTGCCAACGGCGCCCCGCCGTTGGCTCTCTCGGGGCCAGGGAGCATTCGCGGCGGGGCGCCGCGAATCACACGCGAGGGCGCGTGTGCTCCCCACGTAAGGGGGTGTAGCGCTACAGCCAGGCCGGCGCGGCCGGGAAGGACGTGACGCGCCGCGCTGGCTAATCAGTCCTCAGCGGCGTTGCGCAAATGGCTCCATCCCGCTGGCATTTCATCAAATCAGAGAAGGCATGAGGGATTGGCCAAAGCCCGGCGTATCAGGAATAGAGTAATTAACAAAGGCAGCCTCGGTTGCCGTAACGAACCAATAAATGAGAAAGCAATACAAGATCGTTCTCCTCACCGCAGCCGCCCTCAGTGCGATGTGCGTCGCCCAGGTCCGGGCTGAGGCGCAATACCACGCCGTCGGCAGTGATGGTATTGCCGCTTCACCCAAGGTCCGCGTGATGCTCAACCACCAACAGCCCACCGCCAGCCAGCCGAAGGCCGTAGCGCAGTCTACCTGCTGCGAGGCCGCGCCCGCCAGGACCAGCGTCGCCGCCGCCCCGTGCTGCGGCCATTGCTGCGGACATGCGAACGGGCACGGCGAGACCGCGGCTACTAAGTAATAGCGGGCTCGCGGCACGCTTGGTAGGATAATACGGGCGGCGGTTCAGCCCGACGCCCCTCTTGAGATGAAACCGCAAGATACACCGCAAAGCGACGAGGCCCTTAGCCGGGTGCTCCGCCAATGGAACGTGCAGGCGCAACTGCCCCCGCGCTTCCAGGAGCAAGTCTGGCGGCGCATCGAGCAGAGCGAATCCCCAGCGCACGCGCCGGCCTGGCTGCGGCTATGGCAGCGCCTGGGCGCCGCGCTGGCCCGGCCATCCCTGGCCGTCAGCTACGTCACCGTCCTGCTCCTGGCAGGGCTGCTCGCCGGCTTCTGGCAAGCGCATGCCACGCGGGTGCAGACCGGCGAGGAAATGGGCGCGCGCTACGTGCAGCTCGTTGACCCATTCCAGTCCCCCCACCACTGAGCCCATGAAACGCCCTGTTTTGGTGCTGGTAGCGGGTCTGCTCGTGGCGGTAGCCGCGTACTGCGGGGTGTATTACAGCGGCACCTCAAGCTGCTGTCGGCCCCTCAAGGACAGCACCCCGGAGTTGTCCTGGCTCAAGCAGGAGTTCCACCTCGATAATGCGGAGTACAAGCGCATCGTCGAGTTGCACACAGCCTATCTATCCGGCTGCGCGGAACGTTGCCGGCGCATTGACCAGAAGAACGCGGAAGTCGCGCGCCTGCTTTCTGCTACAAACACGGTCACTTCAGAGATCGAGATGGCCCTGAGAGAAGCGGCCCTGCTCCGCGCCGACTGCCAGGCCAAAATGCTCCAGCATTTCTACGAGGTCAGCCGCACCATGCCGCCGGAGCAGGGAAAACGCTATCTCGCCTGGGTGCAGCAGCAGACCATCCCCGCGGATAGTCACAGCCAGATGCACCATTAGAGAGCGGCTGCACAATGACCGGCACCCCTCCCACTCGTCCTCGTCATCGTGCTCGTGCTCTTCCTCGTCACCCATTCCAAGCACGAGGACGAGCACGAGAACGAGGACGAGCGCGCCGCCAGAGGGACGAAACGGCCTGTTAGACGCGCCCCTCATGGCTGGCAACACCGACCTCGAGGACCGCGAGGACATGGCGCGGCTGCAAGCGGGCCACGACGCGGCATTGAACGCTATCATGCAGCGGCACGGCGAACGCCTTTTCCATTACCTCCTGCGCCAGCTCAGCAACGAGACGGATGCCGGCGATCTTGCGCAGGAGGCCTTCGTTCGGGTTTACCACCACCGCGCTCGCTTCGACTCCGCGCAGAAGTTCTCAACCTGGCTCTATGCCATCGCCACCAACCTGCTGCGCGACCGCCTGCGCTGGCACCAGCGCCACCCAGAGGTATCGCTGGATGCCGAAAGCGACGAGACAGGCCCGATGCTGGACTGCGTGCCGGACCGGGCACCGCCTGCGAGCGATCACTTAGCCGCCGAGGAACGCGCCCGCGAGGTGCAGGCCGCCGTCCATGCTCTACCCGAG
>DATKNZ010000175.1:0-3240 GCA_035541055.1 Candidatus Acidiferrum sp. | reverse complement strand
AAGTTAGAGGTTCTACGGCGAGGTAACGGTGTGCATACGGGGAGGTCCCGGCGAGGTCCCGGCGATATTACGGATATGTCAGGGTTAGAGTGGCCGGTTGGGACGGCGCATGGGGCGGGGGACTGTCCTGAAATGAGACAGTATAGGCGACGCAGTCAGGTGGGATCTGGCGGTGCGGGGTCACTGAGCTGCAGCGTGTTCTCGTTCACGCACATGGCGGTGTTCGGAGGCCCAGCCGTTCTGTGCCGGCAGTGGTCCCACACCGACGCAATGGTTGTGTGCTAACGTAGGAGAGGATTGCGCATAACAACCGAAGGAGCAAAAGCGTATGAGCCATTTAGCCGAACGAGAATGTCTTGCGTGCAAGGGGGACGTGCCTGCCTTGCAGGGCGAAGCTTTAACAAAACTGGCCAGGGAGCTGGACGGGCAGTGGCGGGTCCTGGAAGGCCGGCTCCTCGAGAAGGAGTATAAGTTCAACGACTTCCGGGAGGCGCTGCAGTTCACAAACAAGGTCGGCGAACTGGCTGAGGCCGTGAATCACCACCCCGACATCTACCTGGCCTGGGGCAAGGTGAAGCTGCAGATATGGACGCATAAGGTTAACGGCCTGACCGAGAGCGACTTCGTCCTGGCGGCGAAAGCCGACCGCCTGCTGCCTTAGTAGTGGGGTAGGGACGCCTCGCCGAGGCGTCTGCTCCGGCCAGGACACGGACGCCTCGGCGAGGCGTTCCTACCGCGCGGCCATTGGGTTCCTGGCGAAGGCGAATTCCTCGACCACCTGGCCCTTGAGCAGGTGTTCCTGGATGATGCGCTCCAGCACGTCCGGGGTGCAGGAGTGATACCAGACGCCTTCGGGGTAAACGACCGCGACGGGCCCCTGCGTGCACACGCGCAGGCAGTTGACCTTGCTGCGATACACCACCGGCTCGGGGCCGGCCAGGTTCAGCTCCTTCAGCCGCCGTTTGAGGTATTCCCAGGATTCCAGGCCCTTGGCTTTGGGCGCGCATTTGGGTTCGGTCTGGTCGGCGCACAGGAAGATGTGGCGGCGGTATTTTTCAAGGCCAAGCGTTTGGGCGGCGGCCTGCAATGGATTCGGCATAGTCGGCTTTCCTGGCGTGCAGGCTAATGCTCCGCCGCTCGCAGGGCAACCGCGCCATTGGAATTGTCCCTCGTCAACCTGACGGAGCTTGGCCATATTGCAGTGTGCCTTTGTTGCGGACCACAGAGATGGTGAGGGAGGTGCACGACTTCCTGCTGCGCCATTGGCGGCGGGCATTGCGGGTCCGGGAGCGGATACGGTTCAGTGAGGAGTGGTTTCACATGCTGCTCGCCGGGGGGGTAGGCGTGATCGGCGGGCTGGTGAACATCATGTTCTACTACGCGACCGAGTCCACGCGCATGCTGTTTCTGCGGCGGCCGGGGGAGCCGGCGGAGGTTGCGGAACTGATGGCGAATTGGCAGCGGGTGCTGACGCCGACGCTGGGCGGGCTGTGCGCGGGGCTGGTGCTTTACTGGGGGCTCCGGATGGCGGGGCCGTTGCGTTCGAGCAATCTGCTCGAGGTGATCGTGGCCGGGGATGGCCGGCTGCCGTTGCGCAGCGGGTTGGTGAAGTTCCTGTCTTCCCTGGTGACGATTGGCTCGGGTGGGTCCATTGGGCGCGAGGGCGGCATCACGCAGATGTCGGCCACGCTGGCGTCGAAGTGGGGCCAGCTTGCGAAATGGCATCCTTACCGGCTGCGGCTGCTGGTGGGGTGCGGGGCGGCCTCGGGCATTTCGGCCGCCTACAACGCGCCGATCTCCGGCGCGGTCTTTGCGGCGCTCATTGTGCTGGGCAACTTCTCGATGAGCTTGTTCGCCCCGCTGGTGTTCGCCTCGGTTATTGCGACGATGGTTTCCCGCAGCTTCTTCGGCATCCGCCCGTGGTACAGCGTGCCGCCGTTCGAGTTCACGCGCCTGACGCAGTTGCCGTGGTTCCTTTGCCTGGGGGTGGTGACCGGTGTGATGGGCGCGGTGTTCATGAAGCTGCTGAACCGCGCCGAGGAGCTGTTCAGGCGAGTTCGCGGGCCCATCTACGTCCGCCTGGCGCTGGGCGGGTTGATTGTAGGCATCATCGCCATCTGGTTTCCCGGGGTATGGGGCAATGGCTACGTGATCACGAACCGGATTCTGCAGGGGCAATACGGCTCGCCGCAGTTCACGATGGCCGACCTTGCCGACCCGTCGGCCTTTGCGCAACGGCTGCAGAAGCCGGCGGAATCGGACCGCCTCTCCCGGTTCCTGGCGGATGAATTGTCGCCGGGGACGCAACTCATGCTGTCGAATTTCACCGGCCATGCCGATGCGCGGCTTACGAAGGCCTTGGCCGATGACTTGAACCACATCCTGCAGACCACGCCGCTTTACCAGCCGGAGCTTTTCTCGAACGTGAAAGTGGCGCCCGGCACTCTGGCCATGGCGCGGCACCAGCCGCAAGGACTGGACTTGCTGCGGGTCAATCGCCGGCTGATGCAAGACGCCTATCCGCAGGAGGTGACCCGCTCGCGTTGGCGCGAGGAAGCGGCGGCTGGCCTGCTCTTCCTGACGGGGCTGTTCCTGGCGAAGTTGGTCGCCACGCTTGCCACCGTGGGCTCCGGCGCGGTCGGCGGCGTGTTCACCCCTACGCTGTTCCTGGGGGCCGGGTTGGGCGCGGCTTTCGCTTCCGCCTTGCAACAACTCGGGGCCGGGGAAGACCTGCCGGTGACCGCCTTTGCCGTCGTCGGCATGGGAAGCATGCTTTCGGCCACGACCCGTTCACCCCTGCTGGCGATGATTATGATCTTCGAGATCTCCCTGACCTACTCGCTGATGCCGCCGCTGATGCTCGGGTGCGTGGTCTCGATGCTGGTGGCGCGCAAGTTGCACCCGGAGACGATTTACACCGAGCCCCTGCGGCGCAAGGGCCTCATGGTGAGCCAGGAGCCTACCGCCACGGAAGCCGCCGCCGAGCGGACGGTCGGCGACATCATGCACGCGCCCGTGCCGCCGGTGCGCGAGACGGCGACGCTGCGGGAGATTGCCGACCGGTTCCTGGTCAGCGCCAACAATTTCCTGCCCGTGGTGGACGCTCGGGGCCGCCTGCTGGGCCTGGTCGCCTTGCAGGATATGAAGGAGTACTTGGCTGCGGAAGACGAGTTCCGGGGGGTGATCGCCTACGACTTCATGCGGCCCTCGCCGCCCGCCGTGACGCCCGGGCAGCGCCTG
>DATKNZ010000174.1:0-18331 GCA_035541055.1 Candidatus Acidiferrum sp. | reverse complement strand
GGCGGACGCCTCGCCGAGGCGTCCCCACCTTGCGTAGGTCGCGGAGGTTATGCTTCATCGCGCAATAGTGGTTTCCGCCTGAGTGGCGTTGGTCCGCTGCTGCTGCAATTCCAGGGGCGTCGGCCCCAGTCGGCTTTTGCCCACGCCCGGCCGCACGGGAAGGCCCTGCTGCAGCACCAGGTCCATCGCGCGCGCGATGGGGATGCGGACCACCCCCGATGTCCGGTCAATCCAGCCATACGTAGTCAACTCCGCGTCTTCCTGCTCGCGGAACCTGGCCAGGTCCTGCGGCGCCGAAACCTGCAGCCGCGGGAAGTTTGCCTGCTCCCAAATCCGGCCGGCGGGCTGGCGCGTACCGGTCCAGCGGTCCGTCGGTTGCGGCTTCCTCGCGAAGTCGGTATTCATCCAGTGCAGGATCGCTTCGGAGCCCGCGATGACGAGGAAGAGGATGGCCACCAGGCCGAAGAGCCAATTGGCGTTGGCGTCGCGCCGCTCGTAGGCAGGGCCAGGTCTCGGTTCCGGTAGCGGTTTGCCGTGGTGCTCAGTGGCCATAGACAAATGCGAACTGCAGCCCGGGATCGTGTTGCGGCAGCAGCGGCGCCGCCTTGAGCCGCCAAAGGAAATAGCTGACCCAAAGCCCGCCGACACCGATGGGCGCCGTGAAATCCATCCAGCTTACCGCGACACCTTGCGTGTGGAGCGTCGGCATCACCAGCCAGTAGGTGTCCACGATATGCGTGAGGAACAGCATGGCCGAGAGGACGAACATCGCGGGCACGTTGTGCTTTACCGCCCGGAACAAGAGCAGGAAGAAAGGCAGGAAGAAGTGAAACAGGGCGACGCCGCCGATGACGTAGCGCCAGGTCCCGGCGATACGGTGCAGGTACCAGGCCAGTTCGTGCGGCAGGTCGCCGGAGTAGATGATCAGGAGCTGGCCGAAGCTGACGTAGGTCCAGAACATGACGAACGCCAGCAACAGGTTGCCGAGCTGGTAAAAGTGGGTTGGGCGCACGACGTCGCGGAGCGGCTCCTGGCGCCTGAAGAGCACCACCAACACGACCGAGAAGACGTATGCCACCAGGATGTGCCCGATCAGCACGATGACGCCGAACATGGTGGAATACCAGTGCTTCTCCAGGGACATGATCCAGTCCACCGCCGCGAACGTGCCCAGCAGCCCGTAGATGACGATCCCCGGGCCACTGAGTGTACGCGCCTTCCGGCTCGGAGCCGCGTCGGCGGTGGCATCCTGCCGGAGCGACCAGGCGCGCAGGCAGGCCGCCATCAGGATCCACACCGCGAGGAAGAAGAGCTGGCGGCCGATATAGCCCGCGCCGTTCGAGTAGGCGTGCCGCTGCTGCAATGCCTTTTCGCTGGCCACTTCCGCGGCCCGGGCCCAGGGGTAGAGCTGGTCTAGCCCGAAGAAGACCGGGATGAGCAGGACCAGCATCAGGGGCAGCACGAGATAGCCTGCCTCAAGGAACCGGCGAGTTGGATATCCCCAACGTCCCCCGGTCAGCAGGTGAATCATTGCCAACACAAAGCAGCCCAGTGACAGTCCCAGCCAGAACAGCCACGCGAACAGGTAGGAGAAGAAAAATTGCCGCGGGTTGCCCGGCCCACCCGCGAAGGTCGCAACCAACGCGCCAACCCCAAGCACCAGAGCGATAAGCTGGATCCGGTTGACGCGCGCGAGGAGGGCCTGGTTCATTTGCTTGCCTCCAAACGGGCGCGCTCGGGCGCCGGCACGTCCTGCAGCTTCGCGTTGTGGCTAAGCTGCAGGACGCGGATGTAGGCGGCAATCGCCCAGCGGTCGCGCGGCTCCACCCTCGCCGCGTAGGAGTACATCACGCCGTAGCCGTGCGTCATGACATCGAAGAAATGGCCCACCGGTGCCTGCCGGAGCCGGTCAATGTGGTAGGACGGCGGGGGCGGAAACCCGCGCTGCACGACCATGCCGTTGCCGTCACCGGTGCGTCCGTGGCATACGGCGCAATAGATCTCGAAGCGTTGCTGCCCGCGCTCCAGCACTTCGCGCGTGATGGGAAAAGGGAAATCGGCCACCAGGTTGGAGCCCAGCATGCCGGTGTAGAGGGCCTGGTCGGCGTCGAGTTGGCCTCGCGCGACGGTGTTGGGCACGACCGGACGCGAGGCCATGTGGTTGTCCTGGAAGAAGTCGCTATACCTGAGCGGCTTGCTGTAGGGCTGATTAAACATATCCCGCCGGCAGCCGGCACCGAAGCACAGGCATAGCAGGCAGGCCGCGGTGATGGAGGTTGTGGCTCGCGAGGAACAGTGGCGATGGCCGAAGACCGAAGTCCGAAGCCCGACAGGAGGCCGAAGGCCGAAACGCGAATGCCTTGGCCTGAGTATTCCACACGTTTGGTAGGGCGCGCTGTCCTCAGCGCGCCGTGGTCTCTCGGCGCGCTGGGGACTGCGCGCCCTACCTTGACCGGGTTTCGGCCTTCTTTCGGCCTTCGGACTTCGGAATTCGGCCTTCACTAGTCCTCCACCTCGCTTACTTTGACCGGCTTGAGCCCCTCCAGAAACCGCCGCGTGGCCGCCAGCTCGAACTTCGGGTCTTCGGCCTCGATGCAGAGGAAAAACCGGTCAATGGAGGCGCGGCGGAACTCGGGCACGTTGAACACCGGGTGGTGCGGGTGCGGCAACCGGTTGAGCACCAGCACGGCGGCGAAGGCCGACAGCGAGGCAATCAGCACCGTGAGTTCGAAGGTCACCGGGATAAAGTTGGGCCAGCTATTGTGCGGGCGCCCGCCGACATTGACGGGGACAAACCGAGCCATCGAGATCCATTCCATGAAGTAGCCGCCCAGGCCGCCCAGCATGCCGCCCATCAGGGTGATCAGTGGCACCGCGGTGTGATGGAACCCCAGCGCCTCGGCCAGGCCTTCCACGGGGAAAGGCGAGTAGGCGTCCATTTCACGGTAGCCTTCCCGGTAGGCGTGTTTCGTCGCCTCCAGCAGTTGCTCGTGGTCTTCGAACTCGGCCATCAAGCCGTGGAGCTGCTTCTCCTCGTAGTTGATAACCGGCTTCGCGACGACGGCTGCGCGCGTGGACACCTCAATCATAACCGGCCCTCCTTGCGCTGGGCGATCAGCTCGCGCGACTCTGAAATGGAGATCATCGGGAAGTAGCGGATGAACAGGAATTGCAAGGTCAGGAACAGCCCGACGCTGCCGAAGAGCGTGGCCCAGTCCCATGCGGTCGGGTAGAACCTGTGCCAAGACGACGGGACGAAGTCGTGTGACAGACTCTGGACGACGATGACAAAGCGTTCGATCCACATGCCGGCATTTACGGACAGGGCTACGAAGAAGAGAGCGATGTCGTTAGTGCGCACCCTCCGGGACCAGAGCAACTGCGGGATGATGCAGTTCGCCAGCATGAGGACCCAAAAGACCCAGCCGTACGCGCCGAAGGCGCGGTCGTGCATCGTGGCGAGCTCGAATGGGTCCCCGCTGTACCAAGCCATGAACCCCTCCATGATGTAGCCGTAGATAACCATCCAACCGGTGACGAGCGTCACGCAGGCCATGTTGTTGAGCGTGCGCACCGTGATCAGGTTCTGCAGGCCGTAAATGCGCCGGATCGGGATGATGATGTTGAGCACCATGGCGAACCCTGAATAGATGGCGCCGGCGACGAAGTACGGTGGGAAGATTGTCGAGTGCCAACCCGCCAATTGCGCGACCGAGAAGTCGAAGCTCACCACGCTATGCACCGAGAGCACCAGCGGCGTAGCCAGCCCAGCCAGGAGCAGGTAGCCCGACTGGTGGCGCCGCCAATGCCGGGCTGACCCCCGCCAGCCCAGCGAAGCCACGCCGTAAATGATCTGCTTCCATTTCGTCCGTGCCTTGTCGCGCACGGTAGCCAGGTCCGGCACTACTCCCAGATACCAGAAGAGCAGTGAGACCGTGAAATACGTGCTCACGGCGAACACGTCCCAGACCAGCGGGCTGCGGAACTGCGGCCAGAGCGCCATCGTGTCGGGGTACGGGAGGAGGAAATAGAACACCCAGGGGCGTCCCAGGTGAAGCAAGGGGAACATGCCGGCGCAAGTCACGGCGAACAGGGTCATGGCCTCGGTAAAGCGGTTGATGGTCGTGCGCCACTTCTGGAAGAGCAACAGGAGGATGGCGGAGATGAACGTGCCGGCATGACCGATGCCGATCCACCACACGAAGTTAGTAATCGCGAAGCCCCAGGCGACCGGGATATTGACGCCCCAGATGCCGACACCGCGGTAGAGGAGGTAGCTCACCGCAGCGCAGAACATTAGGAACAGCGCGAAGGAGATGGTAAAGCCGATGAACCAGAACTTGGGATGGGGATGGTGGATCGGCACCTCGGCGATCTGCTCGCTGACCCGGTCGTAGGTTTCCTCCGGCCCGATAATCTCGGCCGGATACCCCAGCACCGTGACCGGGTACGGCCGGTCCGAGGGCATGCGCGGTTCGGAGCCCTGGATGGTTTCCATGCTCAGCTCTCCGGTGATGACGCGGCCAGGGACGCCTCGCCGAGGCGTCCGTCCTCGCGCGGTTGCGGACGCTTGGCCGAGGCGTCACTAGCCGCCGCCGGGTTGCGCACCTTCGCCAGGTACGTCGTGCGAGGCCGGGTATTGAGCTCGCCCAGCATGGCGTAATCCAGCGGGTGCGTCTTAAGCCGGGCGACCTGGCTGTCCGGCGTATTGAGGTCGCCGAAAATGATGGCTTGCGCCGGGCAGGCGACCTGGCAGGCGGTGCGCACCTCGCCGTCGCGGATGCGCCGGTCTTCCTTCTCCGCCGTGATGCGCGCCGCGGCGATGCGCTGCACGCAGTAGGTGCATTTCTCCATCACCCCGCGCCAGCGCACCGTCACTTCCGGGTTATACATGGGCTTGAGGCTCGGCGTGATGTAGTCGGTGTAGCGCAGGAAGTTGAAGCGTCTGACTTTGTAAGGGCAGTTGTTTGAGCAGAACCGCGTGCCGACGCAGCGGTTGTAGATCATCAGGTTTAGCCCTTCGTGGTCGTGCACGGTGGCTTCGACCGGGCAGACCAGCTCACAGGGCGCGTGCTCGCAATGCATGCACGGCACGGGCATGTGGCTGAACTCGGGGTTGTCCATCGAGCCCTGGTGATAAGTATCGATGCGGATCCAGTAGAGCTCCCGATAAACGTTCACTTGCTGGCGGCCTACCGTCGGGATGTTGTTCTCGACCGCGCACGCGATCAGGCACGCATTGCAACCGATGCACGTATTCAGGTCTATCGACATCGCCCACTTGTAGCCCTGGTACGGGTACTCGGTGATGTCGTAGAGCGTCTCCTCGTTGCGGGGCTGCTCGACCGTGTCCTTCACGAATTTGGGCTCGGCAATGAACCGGTCGAGCGTGCCTTCCCGGAACACCTGCCGCTCCGGGCTATGCAGATTGTGGTGGGTCTGGGTCGAAACCAGGTGGTGGCGCTCGTCGAGCCTTTTCAAGGTGGCCCCGGTCGCATGCCAAAAGGCTTCCGACGTGCGCACCGCGTATGCGTTGAAGCCCACTCCGGTTCCGACTCGTCCCACGGCCTGCCGGCCGTAGCCCAGGTGCAGCGTGATCGAGTTCTCCGCCTCCCCCGGCATGATCCACACCGGCCCGCGCACGCTGCGGCCCCCGCAGCTCAGTTCGACCATCTCATCGGTGGCCAGTTGCAACCGCTGCGCCAGGGCCGGGCTGACCAGCACCGCGTTGTCCCAGGTGAGCTTGTTGATCGGCTTGGCGCACTCCTGCAACCAGGCGTTGTTGGCGAATCGCCCGTCCCAAATGCACGGGTCCGGGCGGAAGTTCACTTCCAGGCCATCCGCCTCGTAGGGCAGCGCGCCTGGCCTGCCTGAGTTGGTTTGCCCGGCTCCTCCCGGGGCAGGCGAGACGCCCTGCCCTACCGGCTTTGCTGGCGCCCCCTCTTCGGCGGCTCGAACGGCTGCAGTAATGTCCTCGCCCCTAATCCGCACCTGCTTGTCCGGCAGGGCCGAGCCGGTCAGGAAACCCTCGCAAATCGCTCGCCGCCACTGTTGCTCGAAATCAGGCCATCGGCCCTCTTCCCTCCAATGGGCTCGCAGGATTTCGTAAGCCGTACGCAGAGGCCGCTGCCGGCTCATCGCGTCTAGCACCTCGGCGACGGTCTTCCCCTCGTAGAGCGGCGCGAGCAGCGGCTGCATGAGCGTGACCGTGCCGTCGCACGAACGCGCATCACCCCAGGATTCCAGGTAGTGCGCCTGGGGAATATGCCACGTGCAGCACAGCGCGGTTTCATCCACCTCCTCGCCGACGTGAATGCTGTGTTTGACCTTGCGCACGAGCGGGCCCAGCTCGAAATCCGCCGGCGCCGCATACACAGGGTTGCCGCCCAGGATGATCAGCGTTTCTACGCTCCCCGACCTTAGTTCTTCGACCAACTGCTTCAGCGACTGGAGTTGCTGCGCCGGGTGCGGCTCCGCCGGGGCGCTATAACTAACGGTCTTGCCTACATTGCCGAGCTTGTCGTTGAGCAAGTGCGCGAGGGCATGCACCGTCGGCGGCTGCCATTCCCCTGCCAAAACGATGCTCTGCCCATGGTGCGACTCCAGGTCGCGCACCAGGGCCACAGCCCAATCAGCCTTGAGTCTTGAGTCTTGAGTCTTGGGTTTTGAGTCGGCACGGGATTCGGGACTCAAGACTTTAGACTCAGCATTCAAGACTGAAGCCAGCTCCCGCGCGAACGCCTCGACCTCGCCGCTCGCCATTGGCACCCGGTGATCGGCCATTGTCCCGGTGACCGAGGGCGTGCTCTCGACCACGTACAGCCGATTCATCTCGCGCCGCCCCTCGCTCACCCGCCTGCCGTCGGTGAAGTCGCGAGTGTAGCGCAGCCGTTGCGGGTGCGTGTAAAGGAAGTCGGAATCCAGGGAGAGGATTACCGACGCCTTGTCAAAGCGGTAATGGGGTTCGACCACCTCGCCAAACGCAAGCTGCGCTCCCGCCCGCACATTGTCCCGCGAGATGGGGTCGAACTGGTGCAGCCGGGCCTTCGGGAAGCGCCGCAGCAGGTCATCCAATTGCGCCCCAACCGTGGGTGACGTGCAGGTCTCGGTCAGGAACCGCAATCCCGCGCCCTGGTCGGCTTCGTGTGCCCGAGCCAGGAGGTTGAGCTCTGAAATGAACGAAGCCCACGCGCTGACCTCGCCGTAATGTGTCACCGTCTGCGAACGGTCGGGATCATAGAGGCCCAGGATGGAGGCCTGCAGCCAGACGCTGGAGCCGCCCAGGCTGGCCGGATGCTGCGGGTTGCCATCCACCTTAATCGGGTGGCCTTCACGGCTCTTGGCCAGCACGCCGGTGGCGTAGCCCCCCAGCAACATCGCCGTCGCGTAATAGAGCGGGTCGCCCAGGGTCAGGTTCTCCGGCTGCTTGACGTAAGGCAGGATTTTGTGCACGGGCTGCTTCGTGCACGCCGTCAGGCCCGCCAGAGCCAGGGAAGCTGCCGCTGCCTTAAGAAAGCTCCTGCGGCTGACGCCTTCCAGCCAATCGAATGCGCCCTCCGGGAACTCTCGGTGGAGCATCGCCTTGAACTCCTCCGTCTCGGCCACCTCATCCAGGCTGCGCCAGTATTGCTGGCCCCGAGCCCCGGCCAGCTTCGCCCGGATCTCCGCCAGGTCGAGCCGCGGCGTGCTGGGTTTCTTCGGCCCCAACAACCGCCGGATGTCGAAGTCGCCGACGTCAGCCCCCGGTTCCTCGCCGGCAATGTAGGGTAGGGCGTCCCGCCTGCCCTCGCTGGGTTGCCGTCGGTAGGGCGCGCTGTCCTCAGCGCGCCGGGCGTAGGTGGGCGGCGGCGCGCTGGGGACAGCGCGCCCTACCGGTAGTGATCGCTGCGGGGCAGGCGGGACACCCTGCCCTACGCTGTCGGCAGCCGCCGGTTCGGCCGTTCCAGGGCGAAGGTCCCCACTTGCTTTCTCGCGCGGGCTCATCGGTGACACATGCTGCAATCAGTAAGTTGCTGCAGGCGGTTGGTGCTGATGTGGTAGGCGGCGGCCAGCTCCTTACCGCGCCGCGCCTGGTCGGGTGGCGCATTCCAATGCATATCGAACACCTGGCTCTGCGGCCGCAGATTCCGCTCGGGCGCCGAGTGGCAGTCCAGGCACCACCGCATGTAGAGTGACTTCGCCTTCCAGGTGATCGGCATCTCGTCCACCGGCCCATGGCAGCTCGAGCAGCCAATGCCTTTCTGCACGTGGATGCTGTGATTGAAGAAGACAAAGTCCGGCGTCTGATTCACCCGGTTCCAGTGAATCGGCTGTCCGGTCGCAAAGCTTTCCCGCACCGGCGCCAGGAGCGGCGCATCCTTCCATATCTGCGAATGGCAGGTCATGCAGGTCTCGGTCGGCGGCAGCCCGGCAAACGAGGATTTCTCAACCGACGTGTGGCAATAGCGGCAATCAATGCCAAGTCCGGCCACGTGATGCTGATGGCTGAAGGGCACCGGCTGTATCAGCGGAACGTTGACTTCAGTCGTGTACGGAGAGCGGTAAAGGGCATAGCCCACCCCCCAAAGGCCGAAGAACCCCAGGACCCCGCAGACCAACGTTGCCCGGGCAAAACTATTGCTGCTCTTTCCGAAGATTTGCGCCAATACTTCACACGCTCCTTCCTGCTCTGGACGCGGCTCGACGGCTGCACACAACGTCGCTACGAAACCGCGGTTATAGGCCGACTATCGCCGAGCGCTCCTTTCGCGCAATGGGTGGGACTCCCCCCGCCGTGACTCATTCGGAGCCGGCAGGGGGGCAGGTAGCAACTTCTCGCACCGCTGCCGGAGCCCGCAACGTCACAACCTGTGCAGGCACAGGAGCTTGCACGCCCCGCATCCGCCTGCCGCGGATGGCTAAGCAAATGGCTGAGACTCTGCTATCCGGATTTCGCATGTAAATATCCGGGGTGCATGGCCTGTTGCGCCGGCTGCCAGCCCGCAGCGTGAGTGGCGCGCATTAACTGGAGCACCTGCCGCATTTGGGGCCTGACCTTTCAGCTCGCGACTTCCCTTGTGGACGCCGGTCACCGAAGGCTCGCGTTGCGGTGCTAACACACCTGTTCTTCCATGCGTTCCAGGTCGCGTTCGATGGGGTGATATGCCCCAGCGCCAGAGCGGTCGAGACCTGCGACCTTGCCGGCAGAAAGAATATGGCTGTGACCTCGCTCTGGGAATTCGGCGGTCTGAGCTGGCGCGACGTGTTGCGCCGGCTCTGGAATCGGTTGCGGAAGGACAGGCTCCTGGACCAGGCGGCCATGCTTTCCTTCTATTTCATACTCTCCCTCTTCCCCTTGCTCCTGTGCCTCTTGGCGGTGCTGGGATTGCTGCTGCAATCCGGCCAGGCCCTATACCAGGCAATCCATGAATACCTGACGAAGCTCGCCCCGGGTTCCGTCTCCGGCATGATCGACGCAACGCTGCGGCAAGTGCGCCGGGGCTCCAGCACCAGCACGCTTTCCTTGAGTCTGGTTTTCAGCCTCTATATGGCCTCCAGCGGCGTGGTCGCGGTGATGGACGCCCTCAACGTGGCTTATGGAGTGGAGGAATCGCGTTCCTGGTGGAAACAGCGCTTGCTGGCATTGGCATTGACGATCGGCTCGGCGTTGTTCATGGCCCTGGCCCTGATCCTGCTGGGCTATGGTGATCGCCTGGCCATCCTGGTCGCCGGGCACTTCGTCACGAAGGGCGGCGCGGTGATGCTGGCCTGGAGAGTTCTCAAGTGGCTGCTCGTCCTGGGTTTCCTCCTCATGGTTTTCAACCTCCTCTACATCTTTGCCCCAAACGTGAAGCACCGGCGCTGGCATTGGCTGATGCCGGGCACGGTTTTCGGGGCGGCGCTCTGGATCCTGGCGTCTTACGGTTTCAAGCTCTACCTGACCTATTTCAACCGCTACAACGCGACTTACGGTTCGATCGCGGCAGTCATCATCCTGCTGATGTGGTTTTATTTTGCAGGTGTTGCGCTCCTCCTCGGCGGCGAGCTCAACTCCGAGATAGAGAAGCGGACGCAACGGGCTGAGCCGCCCTCGCGCCAAAGATCGCCAGGCGCGGAATCGGGGTGAGATCGGTTGGACTCGCCCGCGGATAAGGCGGGCTCTACTGGGGCCTGGGAAGGGTGAAATAGAAGGTGGCGCCTTCGTCGAGCTTTGCCTCGCCCCAAACTCTTCCGCCATGCCGGCGGACGATGCGCTGCACCAGCGCCAGGCCGACGCCGGTGCCTTCAAATTCCTTATCGCTGTGCAGCCGCTGGAAGATCCCAAAGAGCTTGTTGCTGTATTTGGTGTCGAAACCCACCCCATTATCCTTGATCCAGTAAACGACCTGCTCTCCCTCTGCCCGGCTGCCAATCTCGATTTGCGCCACCTCCCGCGGACGGGTGTACTTGACCGCGTTGGATACGAGATTGACCAGGACCTGCCGGAGCAGGTTCGCGTCGCCGGACGCCGGGAGCAACGTGTCGAGGCGGAATTCGACGCGGCGCTCAGGGACCCGTGCGGTGCATTCCTCGAAGGCGGCCCGCGCCAGCGCGGTCATGTCAATGCTCGCCACCTGCATTTCGCTGCGGCCGGCGCGCGAGAACGCCAGCAGGTCGTTGATGAGTTGCCCCATGTGGGCGGCTTCCTTCCGGATGATCCCGAGCACGTGAAGCCCTTCCGCATCCAGTCGCGCCGAGTGCTCTTGCGCCAGGATCTCGGCAAAGCCGTCTATGGCCCGCAGCGGGGCGCGCAAGTCATGCGACACGGAGTAGGCGAAGGCCTCCAGTTCGTTTACGGCAGCTTCGAGTTCGACGGTCCGGTCCTGCACGCGCTGCTCGAGTGCGGCGTTCAGGCGCCGGACGTTCTCCTCCGCCTCCTTGCGATCGGTGATCACGTCAAAGACCGCCACAAAATTCCCTGGCTCCGGGCGGTAAGCCGACACGGAGAACCACTTCTTCAGCGCATTGACGTGAGTCTCGAACTTCGCCGCCCCTCCCGTCTCCACCACGCGCCCATACACTTCGAAGATGCCAGGGTCCGACTCACGCAGGCCGGGCATCACCTCGGACGCCTTGCGACCGGTCACATCCTTCAAGCCGGTGAGGCGCTCGAAGGCTTTATTTACCTGGAGAAAGACAAAGTCCTGCGCACGGCCCCCCTCGAAGATCATTCGGCAGTGGGCGAAACCCTCGGCCATATTGTCGAACAATGCGGCAAGCTGCTCCTCGGGTACCGGCGATTCCGATTTCGCCTGAGCGACGGAGCCCGCGGCTGCACCGCCGCCACTCTGGAAAGAACCGCCTGGCGCTGGCACCCGCGCTCCAGCGCTTCGGGCCGGGACTCGCGCGTCCCGGCTGGCGCCCAGACCCTTCTGTCTTTTGACCCTGAACATGCAGGGTAACAGTAATCGCTCTGCTGGTTATGCAAAGGGCAAATTTGAGCCTTGCGTCTTGAGCCTAAACTCTGGAGTGGTCGCAGCCAGTGCGGTCTCAAGACTTTGTACTCGTAACTCAAGACACTTTCCGCCACGCTCCGGGGCATGAAAGACAAGCACTTTCGTTCCCCCTGGTTTGCCTGCGCTGCCGTTATCCTCGTCGGCCTGAGCGCCGCTACAGCGGCCGAGCCGTGCCCCCGAGAACGGCTCCTGCTGGACTTCGGATGGAAGTTCCACCTGGGCAATTCCTGGGGCATCGGGCAGGACCTGGCGAAGGCAGGAACAGGCCGGGGGCCGGCGGACACGACCTTCTCGGACGCCGACTGGCGGACATTGAATCTGCCACACGATTGGGCCGTCGAGCTGCCTTTTGACGAAAAGGCCAATGGGTCGCACGGCTTCAAGCCTGTCGGCCCGGACTTCCCCACCAACAGCGTTGGATGGTACCGCCGCACCTTCGTGCTGCCGAAGGAAGACGCGGGCAAACGGCTGTGGGTCGAGTTCGACGGGGCTTTCCGGGATTCCGTCGTGTTCCTCAATGGCTGGTGCCTGGGGCGCCAGGAGAGCGGCTACAGCAGTTTCCGGTATGACATCACAGACGTGGCCAACTGTGGCGGGAAGAACACTCTCGCGGTCAAAGTGGATGCCTCTCAGACCGAGGGTTGGTTCTACGAGGGAGCCGGCATCTACCGGCACGTTTGGTTGGTCAAAACGGGCCCGATCGCCGTGGCGCCCGACGGCACGTTCGTTTTTAGCGAGTTCAGGGACAACGTGCCGACAGGTGCGGCCACGCTGCATATCCAAACCACTCTCCTGAACACTCCCACCGCTCCGACCGGCGCGGTCGTCAAATGCGAGATTCTCGCACCCGATGGAAACGCCGTTGCCAGGGCGCGAAAGTCGGTTCACCTCGGCGCTCAGTCGCAACAGGAGATTCGGCTGACGGCCAGGGTCTCCGCCCCCGTGCTGTGGTCCCCCGAGACGCCAGACCTCTATCGGCTCCGGACTACCGTCGAGTCAAAAGGGAAAGTGCTCGACTGCACCGAGACCACGTTCGGCATACGCACCGTGGCCTTCGACGCGAACAAAGGATTCCTGCTCAACGGCAAGCCTTACGTCCTCAAGGGCACCTGCAACCACCAGGACCATGCCGGGGTGGGCGCCGCCCTGCCCGACCGCTTGCAGTTTTTCCGCGTGGCGCGGCTCAAGGAGATGGGCTGCAATGCGGACCGCACGTCGCACAACCCCCCCACGCCGGAATTCCTCGACGCCTGCGATCAGCTCGGGATGATCGTCATGGACGAAAACCGCCTGCTGGGCAGCGCCCCGCAGAACCTGGCGCGCATGGCGGGCTTGGTCCGGCGCGACCGCAACCACCCCAGCGTGTGCATCTGGTCCATTGCGAACGAGGAATTCAAGGTGCAGACCACCGCGGCGGGCGGGCGCGTGGCCGAGACGATGCAGGCGCTGGTGAAGCGGCTCGACCCGACACGTCCGGTCACCTACGCGGCCAACGTAGGCAACGAGTTCAAGGGCATCAACAGCGTCATCGAAGTCCGCGGGTGGAACTACTACATAGGCGCCACCAACATGGACGCTTACCACGCGGCCCATCCGCGCCAGCCGGAAGTGGGCACCGAGCAGGGCAGCACCGTCAGCACGCGCGGCATTTACGCCAACGACAAGGTCCGCGGTTACGTGGGCTCGTATGATGATAACGCGCCCGCGTGGGCCCACACGGCGGAAACCTGGTGGAGCTTCTTTGCGCCTCGCCCCTGGCTCTCAGGTGCCTTTGTGTGGACCGGGTTCGACTACCGCGGCGAGCCGACGCCTTACTGGTGGCCCTGCATCAACTCGCACTTCGGCATCATGGATACCTGCGGCTTCGCGAAGGACAATTTCTACTATTATCAGTCCTGGTGGACCGACAGGCCCGTGCTGCACCTCTTGCCGCATTGGAATTGGCCCGGCCGCGAAGGGCAGGAAATCGACGTGCGCGCGCTGAGCAACTGCGAGGAAGTCGAGCTGTTTCTCAACGGCCAGAGCCTCGGCCGCCAGGCCATGCCGAAGAACTCCCACCTGCGCTGGAACGTGAAATACGCGCCCGGCACGCTTTCGGCCAAAGGCTACCGCGCCGGACAGCTCATCGCCGAGACCAAGGTCGAGACGACCGGCGCCCCGGCTGCCGTCCAGCTCCTGCCTGACCGGAGCACTATCAACGCCGATGGGGAGGACGTAAGCATCATCACCGTAGCGGTCACTGACGCGCAAGGCCGAGTGGTGCCCGTGGCGAACAACCACGTCCGATTCAGCATCGATGGCCCTGGCCGGCTGCTGGGTGTCGGCAATGGCGACCCAAGCTGCCACGAGCCGGACGTATTCATTGCCGCTCCGGCGGTCCAATCATCTCCCATCGCTGGATGGCGCTGGAAGAAGGTGTCCAGCGCCCGTCGCACACGGATGCCCGAGGTCGCCGAGCGCTGTGATGACTCGAACTGGGCCGCCGCGGATGTCGCCAGCGGCGAAGGCCCGCTCGGCGAAAACGAAGATGCCGTCTTCCGCGCGCGGCTGCCGGTGACCGAAGCGTTGCTAACCAACGCCGCCATTACGTTGCACTTTGGGCGTATAGACGAGGACGGGTGGGTTTACGTCAACGGCCGAAGGGTCGGCGAGTCCCATGAGTGGCAGGACACGCCGAGCTTTGAGATCAAATCCCGCCTCCATCCGGGCGATAACACCATCGCCGTCGCGGTGGCCAACAAATACGGCCCGGGGGGCATCAACCTGGGCGTGGCGCTTGAAACCCGGCAGGAACCGCCACCCTCCCAGTGGAGCCGCAGCGTCTTCAACGGCCTCGCCCAGCTCCTCGTGCAGTCCAGCAAAGAGCCCGGAGCGATCAAGGTCCGGGCCACAGCCGATGGGCTGGCGCCGGCCACAGCGAGCCTCGAAGCCAGACCCTGCACCCCGCGCCCGCAAGTGCCCTGAACTCAACGTGTTCTGTGGCGAGCCCGAGCAGGAATGGGGCGGGGTGTCCTTCACGCAAAGCGCGCGCCCCTCAGCACGTCCCGGCAAGTGTGGCGCTCCGCTAGAAGTCATTCAGTTACAATAGCTTACGGACGGCCCAAACGGCCGAGCACTGGCCGACGGCCGAGGCCGTCTTGCGGGAAGCGACTGCCCCATGTCTTTCCTATTTGGCCCCTATGGGTCCCCGGCGTATCTCCCATGTGGGTCGACCCACATGGGAGATACACCGGGCACTCTCCGGGGACACACAGGGCTCAGGAAGAGCAGCCAGACTGGTATCAGGCGGCATGCGATCTCCATCCACGAAATAGACTCCGGGCGGGGTAGCGTGTTTGGAATTCGACCTGGCGGATTGACCGGCACCACCTGGCTCCCGGGCACCGGGAGCACTCCGCAGCGCCCTGCGGCAAATGCCGCTTCGGCCTCGCGCGCCTTAGCGCGTCTGACGCCGATTGTGATTGGCCAACCCGGCGAGCGCGCGCTTGATGGATTGCCGAATCCACCACGTGCGGTGAGACGTGAAGCTGGCTGCCTGTCCCGGCTCAAACCGGTCAATCGCCTTAAGCAGCCCCGCATTGCCCTCGCTGACCAGGTCCAGCAACGGCAGTGCGATGTTATCGTAGTCCCTGCAGATTTCGACCACGCGCGGCAACACTCCCCTGATCAGTCGGTCGCGGGCCTGGAGGTTGCCGCGTTTGGCCCGGGTGGCCAGCGCAGCCTCCTGCCGGGCACTCAGAGGACGCAGGCGCCCCACCGTCTGCACGTACAGCGTAATGGCCCCGTCAAGCTCGCTACGGTTCGCCGCTTTGTGCCTGGAGCCCGGTGCCTTGCTCTGCTCCGACCAGGGCGGCAGGACTTTGGGCACGAACTGCGCGCGTCGGGACCGAGGCTCTCTGTCGCGGCGGCGGCTTGGGTGCGTGGATGTTACCTCGTTTACGTGGCATTTGAGCAGGGCATTCATTTCAGAGTTCGGTAGTTAGACGCCAATACAGGGTTCCGTTTCTCGTGATTGCGGTCACCACTTGTCGCGTATCGTAGTGCAGCGCCCTGCCTGCCGGGTATGGGGTAAAACCCTACCTCTGGAGGGAGGCGCGCCGCGGGGAAATCCAGCGATTCAATGCCGGCTCGCATGAGAGACGGACAGGGCAGGCAAAAGTGGGGCGCATCCCGGCACCGCAGCCGCCCCGGAACGCGGACAGTTTTTTCCGCAGCAGCGTGCTCCAGAATCAGCTTGCCGCGCGGGAGATTTCAGGCCAACTATGTGCCCGTGGCGTTATGGGCTAAGGCCGATTAATCGGGTGCAATCCTGGTTGCCGTGGCTTGGCTCGCGTCCGTGACGCTCACTGGAAGGAAGGGTGGCAGAGTGGTTGAATGTACCTGACTCGAAATCAGGAGACGGGGTAACCCGTTCGTGGGTTCGAATCCCACCCCTTCCGCCAGCTTTTCGCCCCGCTTGGCGCGCGCACGGCGCTCGGGAAAGCCTTCAGGTGCCACGTGCATAGGGCCAAGGAACCCGGCCGGAACGGGAACATCCAACATCCAACATCGAACAACCAACATCCAATGGGCGCCGCAAGCGCAATCGTTGGATGTTGCCGGTACGCAAGCCTCTCAGCCCTGTTTTGGTGTTTGCGGCGCCCGCGCGTCCCACCTGACGGGCGCCCCCAATCTCCCGCCGCCAGCTTCCGGGGCAGCCCCCAGCAGCGCGCAGAGTGCCGCGAGTCTCGGCACGGGCACACCCGCGCGGATGGCTCGCCGGAGGGGCTCCAGGAACAGGCTTTCCATTTCCAGCGGCTGCCCGCGCTCGAAATCAAGGAGGGTGGACGCCTTGTAAGCGCCCATTTTCCGAGTGCGCGCGATCAGCTCGTCGGCGTAAGCCTCAGGAATCTTGAACCCCAGGGCGCCGGCGGCGGCAATGACCTCGAGCATAAGTTCCCTGACGAGCCGCGCCCAGCGCTCATCCGCAAGCAGTTGATCGGTCGGAAGGCACGACACGGATGAGGACTCGAGCGAAGCGAGGAAGACGGAATGCGCGTTGCTGCCAGGGGGCATTGCGGATGATGGAGTTTCCAAGGCCTGGAGAGCACGAGGACCGCCGGCGCCAGCGACGCCCAGTCCGTTGAAGGGAACGTTCCAAACCAGCTTCTCCCAGTGGGCCCGAGCGAGGTTGTCTGTGATCCGGCAAGACACGCCCGCCTCGCGGAAGTGTTCCGCCAGCTCCTGCGTGCGCGGGCCGGGCGGGCGCTGGAACTCGCCAAGGACCACTTGCCCGTAGCCCAGGTGCCGGATGACGCCGGGCGCGACGCGGTTCAGGCACACGAAGCACAGCCCGCCCAGGATCTGCTCGATGGGGAAAACCTCCGCGAGCTGCTCCTCGTTCCCCAGCCCGTTCTGGAGCGTCACCACGGCAGTCCCCGGGCCGACCAGCGGCGGCAACAGCCGGAAGAACTGGTCGTTCGCCGTGGTTTTCAGGCCAATGAGGACCACCTCCGCGGGGCCGATTTCCTCCGGGCGCGCCGCGCACCGGGGGCTGACCTGGAAATCCCCCTCGGGAGATTCGACTCTCACCCCGTGGCGCCGGACAACGTCGTAGTCCGACCGCAAGAGGAAGTGGACGTCGTGCCCAGCACGGACCAGCCGGGCGCCGTAGAAGCTGCCCACCGCGCCGCAGCCAACAACAGCAATCTTCACAGACCTTTAGCGTGGCAGAGCCCAGAGCCGTCGCGCAGCGCTCCGGGCCGCGTGTACCAAAAGCCCCGCCCCCTCCCGCAAAGAAAAAGGCACCCTGAACCCGTCAGAGTGCCTGTGGGAAAGGCTCTGTACTACTTGGCGCCAAGGATGGCGTCCTTGGCAGCCTTGGCGACCCGGAACTTCACGACGCGCTTGGCGGGAATCTGAATCTGCTCGCCGGTGGCGGGGTTGCGGCCAACACGGGCAGCGCGGTTGACCAGCACCAACTTGCCAAGGCCAGGCAGCGTAAAGGTGTTCTTGGCCTGCTTGTAGGCCAGGTCACAGATCGTCTGCAGGATCTCGACAGCCTGCTTCTTGGTGATCGCGTTCTTCTCGGCGATTGCGGCGGCAATTTGTGATTTGGAGAGTGCTTTAGCCATAGTGTGTCTAGTGTATTCTGTTGTTGTTTGGTTATCTTAAAGTCGTTCGACTTCCGGGTCATTTAAGCCTAGGGCCGCCCCCTTGCAAGCAGAAAGTATGAAATTTCTTAAGAAAGATAGAGGGTCTGCGGGCGTGCACCGGCACCTCCGGGAGCAAGTCCCCGGGGTCGGCGGCGGGCCATTTGCAGAAAGTGAAGCGCCTGGGGCGGAGGCTTGACTTCGATACACATTGCACCAACATTCGCGCGTGGCCCTGTTCACGATTCAAAACGAGTTCCGCTACGAGATCGTGCGCAAGATTTTCGAAGGCGGCATGGGTGTGGTGTACGAGGCTGAGCAGCACGGCGCGCGCGAGTTCGTCAAGCGGGTTGCCATCAAGGTCGTGCGCCAGAACTACGCGGACCAGAAGCAATTCATCGAGAACTTCATCGGGGAGGCGAAGCTGGTCGCGGACCTGATCCACACGAATATCGTGCAGACCTACCACCTCGGTGAGACCAATGGCGTCTATTTCATCGCCATGGAGCTGATTCGCGGGGTCAACCTGGAGCAGTTCGCGCAGCAGTTGGAGGACAAAAAACGCGTCCTGCCCAAGGAGTTGGCGGTGTTCATCGTGAGCCGCGTGGCGCGGGGCCTCGCCTACGCCCACGCCAAGGCCGACAAGGACGGCAAGCCGCTGGGAATCGTGCACCGGGACGTGAGTTTCAAGAACATCATGATCGCCTTCGAGGGCGATGTGAAGCT
>DATKNZ010000173.1:0-11055 GCA_035541055.1 Candidatus Acidiferrum sp. | reverse complement strand
TGGTGAACGAGCTGAAGCTCGGCACCCTGGAACCCCAGGTCAACGCTTGCCGCAACCAACTGCTGGCCGGCCAGGGAGTTGAGGTCGCGGTGTTCGGGCGCTTTAAGGCGGGCAAAAGTTCGTTCCTCAACCACTTGGCCGGACGCGAGGTGCTGCCCGTCGGCGTAGTGCCGCTCACGGCTGTCATCACCCGCCTGCGCTTTGGCCCGGTCGAGCGGGCCGAGGTGCGCTTCCAGAATGGCGAGGCTCGGCCTATTGCCCTATCCGAGATAGTCCACTTCGTAGCCGAGCGGGACAACCCCGATAATCAGAAGCACGTGGCCGCCGTTGAGGTCGAGTTGCCTCAATTAAGAGAGTTGGCCCCGCTGGCCTTCGTGGACACCCCCGGCCTGGGCAGCGCGCTGGTGCATAACACCCAAGCCGCGCTGCAGTGGCTGCCGAATGCCGGCGCGGCCCTGGTAGCCGTGAGCGCCGATGCCCCGCTGTCCGAGCGGGATGTCGCCCTGATCGAGCAACTGCGGCCACACACCCCCAGCATCGTTCTTCTGCTGACCAAAGCGGACCTGCTCACCGAAGAGCAGCGGGCCGAGGTCATGCATTTTGTGCGCCAGGAGTCCCGCCGCCAGTGGCAGGCGGAACTCCCGCTCTTCTTCTATTCCATACGGCCAGGCTTCGAGCGGCTGCGGCACGAACTCATGCAGCGGCTGCTGCTGCCGCTCGTGAAGGGCCATGCGGAAGCGGGCACCGGGATTCTGCGGCACAAGCTGCTGTCGCTCGCGAGCCAGCTCTCGGATTACCTGCGCGTAGGACTGGCGGCGGCGGAGCAGGAGGAAACGGCGCGACGCGCGCTGGCTGACGGCCTGCGAGCCGAACGGCGCGATGGCGAACTGCTCCGCGCCGAGTTCTCAGGGCTGGGACGCCAGTGGTCGGCGGCGGCATTGGAAACGTCGCTGGCTCGGTTGCAGCCGCTGCAGGCCGAACTCGTTGCCCGGGCCCTCGCGGAGCTTGCGCAGCGCGGCCCCGAATGGCAACCCCCATTGCCCGCCTTGCTCGCCGCCTGGCGCGCCTGGCTGCGATCGTTCCTTCTGCGCGAGTTGGGGGACATCTCCCGTTCCAACCGCGAAATGTTCTGCGAGCCGCTGAGCCTCGCCGAGCGGCACCTCGCCCGGATGTTGCAGGCATTCCAGGATCGCCTCAGCGTTCACGTGCAGGCCGCGCTGGGGGTTACCCTGAGTCGGGGCGCGGTGAGCCTGAAAGTGCCGCAGCCCGCCGCGCCGCCCGTGGACGTGGGCTACGCCTTTGATGAGGCGTTCACTTTAGCCGGCCGGTTCCTGCCCATGGCCGTCCTCCGCCGCCCCGTCCTGCGGGCGCTCAGGCGCAAGACGCGCTGGGAAGTGGAAAAGAACCTCTCGCGCCTTGCCTCCGCGTGGCAGCAGCGGGTCAGCCTCAGCATCGGCGAGCTGGTTCTGCAGGCCGAGACCCAGGCTGCTGCGGAGTTAGCCGCACTGGAACAAATGGTAGTGCAAGCACAGGCAAGCGGGCCCAGGCTGCGGGAATCCCAGAGCCAGGTCGTCGGCATTCAGGAGCAACTCCAGTCACCGCCCTGAAGACGGCGCACCGGCGATCAAGGTCGGTGAGCGCCTTCAAAGCGAAAAACAGACGGTGAAGGCGTCTGCGCCTGCGTTTGCAAATGGAGGAGGCGACGGCATAAGCTCGCGTATGGCAATAAGCATTCGGCGCGTGGGTCTCCGCCCCGGTTGGCTGCTGGGACTAGGGGTTGGCCTGGCGCTGCAATCGGCTCCGTGTGCCACGCCGCGCGAGCTGCAGGTTGGCGAAGCGGGGCATGCCTTCGATCACCTGGGCGGCATCGGCGAGCAGGCGGAGGCGGCTATGGCAGCGGGCGCCAACATCATTTACACCACTGGCTTCGGAGCGGACGGCTACCAGGGCCTGCCCTCGCCGGCAGAATTGGACGCCCGGCGCAAAGCGGTCGCCGACTACGTGCGGCAAGCCAAAGCCCGCGGCATCCGGCTTGCCATCGGGTATGTTTGCGCCACGTCCATCGTGAAGCTGAAGACCTTCGACCGGCACTGGAGCCCGGAGCTGCGGTCGCAGTTCAGCACCCCTCCGGCGCAATGGCTGCAATGCGATGCCAAGGGGGAGCCGTTGCCCTCCTGGTACGGCGGCGATTACCTCCCGGCCTGCATGAATAATCCCGACTGGCGCCGTTACGAGGAGTTCATCGTGCGCCTGCAGCTTGAGTCGGGACACGACGGCATTTTCTTCGATAACCCAACGGTGCATCCGCGGGGTTGCTACTGCGAACATTGCATGAGGAAGTTCGGGGAGTTCCTGGCGGGGGAGGCTACGCCGGTGAAACCGCCGGCCACCAACTCGGTGGCGGCGCTGCGCCAATTGGCGATGAGCCGGCCGGCGGAGTTCATGCGGTTCCGCTGCACGATTGCGCGCGAGTTCCTGGCCGAGATGCGCGCCTTTGCCCGCCGGATCAAGCCCGGCGCGCTCGTCACCTGCAACAACAGCCTCAACGCACCCGAAGCGTTCTATTCCCAGTGCCGCACTTACGCCTACAACATCCAGGAGATGAGCCAGGCCGAGGACCTGGTCGTGGTCGAAGACATGAGCACGCAGCCGCGCATGCTGCCGGGCGGCGGGACTGTGGAGTACGGCCCGGCTTACGCGCTCATCGGCGCCATCGCGCACAGCAAGCCGGTCGTGGCGGTGACCATCGCGGACGGGGACTACCACACCGCTCCCAACCTCGTCCGCCTGGCGATGGCGGAGGCCGCGTCGCGCGAGTCCTCTTACCTGCTTTGGCCCACGTGGCCCGAGAATGTCCGCGCGCGCATGGGCGCCGCCATCCGGCCCCAGGCCGACCTGCTGCGCGCCAACGCCCGGCTGCTGAACGGCACAAAGCCGCGCGCGGATGTCCTGCTCTTCCTTCCGTTCCGGCGCTGGTTGGAAACCCCGGATTGCGTCGCTTGGAAGACCGCCTCAGCGCTTAGCCGTGCCAACGTGCAGTTCGACGTCCTTTCCGAGGAGCACCTTGCCGATGGGCTGCGCCACGGCGGGGCCGCCGTGCTGCTCATGGATTCACCCTCTGCGCTGCAGGGGCCGGAGCGAGACGCCGTCCACGCCTTCGAGGCGCGCGGCGTGCGGGTGCTGGCGACCGAGAAGGCGTCCTGGCCGGAAGAGGTGCGAAGGCTGGTCCGGCCTACGTTGAGCTTGCAGGCGCCGCCGTCGGTTCGCGCCGTGGTGCGGGACCAGGGGCACCGGACCATCGTTCACTTGCTCAACCTGAACATCCAACGCCTCTCCTCGTTCGAGGATAAGGTCACGCCTGCCAGTGACCTCGGGCTCCAGGTCCGCGTTCCCTTCAAACGAGTCCACCGTGTGCGCCTTTTAACAGCGGACGAGCCGCACTCACCGGAGGCGGTTCCCTTCCTGACTCAGGCAGACGGCAGCGGCACAGTTGTGGATTTTCATGTGGGCCGGCTGGCGGTGTCGGCGATTGCGGTGATCGAGTAAACACAGGGCCTATTCATGAAGGGTGGTAGGGACGCGTTCCACCGCGTCCCTGCTATCTCGGGAAGATGGGGACGCGGTGGAACGCGTCCCTACCGGTGAGGAGTATTGTGCTTAGTCTGTCCCGCCCACGGCTGCCTTGCCCCGTTGCCGCGTGGATTGGAGCTCCTGGCTCAGCTTCCGAGTGCGGTCGGGCTGCGCCTGGATGAGGTTGTTGGTTTCGCCCAGGTCATCGTTGAGCTGAAAGAGCTGGCCGCCGGGCTCGCCGCCCAGCTCGGTGTTGGTGTTGGCGTCGCGTTTCGGGCCGCGGGCAGGCTCGATGTACTTCCAGGTGCCGTCGCGCAAGGCGAGCACACGCGCGTGCTCGACCAGCTCCTGGCGGCCGGTTTTGGCTTGGCCCATCAGGGCCGGGAGCACGTTCTCACTGTCGGGCCCCTCGCCCGGCGCCAGCTTCTGCCCGGTAAGCGCGGCAAAGGACGCCAGGAAATCCACGTGGCAAACCAGCGCATCCGACACGCCGGGCGCAATGTGCTGCGGCCAGCGGATGATCAGCGGGATGCGCGTGCCGCCCTCGAAGATGCTGTATTTGCCGCCGCGCAAAGGGCCGGCCGGCCGGTGGCCGTTCAGGTGCGCGACAGAGCCATCACGGTAGCCGTCGTCCACCACTGGGCCGTTGTCGCTGGAAAGGATGACCAGGGTGCGCTGGGCCAGGTCCAGGCGGTCGAGCGTCTTGAGAAGTTCACCCACGCACCAGTCGAACTCCACGATGACATCGCCGCGCACTCCGCAGCCGCTCTTGCCCACAAAGCGCGGATGAGGCACGCGCGGCACGTGCGGGTCATGCGTCGCGAAGTACAGGAAGAACGGCTTGTCCTTGTTCGCTTCAATGAACGCGACGGCTTTCTGAGTAAAGAGGTCGGCTCGATCCTCGTCCACCCAGCGAGCGGCTTTGCCGCCGCTCATGTAGCCGATCCGGCTGATGCCGTTGATGATGGTCCCGTCGTGGCCGTGGCTCGGGTGCATCTTCAGCAACTCGGGATGGTCCTTGCCCGTGGGCTCGCTGCCGATGGGCTGGTCGTAGCTGACCTGGATGGGGTCCTTCGGATCGAGGCCTGCGACGCGCTGGTTTTCGACATACACGCAAGGCACGCGGTCACCCGTGGCCGGCATCAGGAACGAGTAGTCGAACCCCAGTTCGCGCGGCCCGGGCTTGATCTCGCTGTTCCAATCGGGCCCGGCCGGGCCGCCCAGGCCGAGGTGCCATTTGCCGACCACCCCTGTCGTGTAGCCGGCGCGCTTGAGCATCGTGGCCAGGGTAGTCTGGCTTGGCTGGATGATGAGGCCCGCGTTCCCGGGCAGGATGCCAGTGCCCTTCTTGCGCCAAGGATACTGGCCGGTCAGCAACGCGTACCGCGCGGGCGTGCAAGTGGCGGAAGTCGAGTGCGCGTCCGTAAAACGCAGCGACTCCCGGGCAAGCTGGTCCACATTGGGCGTGGGGATTCTGGTCGCCCCGTAAGCGCCCGTGTCGCCGAAGCCGAGGTCATCGGCCAGGATGATGAGGATGTTGGGTTTATCGTCGCGGGCATCCGCGGCCTTGGCTGGCGGAACCGCCAGGAGCAGGCCGGCCAGTGCCAGCGGAGTTATTAACTTCATACTGTAGTTCTGAGCGGACCGTTCATCGCGCTCAGTCGTCCAGTATAGTTGTATGACCTTCGACGGCAAGGACGGCGGCGATCGGGGTGAGGCTTCCCGGGGCTGGCAACCCCGGGCTTCAAGCGAGCCTCGTCAGCGTAGCTTCGACGAACTGCAGGAGCGGTCCCCCAACGTGGGAACGCGCTGGAGCAAGTGGTTGTCGCTGCGACCGGGGGTGGGCGCTCTCCGGTTAACAGGTCACCCAATAATATGCTTGCAGCACTGGAGGTGGGCGTTACAATACGCCGCGTCGGGAGCGGAGTTTGGAGCAGCCAACGGCTGCATGGTCCTTTCCGCGCCAAGCGCAGATGGTCTCGCGTCAACCGGTTGCGTGTATGCATGGGCAGGCGGAGTCAGCCAGGCTCAAGCTCCGCCGCCGCCCGACGGTTTGCTGTGCCCTCCTCCGGCCAAGGGCCGAGCGCAAATCCACGGCTCTTGTGAGCCGAACGCCGGAGGTTTCCCCCTCCTTGGCGCTGCTGTTACTCGCCGTTCTCGGTTCTCAACTTTCAACTGGGCACGCCGCAGTGACGTTTACCGTGACGCCGTCCGCGGTCAGCAACACCTACAACGGCCAGATCACCTTGCACGTGACCGGGCTGGCGAGCGGCGGCACGGTCGTGGTGCAGAAGTTCCTCGACCTCAACACCAACGGGGTCATTGATGCCCATGATTTGCTCGTGCAGCAGTTCTCGATGACGGACGGGAAAACGGGCATGGCCATCGCCGGCGTGACCAACTTCAACGTCCCGGGGGATACGGACACCACGGCGGGGCAAATCACCGCCAAGCTGAACTTCAACAGCGGCGACTTCCTGCAGACCATCGCCGGTCGCTACCTCTTCAAGCTATCCGGGACCTTCACGCCGCCGATCACCAATGTGTTCACCGTCACCAACTTTCCCTGGCCGCAGACGATCACCGGCAACGTGGTGAGCAACGGCTCCAGCTTCACGCTCTCCAATGCCTTTGTCGTCCTGATGCCGGGCCCGGACGCTTCGCCGATCGCGGGGGTGGTGGCGAGCAAGTCGGGCGCCTACAGCATCCCGGTGCCTCCCGGAACCTATTCGCTGGCGGCGTTCAGGACCAACTATCTATGCAACTTCTCCACGTTGCCCACCGTCTTAGTGAGCAGTGGCGCCACCGTGACTACGAACCTGACGCTGACCGTCGCGACGACTAACATTTCAGGCCGGTTGGTGGATGCGACCAATTCCAGCCTTGGCTTGCCGGGCATTCCGGTGACGGCACGCTCGGCTTCCGGTTCGAGGGGTTTTGCGGTCACCGATACCAACGGCAATTTCAACCTGCGCGTCCAATCGGGCCAATGGACGACCAAGGCTGACGCCGCCGCACTGATCGTCCATGGCTACCTGAGATTGGAGAATGGGACCAACGTAGCCCCGGGGCCGACCGCCATCACCATCGCGGTGCCCAGGGCCACGGGCCTGATCTATGGCAGCGTAAAGGATAACCTGGGCAACCCGCTGGCAGGCATTGACGTCTATGCCGATGACAGCAGCCAGCACCTGTATGAAACCGATGGATATACCGGCACGAACGGGAACTACTGCCTGGCCGCGCTGCGCTCGGGCACCAATGACTCATGGGAACTGCAAGCCATCGGCCCCAGTAGCTACATCTTCTCTCAACCCCAGTGGGACGGAACGCTCACCAACAACACGGCTGTGGAACAGGACTTCACCGCCCTTCTCGCCACCAATCACATCAGCGGCATGGTCACGTGCGGCGGCACGAACATCGCAGGCGTGGGGCTGACGGCCAGCGCGACGATTGGGGGAGCGTATTATTCTCAATCCGTTGATACCGACGCCCACGGCAGCTTCTGGTTCAACGTGGCCAACAGCAATCAGTGGGCGGTCGAGCTCAATCTTTCGCACGGCAGCGACAGCCTGGACACGATTTTGGGCGCCGGTAACTATGTGCTGCCGGACACCCAGCTTGTCGCCCTTACCAATCATGACTCTGTCAACAACTTCGCTGTCCAGCCCTGCTCGGGCATTCAGATCCTGACCACCAACCTGCCTGCCGGCGAAGTGGGGGTTCACTACGATCAGTTCATTGGCGCCTGGAGCTGCAGGTCCGGGCTGGCCTGGTCAGTCCTCTCCGGCTCGCTGCCCCAGGGCTTAGTCGCAAATACCGGGAGCGGGGAACTGAGCGGCACGCCGACGAATGCGGGCGTCTTCAACTTCGCCATTCAGGTCAGCAATGCGGCGAACGAAAGCACTAACCATGCGTTTTCAGTGGCCATCGTTTCGGCGCTACAAGTTGCCACCGCGTCGCTGCCCAACGGCACAAATGGCACGGCCTACAGCCAGCAACTCGACTTGGCCGGCGGCCTGCCGCCATTCCAATGGTCGCTCAGCCCCGGCTCATCCAACCTGCCGCCCAACCTGATCCTGGCGACCAATGGCCTGCTCTCAGGAACCCTCGCCGGCATTGGCACGTTCAATTTCCGTGTCCGCGTGACCGATTCAGCCGCCGCCATAGCCGATCAACCCTTGTCTCTCAAGCTCACCCAGCCGGCGTTGCAGATCACAACCACCGTGCTGCCCGATGCCACCCAGGGCACGTTTTACAGCACGGCCCTCGGGGCCTTGGGGGGCCAGCCGCCTTACGTATGGTCCCTCGTGCCGGGCTCCGCCAGCTTGCCGCCCAACCTGACGCTGGGGACCAATGGCGTCCTGGCAGGCACGCCGGCCAGCAGCGGCACGAACTGGTTCATTGTGCGGGTGACGGATGCCGCCGCCTCGACCGTGAACCGAGTGTTCTCCCTGGTAGCGACTCCCCCAACCACCAAGCCGGTGGTCTCGATTACCGGCGTCAGGTGGCTGACCAACCGGGAGTTGCAATTCACCTTCAACACGAGCGTCAATACCAGCTATACAATCCAAGCCTCCACGAACCTGGCAAATTGGGATTCCCTCCTGACCCTCGCCGGCTCCGGCGCGCCGATGACGATCATTGACCCCGGTGCCGCCGGCAGCACCCGACGCTTCTACCGCGTGAAGGTCGGACCGTAACGGCTGTGACCCTTTTGAAGTCCCTACAATTCATGAAGGCCCTGCATCCTATAAGAGTGCGAAACCGACCCGTGTCTCGCCGCCGGGCTCCGATGCCCGGTCGCTACCCTGATCCGTCTCGAAGGTGCTTCTGCCTGCGCCGGCTAACGGTTCGCGCGCTGGCAACGTGCGTTTCCACTCTGGCAATCCTGCTTCTGGCGACGGCTCGGACGCCAGGCCAGTGCGGTTGCAATACCAACTACGCATCCTACGGCCCCACCAACATCGGTGACTTCCTTAGCGTAAGCCCCGTTGACATGCAACTTGACTGGGGGGAGGGATCGTCTTCGAGTTGTTATGGTTCGCCACAGAATCCCTGGTGCGCCGAGGCTTCTATTGCCACCAACACGAGTAATATTCAGGGTACCTGCACGGTAAGCTTTACGGGCGACTCACAGGCGGTTTTCGATGCGAGCGCGTCCTGTGGTGGTAATAATGTGGGCGGAGACGTGCCTGGCGTTTCCGTGGCGCCCTTCTGGGGATTCAACCTTCAACACACTGGGCCGGCGGGGGAACGGCGCATGGTCCTGCTAAGCGGATCCGGTCATTGGTCAGCGACGTGGGGTACCGGTGGTTACGCGGGAGCCGTAGCCGCAATATGGAGAGATGAAGGCGTGGTTGGACAGTGGGGCTTTAACAGCGGCGCCGCCGATTTTACTGTTCAGCAGGTCATTCAGCTCCCTGCGGACGCGTACTATTCTACGTTCCAACTGCAAGTGAGCGCCTGGGGGAACGCACCGTCCGCGCCGCCGGCTGTTTCGTTCAGCGCGGATGCGACTCTGCACCTGCAAATCAACGTTGTTACCGGCCTCTGCGCCTCGTGCAGTATCTGGCCAGCCAGCGCGACGTATAGCAACGACGCCGGCAGCGGCATCATCAGCGTGAGCACGGCAGCATCGGACTGCGTTTGGGGGACATCCTGTGACGCCGATTGGGTTTCAATCATCTCCGGGGTCACTAATACCGGCCCGGGCACGGTGAGCTACACCGTGGCGCCCAACTGCGCGACGAATGCGCGCACAGCTACCGTGAGCGTTAACGATCAGCAATTCACCATTACCCAGGCTGGGCTGAGGCTTAACACGAGCCTGGACGTTTACCCTGCCAGCGGCGGTTTCGGCTACAACTACGTCAGCGCGCCGAGCAATTGTCAATGGACCGCGGCCAGCGGCACGGCTTGGATCGTGATCACGAACGGCGCAACGGGAGATGGGCCTGGCTTCGTGATGTTCAGCATCGGCGCGAATAACGGTTGCTGTCCGCGGACGAACACAATGACTCTCGCTGGGCTGCCCTACACGGTCATTCAGGAGGGTGGCCCTAATTTCTATACCATAGCCCCGACTAACGCCGCGTTCGACGCCGGCGGGGGGAATGGCAGCATCGGTGTGACGGCTTTCTCGCAATATTGCCAATGGTTTGCGATACCCGAGGGCACCGAGGACGCGGGATGGATCACGTTTCCCTCCACGGCAACCGGCACCGGCAATGGCAACGTCAGCTACGCCGTAGCTCTCAACGACAGTTCGATCAGCCGAACCGGTGCGGTCCTGGTTGCCGGGCACACGTTCACGGTCATCCAGGCCGGCGGCACGTGCGGCTTCACGTTTGACACTCCTTATGTGGCCTGCGGCTTTGGCTCGAACTACGGCACCGTGCAAGTGCAAGCCGGCTACGATGATTGCGATTGGATCGCTTGGAGCACCGCCGGCTGGATCACGATTACCAACGGCGCCAGCGGCACAGGGAGCGAGGCGCTGGAGTTCGTCGTAGCCCCCAACTCCAACGGGGTGCCGCGCACCGGCTCCCTGATCGTCAGCGACCCGGCGTTGCTGAACCAGGCGGCCATGACCCTCTACCAGGATGGCATTTCGGCTTGCACCTACACGGTCTCCCCGATGAACGCCTCGTTCGGCGCGGGCACCAATAGCGGGATCGTGAGCGTCGCGACGGCCAGCAACTGTGCCTGGACGGCGGCGGCTAACGCGACCTGGCTTGCCATCGTTCCGGGCAGCCGTGGCTTGGGAGCTGATACCGTGAGTTACACGGTCGCCGCCAACCCCACGACCAACTGGCGCAGCGGCACGCTGACGGTGGCAGGCAGGACGGTCACTGTGAACCAGGCGGGCGCGTCCAACTGCACGTGCACGATCTCCACGTCGGCCTCACCCTCGGCGGGGGGCTCGACGAGCGGTGACGGGGCTGTGGGGTGCAATTCCAACATCACCGTCAGAGCCACAGCCAACCCCAACTATGTTTTCCTGAACTGGATGGAAGCCGGGGCGAGCGTCAGCGCTTCGGCTTATTATACCTTCAAGCCCAGCTCCAACCGCAGCCTGGTAGCCGTTTTCGCCACCTGGCCGAGCATCATCGCCACCAATCCCCTGCCTCCCGGCGCGACGGGCATGGCCTACAGCCAGGCACTCCAGGCCGCCAACGGGACCCCGCCTTACACCTGGTCGGTGATCTCGAACGGCCTGCCCCCCGGGTTGAGCCTCAATCCCGGCAGCGGCCTGATCGGCGGCATGCCTTCCCTCCCTACCAACGCGGTCTTCACGGTCATGGTGACGGACGTGCACCAGTTAACTGCGACACAGGCGTTCAACCTGGCCATCAGCATGGGCCCTTTGCATGTTGCGCCGGCTACGTTGCCCGCCGCCATGCAGAATGCCCCTTACAATGCTCCGCTCCAGGCTCTGGGTGGCCAGCCGCCTTACGCCTGGTCGTTGGAGCCAGGGTC
>DATKNZ010000172.1:0-4122 GCA_035541055.1 Candidatus Acidiferrum sp. | reverse complement strand
GCCGTCGCGGACCAGGGCTTCGGTGCGCGCAGCGGGCGGGCGGTCAAACCGGACGCAGAACGCGGCCTGGCCGCAAATCCGGCTGGGATGCTCGCCGAAGGGCCCGAGGATGCCGTGGCACGTTTGCACGGGCCTTTGCGGGAACAGCTCATGCCGGCTCTCGGTCCGGATCGCTGCTCCTTCCTTCTCCATCTCCTCATTGACGAAGGAGAACATCTCAAGCGGTGAGACACCATGCGGGCTCTTGAGGCAGGCTCGATACCAGACGGCGCCCCGGTTCGCCGGGTGGAACTTCAGCCCCGTGCACTCGCCGACCAGCACGCTGTCGTAGAGCTGCTTCAGCTCGCGGTCCATCGCCAGCGAGAGAGACCCGTTTCCCCCGGTTTCCTCCTCGACCACCAGCATGGCCAGCACGTTGCGGTTCCAGGCCAGCCCCGCTTCGGCCATGACTTCGGAAAGCACCTTGAGCGCGGCCACTATGCCGACGACCGGTCCTTTGTCGTCGCAAGCGCCCCTGCCGAACACCGTGCCGCCCTTCACGCGAGGCGGGAAGTAGGGGGCGACGACGTCTATGTGCGCGTTGAGGGCGATGGACTGCCCGTTCGCGCGCGTCCCGGCGCCGGGAACAACGTAGAGCAGGTTGCTGCGGCCGGCGTAGGTTTCCTCCGGTGAAAGGCCTTCGGGACGCCGGGCAGTCCGGGTGAAGTGCAGCAGGGAAAAGCTGCTGTGGGTTTGGATGGCTGGGTTGACCGGGCGGCGTTCAAGGCGTGCCCCCGGGAAGCTCAGCGCGCCCAATTCCCGCTCCAGGATGCGGAAACAGTCCGCTTCGGCGGCCTGCATCTGGCGGGGGTCCGGCCGGGGCGTAGTGTCAACCCGGCAGAGCTCGACCAGCAGGTCCCGGATATAGCGCCGAAAGGCCGCGCGTCGGGTCAGAGTGCTGACCTGGCGCGCAACGGCTGAGGCCGTGGTGCGTTCAGCGGGCATGAGGTTGGGCGTGGTTTGGGCTGCGGTCGTTTACTCGAAACACAGCGAAAAGCTGGCGGGGTGCCTCTGCGGTGTCAAGGGACCGGGTGCAGGGCTTTGCAAACTGCACTCTGCCATGGCTGGGTCGTGCATTCCGCACGGGGCGCAGCGAAGGCGCAGCAGCCGAACCGCTTGCAGCGGCGAATCGAGCATGGCCGCAACCCACTGCCGCAGAAGAACTTGCCAAAGGTCGTCCGCCCGAAGCCCAGACTGGCGGGTTTGCGCGCGGTGCCTGGGGACCCGGTGGCACGACTCGCGCTTAAGGCCGCGTGAACGAAAGCAACCTTAAGAAAGGTGAAATATGTCGCTAATTACCCTGGTCGTGACACTGATCGTCATTGGAGTCCTCCTCTGGCTCGTTAACACCTACATCCCGATGGACGGGAAGATCAAGCGCATCCTGAACGTGGTTGTGGTGTTCGCGGTCGTGCTCTGGCTGCTGTCTGTTTTTGGCGTGCTCGGCCATGCGCGGGACCTTCCCGTTCCGCGCGTTCACTAGCAAGAGAGGCTGATCCCGGCCGCACTCAGCGGGTCGAAAGCAGGGTGCCCAGGCGTCGGTAAGGTTTACGCGGTCTTGGGCAGCAGACCCCGGTTTAACCGTGTCAGGCCAAACCCGGTGAGGACCAGGAGCCCGGCGATGTCCAGCAGGACGCCGAGGAAAATCAGCGCCAGGGCCAGGGGCATGTTGGGCGCCACCGGCCGGGCGGCAGGCCACGCGCGCTCCACGATCTCCGCCGCCGGGGTCTGGGGCAGTTGCAGATCCACGCGCTCGGAGGCGATCTTCATGTCCAGGATTTGGCTGAACCGTTGCAGCTCGTCCAGGTTGCGCTTGGCCTCGAAGTAGGGCCGGGCCCGGTCGGCATTCTCGATGTCCCTGGCTTTGGCCTGGTCGGTTTCCTTCTGCAAGTCTTCGAGACTGCTCTGCAGCGAAGCCGTTTTGGCTTTGAGGGCGACCAGGATGGCGTCGGCGCGCGCGGCGATCTTCTGATGCAAATCGTCCGCCACGGCCCGGGCGGTCACGACTTCCATGTGTTGCGGACCGAATTCCTTTGAGGCCGACACCAGCTTCTGGTCCGCCAGGCTCTTTTGTTCCAACAATGAGTTCAGAAGCGCATCGGGCACCGAAGTCGAGACGGCCTGGGCGAAGTCGTCGGGGCTGGATTCCTTCTTCAACTGGGCGAGATGCTCCAGCAGGGTGGATTGCCGCACGTATTCTGCCCGGTTCTCCAGGCGCATGGCCTCGAGCTTGCGCAGCGTGTCAGCCGACATCAGGGGCGCCACGCCGTCCCCGGCCAGCGCGGAATCCTGGATGTTCAGTGCTTTGCGCAACTCGTCCACCCGCGCGCGCGCGTCTGCGACTTTCGCTTCCTGCTCGTGGAAACGGTCCTCCAGCGCTTTGAGGGATGTGTCCCGAATTTGGGCCAACTGGCCCTCGCGGTGGGTCCTCCAGGTCTCAGCTATGCCGTTGGCGATGGCGGCCGCTTCCTGCGGGCTCTCATCATAGACGCGGATCTCGGCGAGGCTCGTGTTGCGCACCGGCCGTAATTCCAGCCTGTGCCTCAGGATCGTGATCGCTTGCACGGTTTTGAGCGGAGAGCCGTCGCCGTATTTGCTGGCCCATTTCCGCGTCAGACTGAGCTTCTCGACGACTGGCGCCAGTATCAACTCGGACTGCAGCACCTCGAATTCGGTCTGGATAAAGTAGGGGTCGTAGGCCTCGACGCCGTGGTCGCCCGCCTGGCCGGGAGCGCTTGCGGTCGTCCTCTCGCAGCGAATCAGGGCGGTGGACAAGTAGGTGGCCGGTGACAAAGCCAGCCGCACCCCCAAGGCGATCACGAGCAAGCCCACGCAGACCAGCGCCAGCCCGCTGACGTGCCGGACGGTGGTCGAGCCTTGCTCGCAGGAGTCCCCGAGAAGGCGGCGAATGCGATTCAGGAGCGAACCGCCCGTTGCCGCAAGCGCCCACCCCGGCAGCCCGGCACGGAAGCCTTCCAGCACGGCTAGCGCCCGCGCGTAGGCGAGGCGGTCCCCGCAAACCTGCACGACCAGATCGTCGCAGCAGTTCTCGCGCTCTTCGCGGATGCAGCCGGAAATCCACCAGGCGATGGGATGGTAGAACATCAGCGTCTCGGCCAGGCACTGGAAGGTGTTGACCAGGTAATCCAGCCGCCGCACGTGGGCCAGTTCATGAGCGAGAATGGCCTCCAACTGGGTCGGCGTCAGCCCTCCCAGGCTGGCCAGGGGCAGCAGGATCACAGGCCGCAACCAGCCTACGACGGTGGGCACTTCGACCAGCGCGGACTTCAGGAGCTTCACGGGACGGGTCACCCGCAGGCGGCAGCGCAGGTCGTTGAACGTCTCGACCCATTCCGGGTCCGCCGGCTCGTTTGATCCGCCGCGAATCCGGCGCACGCGCAGAGAGCCCTGGGCGAGCCGCGCCGCGGACAAGCCAACGCCCGCGATCCAGATGGCAGCGAGGACCGGCGCCAGCCGCTCGAGAAAGTCCGGGCGCCATGCGGTGAACGAGCCTGTGCTGTAGGGTGTTACGGCGCTTCCCACGGATACAGGCACGTGAAGGCCAATCGCCGTCGGCGTCGGGTGCCCCGTAAGCCGCGGAGGGCCGGTTTGCACGAGAACGGTGGCGACTGGGCCGGCCAATAACAGTCCCAGGCTGAGACAGCCCGCGAGGTAGCGGGCGTTGGCCGAGCGCCGCCGCAAGACAAGCCGGGCCAGCCCGAACGCCAGCCCAATCAAGGCGCCTTGCCACAGCGAGTGCAGCACGGCCCAGCCGACCTGGGATGCCAGTGGTTGGTTGAGGATGCTTAACAGCGTGGTCATTGATGGTCTCCTTCCATTTTATCCAACAGTTTCCGTATCTCTGCCAATTCGGCGGGCGTCGCCTTTTGCGCGGACAGGGCCTGCATCACCAGCTTGGACGCCGAGCCGGCGAACACGCGCTGGAGCAGGTGACGCACCACCTGCCGCTGCGTGTCCTCTTCCGGGCGCGCCGCCCGGTAAACGTGCGAGCGGTCGCTCTCGTCGCGGGTGAGCAAGCCCTTCTCCCACATGATCTGCATCAGCTTGAGCACGGTGGTATAG
>DATKNZ010000171.1:0-33928 GCA_035541055.1 Candidatus Acidiferrum sp. | reverse complement strand
ACCGTCACCACACCGTATCCTCACCGTAGAACCTCTAACTTGAAGTTAGAGGTTCTACGGTGAGGATACGGTGTGGTGACGGAGGGACTACGGTGAGACTACGGAGCTATCAGGGAGAGAGTAGCTGGTGGCATCGGAGTTGAAGGGGGTGCACTGTCCAGAAATGAGACACTGTGGCGTGAATGGCGCAGAAGCCTTCGGCGCCACTCCGCACTCCGCATTCCGCACTTGGCATTGCTAGGCGTTCGCCAGACATTCCAACAGCCGCCCCTGCCAAAGCGGGGACTCCCAGATCTGGCACGTGATGCTAAAGCGGGAACACCTCGACGCCTGCATGATGGCCGCCAGCTCGCGCCGCGTCAGCCCGAAGAAGGGCGTGCCGTTCTGCCGGCGGTCCAGCCGGGCTTTCAGGCTCCGCGGCGCCAGCCGATACAGGCGCTTCCTCGCGCCCTTCCGCAGCCGCTCCGCCAATGGCAACCCCGCCATATCTATGACGTCGAAGAACATCAGGCCCCCCGGCGCAAGCCATGAATGCAGTTTGTCGCACAGCTCGACTGTCGCCGGGCAGCCGTGGCCAAACATGCCGAACGAGTATATCAAGTCGAACGCCCCCGCCGCAAACGACGCCCCGAATACGTTGCCCTGCACCAACTCGATCGCCCGAGCGGAAATCATGTCGGCGTTCACCGGACGCCGGGCCGCCTCCAGCATCTCCGGTGTGATGTCCATTCCCACCAGCCGATCCACATTGCGCAGGCAGTAAAAGTAACGTCCCGTGCCGCAGCCCACGTCCAGGACGGAGATCCCGCGGCCAAAAGCGGATGAGACTTCGGCCAGCTTCCTGGCCCGACGCTGGTGGTAGGGGGTCGCCACCTCCACCTCATCGTCTTTGCGGTATTGATCAGCGCCCGAGGCATACGAGGCCCGGAGCACCGCCTCGGCCTCCTGAGGCTCGAATGACACGGTTGCCTGCTGATTCATAAGAAATGCTCCGCCTAGCGTCGCCTCGCGGGCACCGCCAGGCCAATGGGGAACTCGCCTACTGTGACGCAGCCCGCCCGGTACGACCCTCGGGCTAATCCATTGCTCTCTTGACACCAAGGCCCGCGCCGCGCATGAATTACGCAGTCGGAACGTTTATGAAAACCAACCATAAAGCCTTTGCCCTTGTCTCCACCTCCGCCCTGGCCGCCGGAGCCGCCCACGGAGCCATCATCTACACCCCTGTCAATGCATCGCTTGCCCACAACAGCCGGCTCAACCTGGACCTGAACCAGGACGGCACGCCCGACTTCCAGCTCCTATTCGGCGGCACCACCTCCAAGCCTTACATCACCAACACGCCCCCGGTGCTCACCACCCAGTTCGTTCTTTCCTCTGGTGCGAACCAGGGCCTGCCCCTGACCGGCTTGGGCACGAACGTGGACGCCTCCTACCAGAGCGGGCAGCCCGTCGGCTACTTCAACCAGAACATTGATGGCACTACCGTCGGCGGCTGGACCGCGACCAATAACGTTGAAGGCTACGTGGGCCTGGGACTGCAGGACGGCTCGGGCACGCATTACGGCTGGGCGCACCTTATCTACAACTCCTCCGCCACACCGCCCAATAATGCGGACACGGGCCTGCTAACCCTGCTGGACACTGCCATGGAGACCACCCCTAATGCCGGCATCAAGACCGGCCAGACCGCCGAGCCCGGCGTGCCGGTCATCGTTGCCCCGCCCGCGGCCCAGACCGGTTATCTCGGCGGCACCTCCCAGTTCACTGTGATCGCTACCGGCAACCCGGCGCCGACTTACCAATGGCGCGCCGGCGCGGTCGGCAGCGGCATCTACACCAACATCCTGCTCGGCGGCCGCGTCACCGCCACGAACCTCAACTCCGACGGCGCCGTGAATGGGCTCTCGCTGAGCAACCTGCGACTGGCAGACGCCGCGGACGTCGTCGTGGTGGTCTCGAATTCCTTCGGCGCCGTCACCAGTTCCGTACCCGCCCGGTTGACCGTTCTGCCGACGAGCGACTTCCCGGCCACTCTCGTGCACCGGTATAGCTTCCAGGACCCCACGGGCAGCCCCATGTTCGCTGACTCCGTGGGCGGGCCGGACTGGGACGGCACGTTGCAAGGAAACGCGTTCCTGAGCGGCTCGAATCTCGTCCTCGACGGTTCGAGCGGCACCTACGCCACCCTGCCCTCTGGCATCACCAGCAACTACACCCAGATCACCGTCGAGTTCTGGGCTGACGTCTCGGTCATCAACACCAACTACCCGTGGACGCGGGTCTTCTCCTTCGGCGACCAGACCGGCACACTCAAGAAAGCCAGCGGCGTTGACTTCTGTCCTTACGCCCCCGGCAACTATCAGAACCTCGACCTGCTGGACACCAGCGGCAACGACGTCTATGCCAACAACAACGCCGGGCTGGCCGGCGCGGGCCTGACGCATGTCACCGTCGTCGTGGACCCTCCCCGGAATGCGTTCTACTACTACAACGGCGCCACTGTCGTCTCCACGCTCCAGGGCGCAGTGCCTTCCCTGGCCAACATCAACGACCCATATAACCTGATAGGCGCATCGCTGGTGGCCGTTGACCCCTGTCTGATGGGCACGGTCTATGAGTTCCGCGTGTATCAAGGTGTGCTTCCGGCCAAGGCCGTCGCCCTGAACGACGCCGTTGGGCCCGCCAATTACGTCCAACTCTCGGCCAATCCGGACGCCAGCGCCTCGCTCAGCGGCACGAACCTCGTCCTGACCTGGCCGGTGTCCGACTACGGCTTCGCCCTGCAGGCCAAGTCCGGCGTGACCAGCGCCGCCCTGTGGAGCACCTTGACGAACAAGCCGACCCTGGTTGGCACCAATTGGGAGGTCAGCGTGCCCGCCACCGGGGCCGCGCAGTTCTTCAGGCTCATCGGGCAGTAGTTCGGGTGCCGCGGGATAGAGCCTGTCCTCGGGCGCGGCAATCTGTCCCCTCGAACCGCTACACCAATACTCGGCCTCGCTTGCGCGGTCGAGGGCACTGGTGATGCCCCCGTGCCGGCGAAGGCCGTCCGGCTGCGTTGACAAGGACTCTGCGCCGCCGGTATAGTCTGGCCCGTTCTTATGAACCGTAAACCGCATGTAGCCGTGGTCGGTGCGACGGGGGCCGTCGGCATCGAGATGATTAAGACGCTGGAGAAACGCAACTTCCCGCTGGGGAAGCTGACGTTGCTGGCTTCGGCGCGCTCAGTGGGCAAGAAGCTCAAACATAACGGCGGCGAGACTACGGTGGCGGAGCTCAAGAAGGACTCGTTCCGAGGCATTGACCTGGCGCTGTTCAGTGCCGGGGGCAGCATCTCCAAGGAATACGCGCCGCTGGCAGCGCAAGCAGGCTGCGTGGTGGTGGACAACTCGAGCGCCTTCCGCATGGACGACAAGGTCCCGCTGGTCATCCCGGAGATCAACGCCGCCGACGTGAAGTGGCACAAGGGGATCATCGCCAATCCGAACTGCACGACAGCGATTGCGCTCATGGCGCTTTATCCGCTGCACGCGGCCTTCAACTGCAAGCGCATATTCGCGTCGAGCTACCAGGCGGTCTCGGGCACTGGGGCGAAGGCCATTGCCGAGTTGGAACGCCAGGTGCACCAGATCGTGAACAAGCAGCCGGTCACCCGCGAGGTATATCCGCACCAGATCGCTTTCAATGTCCTGCCGCACGTGGACGTATTCCTGCCCAGCGGCTACACGAAGGAAGAGATGAAGATGGAGAATGAAGGGCGCAAGATCATGCACCACCCATCGTTCCGGGCGAGTGTGACCTGCGTGCGGGTGCCCGTATATCGGGCGCACTCCGTCGCCATCAGCGCCGAGTTCGAGAAGCCGGTCACGGTGGAAGCGGCATTGGGCGTGCTCAAGAAGGCGCCGGGGCTGGACGTGGTGGATAATCCGGCCAAGTGCGAGTACCCGCTGCCGCTTTACCAGTCGGACCGGTACAACTGCGCCGTGGGCCGCATCCGCAAGGACTGCGCCATGGACAACGGCCTGTGCTTCTGGGTCAGCGGCGACCAACTCCTCAAAGGGGCGGCGCTCAACGCGGTGCAGATCGCCGAGGAGTTGCTGAAGTAGGCTGAGACGGGGCTTTCAACGCAGAGACGCCGATCGCCCAGCGCAGCAGAGCCGCCCCAGGCTGGGGCACGGGGAATAGCCGATAGCCCGTCGCCAATGGCCCGTGCAAGACGGCACCTGTCTCCACGCCCTCTGCGTCTTTGCGTTGGGCTTAAGCCGGCCTACTGCTTCTTGGGCTCGGCCGTGTAGGCGCGGGATTCCCGGATGCCGGCTTCCTTGGCGATATCCATGACCTTGATGACCTGGCCCCAGGGAGCCGCCTTGTCGCCGCCAATGGCGATCTTGGCCGCTGGGTTCGTGCGCACGATCTCTTGCAGGCGGGCCTTAAGGCGGTCCAGTGTCACGGGCACCGCGTCCTGACCGAAGCGCAGGTCGCCCTTGGGATCAATGCTGACCAGCAGCGGCGGGGCTTCGTTCGCGCCGGACTTCTGGGCCTGCGACGATTCCGGCAGGCTGAGCTTGAGGGCGGGCTGCTGCTTGAAGGTGGTGGTCACCAGCAGGAAGATCAGCAGCACGATGAGGATGTCGATGAGCGCGACAATGATGACTGCCGGCGCCTGCCTGCGTTTGCGGATGTAGAATCGCATTAGAGCGTGTCGCGAGTTGCGTATTGCGTGGGGCGCGCGTCGCGGCTTTGGACTCTGGACTTTAGACTTTAGACTCCAAACTCGAGACCTTCTCCTCCCGGTATTGGCACCGGATAAACTCGTCGCACAGCGACTCCATGTCCACGGCAAGCATCTCCACCTTCTTGCTGTAATAGCTCCAGAACACGAGCGAGGGGATGGCGATGAGCAGGCCCATGAGGGTAGCGTTAAGAATGGTGGCAATGCCTTTGGCCAGCAGCGAGGCTTCGGGCAGCCCGGTTTTGCCGATGCCGCCAAAGAGTGTCATCATGCCGGCGATCGTGCCGACCAACCCCAAGAGCGGGGCCACGCCAACCGCCACCTCCAGCACCACCAGGCCCCGCTCCAGCCGGGCGATCTCCTGCCGGGCCTTGGTCTGCACCGCATCCACGTTGTCGTCCTCGGGCCAGTCCAGGTGATCGGCGGCCTGCAGGAGCAGGCGGCTGATGGGCGATTTGTGCTGCTGGCAGACGCGCCGGAGCATAGCCACGTCCTGCCGCGTGCGGCACGACTCGGCGGCGGCCTCGACTTCGCGAGGCACGACTCGTCCCCAGCGCAGGGCGATGCCGCGCTCGACAATAAAGGCGAGGGCCACGACCGAGGTCAGTATGAGCAGGACATAAACAATAGGCTCCATAATCGAATTGCCGCTTTCAGTTGTAGTAGAACGTAAATTGAATGCTGCGCGACGTGCCGAGCATCCGGCGCATGTCGGCCGGCCAGGGCGCGAAGGGCTGCGGGTCCAGGACCGCCCGCTGGCAAAGCAGGCACAGCATCTCGCCCACCGTGTTCTCGGCTACGTTCATCTCGGTGATGCTGCCGTCGGCGTGCAAGTGGAATTGCAAGACCACCTTGCCCTGGGTATTGGCGATATATTCGTTCTGATCCAGCAGGCTGTACCAGCGCTGGCACACGGCGTCAATCAGCGCCCGATCATAGGCGCCGAAAGGCGAGGCCGCAACGTCGAAGCCGGGCTCGAGAGCGTGGCGGGGCACGCCGCCGTCCTGTTTCATCTTCTCGCCGGGCAGGCGGGTGTTCTGCGTCTCTGCCAGTGCCTCACGAACGGTGCGGGGCCGGTGGGGCTTGGCTTCACTGGCGTCGCCGTTCTCCTTCTGTTCGGCGGTCGCGGGCTTGGCCATGACGAGGTCGCCGGGCGTGTAGGCGGCCTTGGGCTTCTGCTCAAACTGCTCCTTCTGCTCGGGCTGCGTGGGCGGTGCGGGCTGCAGCGGCACGAACTTCTCGCGCGGGGCGTCCACGGTGCGCACGATCTCCGGGCGCTTGCCGTCTATCTTGGGCATGTCGGTGATCTTGGTCGCCTCGGGGTTAGCCGCGACGGAGTTGCGGTCCGAGTAACCCTTTGGGTTCTTGGGCGGCTCGGCCACGGCCTGTTCGGGGCTGACGTCCACGAACATCAAAGGCACCTGCACCGGCTGCGGCTGGAGGGCGACGGCATCCTGCTTCTTCAGCAGCTCGGTCAACAGCCGCGGCGACTGCAGCCAGGTCGGCCAATGCAGCCGCTGCCAGAGGTCGTACTTCTTGCCGACGTGGTAGGTGCCGAACAGCAGCAGGTGAACCGTCAGGGAAATGGCGAACGCCCAGGCCAGGCGCGACGATTCGCCCCGTTCCAGGCGCAGAGACCAGTCCGGCATTCCGGCAAATGACATGCACTACCATCTTGCCGTAGCGGCCACTGTTTAGCAATTCGCCGATAGGAACCGGCCGGGCGCGCATAAGAGCGCAGGCTTTGGCCGTGTTCAGGCGGAAGGCGTTCAACGCAAAGACGCAAAGGAGCAGAGGCGCAAAGGTCTTGGACGTCTGAGGCAATGATCTCGGAAGTCACTATTTAGCTGGCATCACCGGCGGCGAACCGCATGAAGGAGGGGGTCTTCTCCGCTTTGCGCCTTGGCTCCTTTGCGCCTCTGCGTTGAGTTCGGGTTGCAGGCTAAGGCGTGCGCTCCTGTGCGGGCGCCAAACCGCGTGGCCCTTCCGCCGCCACCGGTTTGGGCTGCGGGGTTCGGCCTGGAGATCTCGCGGCTCTCTGCTTACGCGGCCGGCTGGGATAGGGGTCCCTGCAGCCGGGCCAGAACGGTTGCCGCCGCTGAACGCACCCAGCCGCGCTGGTCGTTGAGGCAGTTCTCCAGGCGCGCGCTGGCTCGTTGGGCGGCTTCGGTGTACGCCCAATTCGTGTCAATCCGGTCCAAGGCCAGCTCGGCGGCCTGACGCACCGCGCGTTCTTCATCGGTCATGGCGAGCACGAGTTCTTCGATGGACGCGCTCGAGCCGATGGTGCCCAACGCCTGGGCTGCCGCCTGGCGCACATCGCTGTCAAGATCCGAGAGCAGCGGCAGGAGAGCCTCAGCCAAAGCCGGGTCGCAGATGCGGCCCAGGAACTGCACAGCGGTCAGGCGCACTTCGAAACTGCTGTCGCCCAGCAGGGCCAGAAAGTCCGGCGCCAGCGTGGGATCGGCCCGCCGGGCCAGCACTTCGGCTGCCGCCAGCTTCACGCGCCGGTCCGGGTCGTTAAACAGGGAGAGCAGCCGGGTGGTCACGCCGCTGTCAAAGTCCTTGCTGAGCGCGTGGATGGCGGACACCCGCACGGTGGGGTCTTCGTCGAGCAAGGCGGCCAGCAGCGGCTCCCGGGCGCGAGGATCGTCCACATTCTCCAGGGCCTCGGCGGCCGCGCGCCGTTTGAAGCTGGTGTCGTTCTTCAGTTCGGTGACCAGCGCCCGAACCGCTGCCTGTCCGGCGAACGAAGCCGCGCGAGCATGTCCCAGCGCCACGTCGAAAAGCGCCTGCTCTTCGCTGGTCGCCGGCTTCCAACCCATGCTGCGGAGTGCGCCGGCCGCCGCGCGCCGCACGCCGGGGTGGGCGTCCCGCAAGAGGTTGGCAAGCTGCCGCTGCGCGCGCCCGTCCCCGGTGTTGGTCAGCCCAATGGCAGCGGCCTCACGCACTTCGGTGCTGGTATCGTGCAGCGCCACCACGAGTGCCTCGACGGACCTTGCGTCCGTACAGTGCGCGAAGGCTTTGACGACAGCGCAGCGTACGCGGGCATCGTCATCGGCCAAGCCCTCCCGCAGGAGTTCATAGGCGCGAGGGTCGTCAGGGTTGAGGGCCTCGATGGCCTTACGGCGCATCTCGGGGTTGGCGGAGCGGAGGCGGAGGGTATTCCACAGAAGCATAGGCACGGTCATCGTTAATCGGCTCTACATATCTAAACGGGACAGAGTGTCTCGACTCTGTACACCCGACGCGACCGGCGGTGGCCGGCGGCCCCAGCCTACCGCGGCAATCACCGGTCGAGTGCGATATAAGCTTTGACTGTGCCAACCAGAGCGCCGCTTCGGCAGGGGCGGCTCGCCCGGGCGCCTTGCCCCAAGAATTCACTTGTGCAATTGTCCTGGCACCGGCGAAATGCACCCGTGAACCGAAGACAATTCCTTGCATCCACTATGGCCGCCGCCGGTGCCGCTACTCTGTTGCCGCTCAGCCCTGCCGCCGCTGAAGAACCGGCCAAAGGCGTGAACTGGCCCATCGGCTGTTTCAACCGCCCCTGGCTCGTGGACAAAAAGAACTGGGGCTACGACGTCGCCCTGGACGGCATCAAAGCCGCCGGCTACAAGCTCACCGGCCTGCTCACCCGCCCGGGCAAGGACGAGCCGTTCATCGGCTCGGACGCGACCCCCGAGTACCTGGCCGCCCTGAAGAAGCGGATAGCTGCCCGTGGCCTCAAAGTGAACATGGGCGCCTTGCGCATCAAAACCGGCCAGCCGCTGGACGAGCAGATCACGGACCTGCGAAAGCAGATTGACAATGGCAAGACCGTCGGCGTCGAATACCTGCTCACCTTCGGCGTGGATAGCCCATCCCATTACGACGATTATTACAAGCTCATGCGCGACGCCGCGCCTTACGCCCAGGAACGCGGGCTGAAGCTCGTTCTCAAACCGCACGGCGGCGCCAGCGGGGCCTCCGAGGAAATCCTCCGCTGCCTGGACAAGGTCCAGCATCCCAACTTCAAGATCTGGTTCGACGCGGGCAACATCATCTACTACACGGGCAAGGACCCGGTCGAGCAGCTCAAGCCCATTGCCCGGCAGGTGACGGGCTTCTGTGCCAAGGACTGTGGCCAGCCCAAAGGGAACGTCTTCATCCAATTCGGCACGGGCAAGGTGGATTTCCACGCCGTCTTCGCCGTGTTGAAGGATGCCGGCTTCAACGGGCCCACGATGGTCGAGTGCTGCGCCCAGGGCGACACGCCTGAGGCGGTCACCGCGAACGCCCGGGCCAATCGCGAGTACCTGGAGAAGGTATTCGCTACGCTGTAGCGCGGACCCTTCATACCCGTCGCCGTGTGAGGGCACGCGGCCTACAGGGGCAACGGTTTCCGGTTGTAGGCCGCGTGCCCTCACGCGGCGCCCGGTTTGGGCCGCCGCGACCCCCTACTCGCAGAGCTGGCGCTGCGTGGAGCTGTCCGCGCCGAGGCTCACGGTCCTCTGGACGTCACGGAACCAAATCTGCTCCGGGGGCGGCACCGGCACCGGCTGCCAATCGCAGGCCCGGTCCACGGCTTGCCGCATCCGCTGGAACCACCAACTCGCCCGGCTCCGGCGCCGGGAACCTTGCTCTGACCTTCGCGCGCCTGCCCCCGCGGCCAGCGCCAGCTCCAACTGGGGCTCGCCCCCTCGCGCCGCGCCATTCCTGTCCTGTGCTTCCGTCTGCTGGTATATGTTTCTGTTCATAATTTTTGCCCAGCATTCTCTCAGGGAGGGTGGGACATCCGCTGTCCAAGGCTAAAATAGTTTAAGGCAGTAAGATGAGGCCCGCTACTGCACCCGGGTAGTAGAGCAAGGCTCCGGCTTGCGACCGTCCCGGCAAGCTTCCAGCTTGCCGCCTGCATGCGGGCGGGGCGCCAACCTGGAAGGTTGGCGGGACAACCGCAAGCCGGAGGCTTGCTCTACTACAACACCGGCGCGGCGCGCGGATGGGCCCCCGGGAATTTCCTGGGGTGAAAAGCAGTTGCGTCAGGTAGGGTTATACCCTACTCTGCGCGTGTTGGGCGTCCGATCGTTTCTTCATGCGATCCCCTCGCGACCTCCTTGGCGTTCGGGCGCCCAACGCCATTTTGCTGCTACTCGGAGAGCTTAAACCTCCAGCTTGCGGCGATCCCGGCCCACCCCCGCCATACCCAATCTGGAGCCCGCCACTGCCTTAAGGGGCCTTGCATTCACAAGTCCCGCTCAACAAGGCACTTGCAATAATCAGCCCGCCGGCGCCGGACCCGATCCCCCCCTTATCCCCTCCCTATGCACACCGGTACCTCACCGTAGAACCTCTGCAAAGTTTGCAGAGGTTCTACGGTGAGGTACCGGTGTGCATAGGGAGGGGATGAGGGGGTTGGCCGGGCGAAAAGGCGGTTACTTGCCGTTCACAACTACGGCCCGTCCTTGCTGGCCAAAGCGTTCCAGCTCATCCAGGACCTCGTTGATAGCGCCGGCTTCGAGGGGCACGGTGCGGGTGATGACCCGTGAGAGGTCCAGCTTGCCCTGGCGCACCCACTCGATCAGCAGCGGCAGTTCCTGCGCCAGGTGGTCAGACACTCCAATGATCTCGGCTTCCTTGTTCAGGAGTTCGGTGTAGGGCGCGATTTGGAAGGTCTTGTCCATGAGGCCGGCCAGGGCTGTGCGCCCGCGGATGGCCAGGGATTGCACCGCCTGCCGCATGGTAGTGGGGAGGCCGATTAGCTCCAGCGCCGCGTCCACGCCGCGCCCGCCGGTGAGCCGTCCAAGCTCGGCGACCGGCTCGCAGGCCGAGGCGTCCACCGGCACGGCGCCGAAGCTTCGCGCCAGCTCAAGCTTGTCGGGCTTGATGTCCACCGCGAACACCTCGCGCGCGCCGAATGCCCGCGCGAGCTGGATTGCCGAGAGCCCAAGCCCGCCCGCCCCGAATACGGCCACGGATTCCCCCGCCCGCAGCCGCGCCTTGTTCAGCGCGTGGAGCGAGGTTGCCGAGGAACACATCATTACCGCCCCCTGCTCGAAGGGGATTTGCTCCGGGAGTTGGAACACGCTGCGCGCGGGCATGACCATGAAGTCGGCGTAGCCGCCGTCGCGATACTTCCCGATCATCGCCCCGGCTGTGCAGAATTGCTCGTTGCCCTGGAGGCAATAGACGCACTCGCCGCACGTGGCCAGGTAATGCACGCAAACGCGGTCGCCGTGCTTCACGTTGCGCACCGCAGCCCCCGTGGCTTCGACGACGCCGGCCACCTCGTGCCCGAGCGTCATAGGCAGCGGATGCACCGGCGAACGCCCCGCGCGATAGTGTGCATCCGAATGGCAGATCCCCGCCGCTCGGACGCGCACCAGCACGTCGTGCGGCGCTACTTCGGGAACCTTTACCCGCTGGGCTTCCAATGGCCGGCCGGGGCGAATCAGCCGGACGGCCTTCATCGCCGCACTCACGGCTGGAGCCTCAAATCCTCGGGCTTCACGCCATGCTTGAACTTGCCGAACCCGAACCAGCCGGGATGATACTCGCCCACATAGGCCACGTTCGCCTTCGCCGGGATTTGCTTCTGCAGCCCGGTGGCCCAGTAACACGCGTTGACCAGCAATCGCCTCAGGTTTTCGTTCTGAAGGTCCACGGCGGCGCCCATGGTTGTGGCGCAAATCTTTGAGGTCCTGCCCTGCTCACCCTTGTAATTGCGCAGCCAGACCAGCGGCATGAGGGGATGGTTCTTTGGCCCCTCGACGGCCGGGTCGGTCGGGTTCATGCCCGACAGCACCTGCCCCCAGACCAGCACCTGCGCATCCCGCGGCAGGTGGACGACCTCATACACGTCGGTGGGCACCCACAGGTCCCCCACGCCGCGCAGCACCGGGTTATCCTTGTACGCCTCGTTGATCAAGCCGCGCGTGCTTTCCTTGCCGTGGTTGCCGTGATGGGCCACCCAGGTTTCCCCCAGCACTTGCTGCCCGAAGCCGCCCGGCCAATCCTGGCTGCGCCAATCATACCGCGCGTAGGCGCTCGGCAAGTTAGTCGGATAGGCGAACGCATGGGTGCTGGTGCGCAGGGCGATGATCGGTTTGCCGGCGTTGAGGTAATCCACGAAGTGCTTCATCTGCTCGTCCGGCAGCCCGCGCCACCGCAGGGCGATCACGCAGGCGTCCGCCGAATCCAGCGCCTCCATGCCGGGTATATTGGTCAGCGTGAGGGGGTCAATCGTGCCGTCGGCGGGCGAGATGGCGAACAGCACGGTGCAGGTGAACCCGTGCCGCTCGGCCAGGATTTTCGCCAGCATCGGCATGCTTTCCTCGGAGCGATACTCCTCGTCCCCGCTCAGCAGCACGATGTGCTTACCCTTGCCCGGGCCGTTTTTCCCTTCATAAACAACTCCGCCCCCCGCTCGCGCCCAGCCCGCCAGGGCAAGCTGCGCGACGAGCGCCAACACCAAGGCATGAGGGCCAGCTTTAAATCTTAGGATCATATCAGCGGGGGGTTGATACCTTCACCAGCGGCTGCTGACAATAGTGAAGCGCTGCCATGACAGTCGCATCTGACCACTGCCGCGGTAACGCCCCCTCACCCTGGCCCTCTCCCCCTCGAAGGAGGCGAGGGAAAAGCGCCGCATCCGTTCGCTAGACCCGAGCAGGTGTTCCGGGTGGCTTGGCCGGCGCGGCCGGTGCGGCTGGTGCGGCCTCTTTGGCGGCCGTCTTCGGTGCCTCGACAGGCCGCCCCAACTCCGAGAGGAGGCTGCGATGCATGCCGCTGGTCAACAGCCATCCAAGGAACAAGACGATGAAGATGGCGAGGCCGCCTATCTTGATGCGGAAGAGCGACTGCTGCTCGCTCGTAAAGGGAATGAAGGCGGCCTGCCCCAGGCCCATCACCAGCGTGGTGATGATCAGGCCCAGAATGCCGCCGCCAATGGCCCAAACCACGGCATTTTTCCGGGCATGGTGAGCCATGATGCCAAACCAGATCGCCGTGGCCGCCGCAACCGGCCAGGGAACCCAGCCGATGATGATGTTCGTTTCCATCGTTTTATAGACCGATTACTTGCCTGCGCGTTCGCGCAAAGCAAGCCCTTTCGCCATCGGCTCGCAAATCGCAAATCGGATCGCCCTTGCTTTCCCGTGCGTAGCCTGCACTCTCTGTGCGAACAGATTGGCTGCCTAGATGTCCACCATGTATGAATAAGTCGCCTTCTCTTTCCCGTCGGCAGTTCGTCAGGACTTCGCTCGCTGCCGCGGCTGCCGCCTCGGCATTCCCGACGATTATCCCCTCGTCCGTGCTGGGGCAGGAGGCGCCCAGCAAGAAGATCCAGATCGGGCAGATTGGTTGCGGCCGCATCGGTCACGAGATGGACATGCCGGGCATCCTCAAGCAGAACAGCGCCCGCATCGTGGCGGTCTGCGACCTCGATTCCAAGCGCGTCGAGCATGCCCGGAAGTTCGTGGAGGGCACCTATGCCAAGAAGCTGAGCTCCGAGAAGGCAGTCTCGGTAAAGACGTACGGCGACTATCGCGAGCTGCTGAAGGACGCCGACGTTGACGCTGTGGCGATCAGCTTGCCAGACCATTGGCATGCCGAGCCGGTCATTGCCGGCGCGCTAGCCGGCAAAGATATCTACGTGCAGAAGCCCTTCGCCATGACGCTGAAAGAAGGGCGGGCGGTCAGCGACATCGTCCGGCTGCACCGGCGCGCCTTCCAGATCGGCAGCCAGCAGCGCTCGACGGCGCAATTCCGGCTGGCGGTCGAACTGGTGCGCAACGGGCGCATCGGCCAGTTGCACACGGTCAAGGTCGGCCTGCCGGTGGACCCATCGGGCGGCAGCACGCAGGAGATGCCCGTGCCGCCCAATCTCAATTACGAGATGTGGCTGGGCAGCACCCCGCAGGTCTTTTACACAGAGGACCGCGTCCATCCCCAGAACAGCATCAAGGACCGGCCGGGCTGGCTGCGCATCGAATCCTACTGCCTGGGCATGATCACCGGCTGGGGCGCGCACCACGTGGATATCGCCCAATGGGGCATGGCCACCGAATACACCGGCCCGGTCGAGATCGAGGGCAAGGCCGAGTTCCCCAAGACCGGGCTTTGGAACGTGCACGGGCCCTACCACATCGAGGCCAAGTACGCCAACGGCGTCACCATGCTCATTGATAACACGTTTCCCAATGGCATCCGGTTCGAGGGCGCGGACGGCTGGATATTCGTCAGCCGTGGCTCAGCCAAGGTAACCGCCAGCGACCCGGCCACCGCCTATGGCAAGGCCCTGGAAGCAAGCGATCCTAAGATACTCAACTCGACCCTCGGCGAGAACGACTACCACACACACGCCAGCACCGATCACCACGGCGATTGGCTTATGAGCATCCGAACCCGCGAGCCCGCGGCCACCAACCCGGAGCAAGCACATCGCGCGACGAGCACCTGCATCCTGGGCTGGATCGGCATGAAGCTGGGCCGCAAGCTGCGCTGGGACCCCACGAACGAAACCTTCATCGGCGACGAGGAGGCCAACGCGATGCTGGCGCGGCCGCAACGAGCACCCTACGGCGTTGACCGGCTGCTGAAGCAGGCCTGACGCGCCATGAGCGAACGGCTGCTTCGTGCTTCGGGCTTCGGGCTTCGAGCTTCCCTCCTGCCGTTCCTTCTCTCTATGTGCCTTACGCTCCACGCTGCTCCGGAGACGAACGCCGTGCGGCTCATCACGCTTGATCCGGGCCACTTCCATGCCGGCCTGGTGCAGAAGCTCATGTACCCGCAGGTCAGCCCGGTTGTGCACGTATATAGCCCGCCGGGTCCCGACCTAGATGACTACCTCAAGCTCGTGGAACGTTTCAACACGCGCAGCAACGACCCAACCCACTGGGACGAGGTCGTCTATACCGGGCCAGATTTCCTGCAGCGCATGCTCAAGGAGAAAGCCGGGAACGTCGTAGTCCTCGCTGGCAACAACGCGCGAAAGACCGAATACATTGACCGCTCGATCTCCGCCGGCTTGAACGTGCTGGCCGATAAGCCCATGGCCATCACCCCGGCCAATTTCACCATGCTGCGCCACGCCTTCGCGCGCGCCGCCGAGAACAAGGTGCTGCTCTATGACATCATGACCGAGCGCTACGAGATCACGAGCATCCTGCAGCGCGAACTGGCCCGCATGCCCGAACTATTCGGCACGATCCAGACAGGCACGCCTGCCGAGCCCGCGGTGGAGCTGGAGAGCGTCCACCACTTTTACAAGGAGGTGGCCGGCAAGCCGCTCACCCGCCCGGCGTGGTTCTATGACGTCCGCCAGCAGGGCGAGTCGGTGCCCGACGTCGGCACGCACCTGGTGGACGGAGTCCAGTGGCTCTGCTTCCCGGACCAGGCGCTGGACTGGCGCAAGGACATTAAAGTGCTGAGCGCCCGCCGCTGGCCCACCAAGCTCACCCCGGAGCAGTTCAAGCGCTCAACCGGCATGGACCATTTTCCTGCCAACCTGAAGGCGGACGTCGGCCCCGAAGGCGACCTGGCGGTCTTCGCTAATGGCGAGGTCACTTACACTATTCGCGGCGTGCACGCGAAAGTCGCCGCTCTGTGGCGCTTCGAGGCTCCGCCCGGCGCTGGCGACAGCCTTCATGCCATGATGCGCGGCACGCGCGCCAGCCTCGTCATCAAGCAAGGCGCCGAGCAGAACTACAAACCCACCCTCTACGTTGAGAACCATTCCGATGCCTCGCCGGCCCAGTTTGAACAAGCGTTGCGCCACGCCGTAACGAAGCTGAACGATCTCTGGCCTGGTGTGGACCTGAAACCCGCAGGCCCAGCCTGGGAAGTCACCATCCCGGACAAATACCGCGTCGGCCACGAGGCGCATTTTGCGCAGGTCACGGAGAAGTTCCTGGGCTTCCTCGCCGCCGGCAAGATGCCGGACTGGGAGGTGCCCGACATGCTGGCCAAGTATTACACGACGACCGAAGCCTACCGGCTGAGCCACGCGGCCAGGTAGAGCGTTCGTGCGACGGGAGGGCGGGTGGGTGCATCACCACAGTACCGCTGACTTCCTTAGCCTAAATCCGAAATCCGAAGCACGAAATCCGAAACAAATCCCAATGCTCCAACTCTAAAGGTTCAAAACGCACCCCGGCTGCAGGTTTCGGTCATTGCTCGTTTGAGCCTCTGAATATGTTTCGGATTTCGGATTTCGGATTTCGGATTTGGGTGCTCCGCCCGCACTGGCAGCTTCCTATTCAGCCGCCTGCCCCGCGCCCTTGGCGCGCCGGCGCCCGAGCTGCGCGAGGATTTCATCGGCGGCGCGCCGTCCTTCCTGCGCGGCGCCCTCCATGAATCCCTGGTAGCTCACCGAAGTATGCTCGCCGGCGAAGAGAACATTCTTCTGCCGCACGCGCTCGTAGCCGGCAATGGACTGGTATTGGCCCACCCGCCAGTACGCGTAGGAACAGTTGAAGAGCGGCCAGCGGTGAGGGACGGACACCGTGGCTTTGCTGTTCCATAGCGCCGCCAGACCGGGGAACGCCTTGGCCGCCGCCGCGAGGAACGCTCCGGCATCTTCGGCCAGGGCGGGATTCGGCGCTCGCAGGAAGACCTCCCGCGTGCGCAGGCGCCCGACACCCGACCCGCCCAGGAAATCGTTCAGGATACCGCAGGACCCTCCCTGCCCGCGTGTGGGTTCCCAGGTGTTCTGATAGCCGCAGCCCGCGAACGTCGTCCCGGTGCTCCGGCCCCAGGCTCCCGCCTCGTTCCACAGCCGCCGGGTAAACTGAAGCTGCAACTTGGCATTTCTGCCGCAGCCCAGTTCGCGGATCGTCTTGTCCTTCAGGCTGTCGAATCCGGCGCGCGTATAATCCAGCTTCCGCAGCACCGCGAAGGGGAGCGCCAGGACAACGAAGTCCGCCACGACCTCGGCTCGCCCAGCTCCGTGCTCGAAGTTGAGCACGTACTTGCCATCAGGCCGTTCGCGCAGGGCGGCCAACGGCCACCTGGTCTGCACCCGCGCGCCTGCCCTGGCAAGATAGGCCGCCAACGCTTGCGGCAACTGCTGGTTTCCGCCCCGGATGTGGTAGCGCTCGTCCGACGCCCCGTACGTTTCGAAGTGCCGGTCGCTGCCGGCGAGCGTGTAAACGAGATTAAGCGCGCTTTGGTCCCTGGTGTCGGCGCCGTATTCCGCCGTGTAAGCGACATCCAGCAGTTGGCCGAGCCGCGAAGTGCGGCCGCCGGGGACGCGTTGCTCGATCCACGACCAGAGGCTCAGGTTGTCCAGGCGGCGACCCGCAGCCGTGCCGGACTCCCAGGTTGTGGATTCCCCGGCCGCCGCGAAGTCTGCCTGCACGGCGTCATAGACCGGCTGGAAATCCTGCACCGCCTGGGCGCGAGGATAGCAGCCCCCGTCGAAGGACAGGGTTTCCTCAGCGCCCGGGGGCTGGGCCGCGACGAGGTCGTCCAGTTGCAGGCCGAAACGAGCGGCGAGACGCCGTATCGTGTGGTGATTGCTGTCAATCAGTTCGCCACACCATTCGCTGACCTGGCCTTCGCTCCAGTAGTCCTGGTTCGAGAACATGCGCCCGCCGACGCGGCCCGAGGCCTCGTAAATGGCGGGGAGCACACCACGGTCCACCAGCGTCAGCGCGCAATTGAGGCCGGCGATGCCGGCTCCCACAATGGCCACTGAGGGCCGGCCGGAGCCCGTTGCGAACGCCCAGCGCGGAACAGCCAGAGCCGCAGCCGCCGCAGCCCCGGCGCTGATGAACTCACGGCGGGTAAGCCGCCGCCCCCCGGCGCCTCCGTCCCCCTGCCCTTCCCGCCCCTGGGCCACAGAAACCCCACGCCGGCGCGCGGCGCGACACAACCGGGCGGTGCGCAGGAGCGAGCCAAAGAGTTGGGTGTGGGGCATGACTTGCTCCCAGTTGCTTTGCCCCTTACCTAGCCCGACTTTATTGTCAGCGCAACTCGCTATGGAAGTCACCGAGACGATCCAATGTCCCTGGTGCGGTCAGAGTTTCGAACTCGCCGTGGACACAAGCCTGCGCACACAGCGCTTCACGACCGACTGCGAGATCTGCTGCCGGCCCTTCGAGGTTCTGGCCGAATGCGAAGCCGGCGAGGTCCTCAGCCTGGAGGTGCTCTCAGGCTGAGGTCGTCCGCCTCGCCACGGCCGCCCTGGCCCGCGTGTGGCGGTGCCGATTACTTCTTAACTTCCTTCTCTTGTGTTTCAAGCTGGGTCAGGCGTTTATCAATCGCATCCAACCGCTTCAGCACCTCCTGGTTTTCCTTCTTGCCCTCCTTGCTCTCGACGTTGATCAGCGGCGGAAACCCAATCACGCAGCCCTGCGTCAACACCGCGCCTGCCAGCAACATGCACAATACAGCTCTTTTCATAGTTCCATTTCTTTCAATAAGGTTCTCGGACGCTCACTAACACTCGCCTGGCCTATATAGACGAGTCTGGTCGCGGGTAATTCACAGGGCGCAAGGCAGCCCGCCTTCTTTGCACAAAGGTAACAAAGGAAAGGAAGGCCTTTGTCGTGCGCCCACACCCGAGGGCGCCCACGCCGGATGTTTGACATCCCCGCATTCTGATGGAACAGTGCCGAAACCATAAGGGCGGGTGAGAGTTCGCTTCGCCTGCCTGCGGAGAACCATTCAATGAATTAGAGCTTATGAAACGAGTATTACTATGTGTCTTGTTCGCGCAGGGGATTCTGGCCCCCGTGTGCATCCTAGCGGCGACCAATGATCTGTTCCCCGTGAGCGTGGACGGGCGGTGGGGCTATGTCTCGCGCTCGGGCTCCCTGGTGATCAATCCCCAGTTTGACCGTGCGGAAGTTTTTTCCGAAGGACTCGCCGCCGTGCGCATCGGAAAATGGGGCTATGTCAACCCCGCGGGCAAAATCGCCATTAACCCGCAGTTCGACTACGCCGACGTGTTTAGTGACGGGCTGGCGGCCGTCCGGCTCGGTGGAGGCGTGCCCAAGCCGTTCAGCGGCATCGGCGGCGGCGGGCGTTACGGCTACGTGAAGCCTGACGGCAATTACGTCATCAACCCGCAGTTCGATGACGCCGGCAAGTTCGCCGAAGGGCTGGCGCCCGTGAAGCTCGGGGGCCGCTGGGGTTACATCGGCAAGACCGGCAACTTCGTCATCAACCCGCAGTTCGACGAGGCGGCGGGCTTCTACGGCGGCCTCGCGGTGATCAAGTCGGGCGGGCGCTTTGGCTATACCGATCCCGCCGGCAAGCTCGTCATCAACCCGCAGTTCGAACGAGCCCAGCGCTTCTCCGAAGGGCTCGCCGGCATCCGGATGGATGGCCGCTGGGGCTTTGTGGGCAAAAACGGGCAGATTACCATCAACCCGCAGTTCGAGGATGTCGGGTGGTTCGTGAAGGGGCTCGCGCCCGCGCGGCAGGCCAAGCGCTGGGGATACGTTGACCCCAAAGGCAACTTCGTCATCAACCCGCAGTTCGATGATGCCGAGCCGTTCTCCGAAGGCCTGGCCGCGGTGCGCGATTCGGGCCGTTGGGGCTTCGTGGATACGAGCGGCAAGTTTGCCATTAATCCCCAGTTCGACGAAGCGGCCCCCTTCACCGATGGCCTGGCGCGCGTCAAGTCCAGCGGCAAGTACGGTTACGTTGATCGCAGCGGCAAGTACGTCTGGAATCCGAGCAAGTAGCCAGGGTTAGGGGACACAACGCCTTTCCCTTCGGGAGTTGCCAGCCGGGCACCGGCACCTTGACCCTCAGGCAGTCCGGGTTAGTGTGCATGAGGATCGGGCGTTCGGCCACGGGGCCGAGCCCGGATTGCGCACGTATGCCAACGGCTCTGAAGCCCATGAACGCTACGCGAGACCTGCGGGTGCCTATCTGCGGCTGGCTGCTGGCGGCGGCGTTGAACTGCACGCCGCTCCTGGGGGCCGATCCTCTCAGCGCCCCGCCCGTCCCCAAACCGGCCCCGGCCCACCGCTCCGAGTGGGCGGCCGCCTTGAGGAAGCCGGTGCCGGAATCCATCGCCGACCTGGCGGCCATCGAACAACATGTGAAGGCGCTGTTGCCGCGCGTCTCGCCGGCCGTTGTGGCCGTCGAGGTCGGGTACGGCAGCGGCAGCGGTGTGGTAGTCTCCTCCAATGGCCTGGTGCTCACGGCCGGCCACGTCGCCGGCCGGGCCGGCCGCTCGGTCCACTTCACCTTCCCCGACGGCAAGGTGGCCCACGGCAAGACGCTCGGATTGGATGCCGACACGGATTCGGGCCTCATGCTCATCACCGACCCCGGCCCCTGGCCTTGCGTGCCTATGGGGGATTTCGAGGACGTCCGGCTTGGCGACTGGGTGTTGGCGCTCGGGCACCCCGGGGGCTTCGATCTGCAACGCTCGCTCGTGGCACGCCTCGGCCGCGTGATCGGCTTTCCCGAAGGGGCGATCCAAACCGACTGCACGATCAGCCCCGGGGATTCGGGCGGGCCGCTTGTGGACATGGCCGGCCACGTCATTGGTATCCACACCGCCATCAGCGGCCCCACCTCCGAGAACTATCACGTCGCCATCAACGACTATTACGAGGCGTGGGACCACCTCACCCACGGCCCCCAGACGACCGACCTCGTGGCCAACCCGCGCGCCTACATCGGCGCCAGCGGCGTTGACGACCCGGCCGGCTGCCGCATCACCGAGGTCGAGAGCAACAGCCCCGCCGCCCGCGCCGGGCTCAAGGCGGGCGACATTGTGCTCGAAGTGGAGCAGCGCCGCATTCCTGTCGCCGCGGTCTTCCGCCGCTGGATTGCCGAGGCGCAACCGGGCGAGACGCTGCACCTCGAGGTCAAACGCGGCGACGACCACCTTAAGCTTGAGGTGCAGGTGGAAACCCCGCCGGGCCCCCGCTGAACGCAGAATGATCGCTCGGCATTTTCTCCGCCGCTCTCTTGCCTTAGCCTGTCTGCAGTTGTTTGTGGCGGCTGCGGCGCTCGGGCGGCAAACCGGCGCGGACGAGCAGCTCCCCCGTTCACGGTACCGAAGCGGCGAACAGACCTTGCGCGCCTTTGCCCCGGTGGCCGCCGCTACGCGCTTCTCCATCATCAAGCTCGAAGTGGACGACACGCCCGTTGCCCTCGGCGCCGTCGTGGACACCAATGGACTGGCCATCACCAAGGCGAGCGAACTCAAGCCGGGCAAGCTGACCTGCTGGCTCGCGTCGGATGCGCACGCCGACGCCGAGGTCATTGCCCGCGACGAAAGCGCCGACGTCGCGCTGGTCCGCGTGCACGCCACCGGCCTCAAGCCGATTCAGTGGTCTGACGAACACGTGCACCCCGGCCAGTGGGCCATCACGCCGGGCATCGCGCCCACGCCGCATGCCATCGGCGTGGTCAGCACCCTGCCCCGGCGCATCCGGGCCCAGCGCGCGCTCATCGGCGTCCAGTTCGACTTCAGCACCAATGTGCCGCGCATCGAGGAAGTGCTGCCCGGCCTCGGCGCGGAGGAAGCCGGGTTGAAAGCCGGCGACGTCGTCACCGCGCTTAACGGCGCCGCCGTGACCAACCGCGAGCAAATCGTCGAGCGCCTGCGCGGGTTCCGTGCCGGTGAGACCGTGAAGGTCCGCGTCCAGCGCGGCACCGGCAGCTTCGAGGCGCAGATCCGCATGATGGCCCCCAGCGCCGAATGGCTGGCCGGCGAGCTGGATGCCCCCTCCGGCCGCGACCGCCTCGTAGGCGAGGTCAGCTTGCGCGCCGAAGGGTTCGAGCAGGTCATCGAGCACGACACCGTCCTGCACCCGTGGCTTTGCGGCGGCCCACTGGTGGACCTTGACGGCAAGGCCATTGGCCTCAATATCGCCCGCGCCAGCCGCGTCTCCACGTACGCCCTTCCCACCAGCCTGGTTAAGCGCATTGTGAAGGACCTCGAAGCCAAGGCCCAGAAGGCGGCCAGCACCAAATAGAGATCGGTGACCCTTTGGCCCCTGGTGCCACAGACCCCTGGCCAGGCGTGAATCCCCCAGCGTTAACGTTACACCGGCGGATCCTCGCATCGAGAATCGCTTGCTGGCGGCGCGTCAGCCGCTCGTTGCCCCGGTGAGTGCCCGGTGTGTCTCCCATGTGGTCCGGGCCCCCTGGGAGACACACCGGGAAGTCACCGGGGAGACACAGGGCAAACTGGCTTGAACGTGGCCTGGAAACCCGGAAGTGTGCCAGAATGGCACGCTCGCGCCTGTGCGGCTTCAGGACAGCCGCTTCCAAATGCTCAGGAGGGCGCTGGCAAACTCTTCCGGGTGCTGGGCCATCCAGTTCGATACTTCCTGCACCGAGAACCAGCCGCCCTGCTCGATCTCCTCCGGGTCCAGGCGGAACGGGCCCTCGGCCTCGCAGCGATAGACCCAGACATGCTCCTGGTCCGTCTCCGGTGACGCCGCCAGCTTGAACAGGCGACGCGGAACAGTCTGCACCTCCAGCCCGATTTCCTCGCGCAGCTCCCGCACGGCGCAGGCGTCGTAGTCCTCGCCGGTGTCCACGTGACCCGAGGCCGAAGAGTCCCACAAGCCGGGCTGGCGGTCCTTGCTCATGGAGCGCTTCTGCAGGAAGACCTGCCCCGCCGCATTGAACACCAGCACATGCACGGCCCGGTGCATCAAACCCAGGCGATGCACCTCGCGCCGGGTCTCGCGGCCAATGACCTCGTCGCGCTCATTGACCACGTCGAAGATTTCCTCGTTCATGGGGCTGGTGCGGAGAGGCCGCGGGCCAGTTGGACGAACTGCTCCAACGAGACCTCCTCGGCGCGTGCGCGGGTCGAGAGGCCCAGGCGCTCGAATTCGCCCAGCAGGCGAGCTTCCGGCCAGTCCTCCTTCAACAGCTTGAGCATCATCTTGCGCCGCTGGGAAAAGCTGCGCTTGACCAGCGCCGCGAACGGGCCGCGCTGCCCAGGCCCCAGCAGCGGCTCCGCGCGACGCACGAGGCATACGCAGGCCGAGTCCACATCCGGCTCGGGGAAGAAGCAGCTCGCCGGAACCTTGAACCACGCCTTGGGCTCGTATGCCGCCTGCACGAGCAAGGTGAGCACGCCGTAGTCGGGCGTTGCCGACTTGGCCAGGAGCCGCTTCGCCACTTCTAATTGCAGCGTCACGACCAACCGCTCCGGGCCGGCCTGCGCCTGCGCCAGTTCCACTATAATCGGTGACGCCACCGAGTAAGGCAGGTTGGAAACCATCTTCCACCCGGTCCAATCCCGCGGCTCGCGCCGCAGGTAATCAAGGGCGTCGTCGTGGACCAACTCCAGGGCCGGCGTGGCCTCCGGCCGCGCCTGACCTGCGTTAAATCGCTCCCGGAGCAGCGTCACCAGCCGCGCATCTTTCTCAACGGCAAGCACCTCGCCTGCCTGCTCAAGCAACAACCCGGTCAGCGGCCCAAGCCCCGGCCCAATTTCCAGGACACAGTCGGCCCGGCTCAACTCCGCTGCCGCCACAAGGCGCCGCAACTGGTTGGCGTCGTGCAGGAAGTTCTGCCCCAGGGATTTCGTGAGGCGCAGGTTGTGCGCCGCCAGGAGTTGTTTCATCTCCGTGAGCTTCATGGGCTCAGTGAGGGGGCAAGGGCTCGGACGGCCGAGCGGAGCTGCTTGGCCGAAATGGTAAGCGGCGGGGTGAAGCTGACAACGTTCGCGTGCTCCCCTTCCGGCAGAAAGATGAAGCCTTGCCCGAGCAGCCGCTTGACGGCGCTTAACACGAGTTCAGTTGCCGAGGCGCCGTTGGGGAGCCGCACCTCCAAGCCGGCCAACAGGCCTAGGCCGCGCGCCTCGAGGCGCAAGCCGGCAGTAGCGCGCACCAGTTCGGCAAGCCAGCCCAACAAGGCATCGCCCAACTCCGCGCTGCGCTGCACCAGCCCGCGCGCCCCGATCTCGCGAATCTCCGCCAGCGCCATCGCGCACCCGACAGGATGGCCCAGGAACGTGCTCGTATGGATTGCCTCCCCGTTCGACGCCGGCCAGGCTGCATCCATGACCGCCGCGCGCCCGACACACGCCGAGAGAGGAAAACCGCCCGTCAGCGCTTTGCCGAGGCAAACCAGGTCAGGCACCGTGCCGGAGTGCTCGCAGGCGAACCATCTCCCGGTGCGGCCGAAGCCGGTGTAAACCTCGTCCAGGATCAGCAAGGCGCCGTGCTCGTTGCACACCCGGCGCAACATCGGCAGGAAGCCAGGCGGAGGGACGTTGATGCCGCCTCGCGCCTGCACGGGCTCCACGAGCACAGCCCCGGGAAGCTTGCGACGGAACAGGTCCCGTATCCGGGCTTCGACCGTTTCCAGCGATGCCACGGAGATGGGGAACGGCACGAAGTGCCCAAATTCACGGAGCTGGCGGCGGAAGGCCCAGCGAAAGTGCCGCCGCTGAGTGACATTCAGCGCGCCGTATCCCAGGCCGTGGTAAGCGCCCTCGAAAGCCAACACGCCCGGCCTGCCCGTGGCCAACAGGGCCGTCTTCAGCGCTGCCTCGACGGCCTCGAAGCCCGAGTTGCAGAAAATGGCCTTCCCCGTGGCCCCGGCGGCATGGCCTCCGACCACTTTGCCCCCGCCCTTTCGCCCTTCGGTTGCGCCGCCCCACCGCTCGAACGTCAGCCGGCTCAGCTCACGGGCCAGCCGCGCCTTGAGCGCATGGGGGTGCACATCCCCCATCGCGTGCAACAGCCTGGCCATTTGCGCCTGCCCGGCCCGGACCACGCGCGGATTGGCGTGCCCAGCCGCCGCGACGCCGAACGCCGCAGTCAGGTCGAGGTATTTTCTCCCTTCGGCATCCCAGACATGCACGCCGCTGGCGCGCTGCCAGACAATCGGCCAGGAGCCGTCCGCCTCGATAAAGGTCACGTTGCGCGACTCGTATTCGCGCAGGCAGGCCAGGGTCTCACGCGTTGTCACAGGGCTGTAACCACAGATGGACACAGATGAACACAGATGAACACTGCCGTTGATGCTACTGAGTGCGACTGCAGACCGGCGCCGGCAGCAAACGGAGGAGCGCAGCGCTTCGGCTTAGGCCATCTGTGTCCATCTGTGTTCATCTGTGGTTAAACTCCCCGTTGGTCTGGCGCCCAGATCACTTTATGCAACTGCACCTGGAAGCGCACCGGCAGCGCGTCGGCAATGACGCGCTCGGCCAACTCTTGACGCGAGATGGGCGTCTGCCCCGGGGGCATCGGCTTAAGCGATTTGTGCCGCTGCTCCGCTGCCAGCGGATGTGCCCAGGAGAACAGCACCGGGCAGACCGCGGCCAGGTCATGCTTCGCGAGCTGTTCCCTGGCCCAGGCGTAGTCCTCCTGAGTGGCGATGACGAACTTCACCTCGTCCGTCGCCTTGAGATGCCGCAGGTTTGACCAGAGGTTCCGGGCAACCTCGCCGCTGCCCGGGCATTTCAAATCCATGATCCGCCGCACCCGCGGGTCCACAGAGGCAATGTCGTGCGCGCCGCTGGTTTCGAGCAGCACGGTGAAGCCGTCGTCACACAGCCCTTGCATGAGCGGCAGGGATGATTTCTGCAGCAGCGGCTCGCCCCCGGTCAGCTCGACCAGCGGCAGTTTCCCCGGGCCAGCGCTCATGCCCTCACCGCCGGCCGCAGCGGGAGCGTCCCCAGGCTGCGACCGCTCGAACGGCCTGGCCAGCCGCCGCACCTCGTCGCGAACCTCCAGGAGCGAGCGCCGCTTGCCCTCGGCAAACGCGTAGGCCGTGTCGCAATACGAGCAGCGCAGATCGCACGCCGTGAGCCGGACGAAGATGCACGGCAACCCGGCGAAAGTGCTCTCGCCCTGCAGGCTCAGGTAAATCTCGTTAACAACCAGCGTGTCAGACACCGGCAGCAATTTAGCCGCTTGCGGGCGCCAAGGGAATAGCGCGCGTCAAGCCTTGGCACACTCGCTGCTTGACACTCGGGCGGCGAACGAACGCCAACAACAGTGGTGGAACGCCACCGACGCGAGTCGGAACGGCTACTAGCTAGAACGGCGGACGCGTATGCGTCCGCCGTCTCTCTTTGCGGCAGGCGCGCCGGCGCAATCCTCACCCCCCATCTGTCCTCTTTCCGTGCGCGTTGTCTCGTTTGCGGCCAGTCCGAACACTTCAACGCGACCCGCGCGAACGACCAGCCCAATTCATGAAGGCTGGTAGGGACGCGTTCCACCGTGTCCCTGCCGTCTCGGAAAGAAACGGACGCGGTGGAACGCGTCCCTACCGCCGGTCATGGATTGGCCCTGCGCGGACGGCCAGCCTCAGAGGTCGCTATTGGTCACGAGGGCGATGCGTCGGCTGTCCGGGGCCCACGACGGAACGTTTATCGTGCCCTGGCCGCCATACACGTAGGCAATAATCCGCGGCGGCCCGCCGCGCAACGGCATCAGCCGCAGATACACCTGCTTGTAATAGGGGTGGTCGGTGGGCGCGACCTCCGGAGCGTAGGACAGGAACACGAGCCACTTGCCGTCGGGCGAGATGTGCGGGAACCAGTTGTTGAACTCGTCGGCGGTCACCGGCTCCTGCCGGGAGCCGTCCGGCTTCATCCGCCAGATTTGCATGGTGCCGGCGCGGCTCGAATTAAAGTAGATGGACGTGCCGTCCGGCGTGAATTCCGGGCCATCGTTCAGGCCGGCCGAATCCGTCAGGCGAACCTCCGGCCCGCCGCCGCCCGAGCGTGTCTTGTAAATGTCGTATTTGTTGCTCCGGCCCCCGGTGTAAACCAGCCATTGGCCGTCCGGCGACCAGCCATGCAGGTAGGAGGGCGCCAGCGGCGTGATGCGTCGGGGAGTGCCGCCGTCCACCGGCACGATATAGACGGCCGACTGCCCGTCCGGCGCGCTCTGATCACTGATGCCCAGCAGAGCGCCATCGAAAGAAAGCACGTGATCGTTGTTGTTCTTGGTCGCAAAGCCCGTGTCAATGAGCGCAGGGGTGCGCGTTCCCAGGTCGAACCGCGCCAGCCGCCCCCAGCCCTCGGCGCGGCCGCTGATGTTATAGATGAGCGCCTTGCCGTCGGTGGTCCAGTTCGGCGCCTCGAAGGGCTGACCAGACGAGTAAATCATCTGCAGGCTGCCGGAGCCCGTGTCGAGAATCTCCAGCACGCTGCCGATGTAATCGCGGTAAGGCGCAAAGCCCTCCTTCGCCGGGCGGATGAGCCGCACGTCCCGGAAGTGTGCCGTCTCCACCACCTCCCCCCGGTGCGCGCACAGGAAAAGCCCCGCGTAGAGGTCGTCCCCCAGGTCGAGGTTGGTGAGCGTGCGGCTCACGAACGGCTCGCCGAAGCGCGCGGCCGAAAAGGTGTAGGCGTTGCCTTTGCGCTCGAACTGGAGCACGTCGGCATTGGTCACCGGCAGCGTAATCTGCTCCGTGATGGCGCCCTTCGTGCGGCGGAACTGCAGCGAGGTGAGGCCGTCGCCGTGCTCGACGCAATCCGCATACGGAGCGTCGGCTTCGAGGTTAGGTCTCGCCATCCACCCCAGCTTGCGGTGCGCGTCAGCGCCCTTGCCGACAAACTCCGCCCGGGCGCGCAGGATGAAATCGCCTGACAATCGTTTCCAGGCAAAATGGAACTGGTCGCGCCCAAACCACATGTTGGTGCCGGCGGCGGTCAGCGTGTAGGTCTGGGTTGCCGGGTCATAGCTGGCCGAGCCGGCGAGGCTGGGCGCGCCGATGTCGGCATGGTCCTGGAGTTGGCCCAGAGGAGCGCCGCCAGCCTCAGCAGCGGCGGAGAGGAAGGGGGTTGTGCCGGTCATAAGCGTGGTAATCATCCGCAAGGTCATCCTCGAATGCATGGCGGCGGATGGTAGGCAACGGCAGCGCCAGAGGCGATATCAATTGGTGCAGGCCTTCTCCCGTCCTCGTCCTCGTCCTCGTGCTCGATGGAGATGGAGCGGCCCGGAGCGCCGATTACGGGTACGAGCACGAGAACGAGGACGAGCACGAGGAAGAGGCAATATCCACGCTCCGGGCCAGGCAGTCGGGCGCGCGGCTTTTGCCCGGCCCTATGACCCGCCACCCCCCGGGCCGGTTACGCCCCGCCGCCTGAATTTCCTACTTTTTCATCGCATGCAGTTGGCTCGCCGCACCGTCTATAGCAATGTGATTCTATAGAGAGATTACTATGACAAGTATGATGAAGAATGCGGTATTTGCCCTGTCGCTGGGAGGCTTGGCGTCCCTGGCGAGCGGGTGCGTCGAACACCGGGTTGTTTATGTGCCTGCGCCGGGATCGCCGCCGGCCTACACGGCTGCCCCGGCCAATTCCGGCGCGCCCCCTCCGGGTCCGGAGGCCGGAGCGCCCACCGCCGCTCCTGCGCCGACGCCACAGCCGGGACAGGAAGTGCCCCAGGCGCCGCCGCCCGCGCAAGTGGAAGTCGTTCCCCCCGCTCCGGGAGCTGCCTACGTGTGGACACCGGGCTACTGGTATTGGGGCGCCGGGGGTTGGGCATGGGTTGGCGGCCGGTATGTGGTACGGCCTTACGCTCGTGCCGTGTGGGTTGGGCCGCACTGGGCGAGGCGCGGCCACGGCTATGTTTGGGTGGGCGGTTATTGGCGCTAGCACGGTCCAGCAATCAACGCTAAGCAAATGCCAAATAATGAGTTGTTTGGCGGGGCGTTGACCTGTAATTGAATGGACCATGCTCGGTGGCAGTGCGTTCTCCTCTGCGGGGTTCTCCCACCCCCACCTCCTAGGTGTCTGCCACCGAGCTTCTCTTCTCTCCGGCGCGCACGAGTAACGGGGGCAGCGTTGCCCGGCCGGTTATTCGTACCTGAGGGCCTGGATGGGGTCGAGCCGCGCGGCTCGAAAGGCGGGGAATAGCCCGGCCACCACGCCCACTGCCGCGCTAAACGCCACGGCGATGATCATCGCGACGGGCGTGATGACGGGCGCATTGGCCGTGGGGCTGATCTGCTCGAGAATGCGCACGAACCCGTAGGACGCCGCCACGCCGAGCGCCGCCCCCAGCAGGGCAATAACCATGCTCTCGATGAGCACTTGGGTGAAAACCGAGAGGCCGGTAGCCCCGACGGCTTTGCAGATGCCGATCTCCCGAATGCGCTCGTTGATGCTCGCCAGCATGATGTTCATGATGCCGATGCCGCCCACAAGCAGGCTGATCCCGCCAATCACGCCCCCGCTCACCCGCGCGTTGTGTATCTGCTTGTTGATGCTCTCCAGTTGGTTCTCCTGCGTGCGGAAGCCGAAATCCTCAATGCCATGGTGCATGAGCATAAGCACATTGCGCGTCTGCTGGAGCGCCGGTTCCATCTGGTCGAGCGCCGTCACCTTCAGCCCGATGTCCGACAGGCGGTTATCCGGCACGCCGTTGGCATCGCCGGCCGAGCGGAAGCGCACCCAGGCCGTGTTGAGCGGCATATAAAGTGTTAGGTTCTTGCGCTCGAACGCCCAGTTCCCGCGCCGGCCCCAGCCTTTGCGCCGGGCTGGGCCGGCTTCCACCTGCTGAGGGTGCTTGCGCGCCTGCTCCCGCTCTTTCCTGTCCTGCTCGCTCTCGTAGTGCGTGAACATGCCCACGATAGTGAAAGGCTGCCCATTCAGGTTGATGACCTCCCCGACCGGCACGATCTCCTTCCCGGTCTGCTCGGGCGACCCAAACAGCTCATCGCGAATGCCAGTTCCGATCACGCACACCGGGTTGGCGTTCTCCTCATCCAGGTCCGTGAAGAACCGCCCGTGCTCGAGCGTGTGCAGATACACCTCGAGAGCGGCAGGCCACACGCCGGCGGCGTCCCACACCATCAACGTCTTATCGCCATGCGTCACGATCAGGTCATCAACGTCCATCTTGGGCGAGACAAGCCGCATGAGGGGCGCACAGCCGCGCAAGGCTTCGACGTCGGCCATGGTGTTGCCCGGCGCCTGGTCGGCAAGGTGTTCCTGCTCGGCCGGGACGTCCTCCTGGTCCACATTCACCCGGTCAGCGCCGCCCATCGCGATCATGGTTTCGCGCATCCCGTTCTCCATGCCTTTGATGATGGCCGACATGCCCACCAGGCTGGCGACGCCCAGGATGATGCCCAGCATCGTCAGGAGGGACCGGAACTTATGCGACCAGACCTCCTTCAGGCCGACGCTGACGGTGTTGGCCAGAGTCATTTCTGCCACTTCTCCCGGTGGACGTAGGCCGTGCTGAAGCGGGTGCGGGGAGGCTGCTGCTCGCCCGGCAGGCCCAGCGAGACGATGGCGACCGGGATGACCGCCGCCGGCAGCGCGAGCCATTCCTTGAGCCGCTTGATCAGCGACTCGCCCGGATGCACGCCCACCCAGCACGCGCCCAACCCCTGGGCATGGGCGGCCAGCAGCAGGTTCTGGATGGACGCCGAGCAGTCCTGGAGCAGGTAGCTGACCTGGCGCTCCAAAGCAGCGTCGAGGTCGCCGCAGACCACGATCGCCATCGCCGCCGCGGAGAGCATCGCCGCCCCCGGATGCAGCGTGGCCAGCTTCAATAGCGTCTGCCGCTCCCGCACGGTGACGAAGCGCCAGGGGTCCTTGGTCATCGCGGACGGCGCCGCCATAGCCGCTTCCAGCAGCCGGGTCACGGCTGCCTCGCTAACCTCACCCGGCGAATAGACCCGGATGCTCCGGCGGCCAAAGATGAAGCCCAAATCCGGGCCTGTGCTCGTGTTCATAAACGCTTAGGGTCTAATCCGCCACGCCCAGCCGCTTTTGCAATTCTTCCAGCGAAACACCCTTGGTCTCGGGCAGCACGGCCAGCAAGACAAAGAACTGGATCACCATCATCAGCGCAAAGAACCCGAAGGCGTAGGAGGCCGACTGAGCCGCGACGACCGGGAACCACAGCGTGATGGCCGCATTGAGCATCCAGATGAGGAAACAAACGATGGCCGAGCCGGCGGCGCGGACCGCGTTCGGCAACATCTCGTTGATGATCACCCACACCACGGCGCCTTGCGAGTAGGCGTGCGAGCCCACGATGCCCATCATCGCCACCAGCACGATCCAGCCCTGGGCATTGGTGGCGAACACCCACGCCGCCAGTGCATGCGACATGACAAAGGTGACCGAGCCGACCAGCAACAGCGCCTTGCGTCCCACGCGGTCAATCAGCGCCATAGCCACCAGCGTCATGACCAGGTTCGTCGCGCCGATAATCACGGCCTTCATGAGCGCGCTGGCGCTATCCGCCCCGGCCATTTTGAAGATGCTCGGCGCGTAGTAGAGCACGGCGTTGATGCCGTCGAGCTGGTTGAAGGCCCCAATCATGCACGCCAGCAGCAGCGGCTTGATGTACTTGCGCGGGAAGCCCACCAGGAGCTTCCCAAAGCCCGCCAGCAACACCGCCAATCCCAGGAGCGCGTAGATGTAGTTCACCTGGCCGATGACCAGCAGCGCCAGGATCTGTGCAATCACCGCCACCATGACAAGGTCGCGCAAGCCGTGCTCGGGCGCGCTGCGTTCGGCTTCGAGCGACCTCTGGATCTGCTCGGCTTCCAGCGCCGGCTGCTCGTAGCCGAAGCGCTCCAGGATAGCCTGGGCATCGGCGCGCCGGCCACGCTTGACCAACCAGCGCGGGCTCTCCGGGATCAGCAGGGCCGTGCACAGGAACGCCGCTGCCGGCGCGGTCATGACGCCGAACATCCAGCGCCACGTGCTCGGGTTGTCAGGCCCCAGGACGCGGAGCACGAAGTAATTGGAAAGGGTCGCGACCAGGATGCCGAGCACGATGTTGAGCTGGCTTACGGCCACGAGCAGGCCCCGCCGGCGTGCCGGCGCGATCTCCGTGATGTAGATCGGGCAGACCACGGACGCGCCTCCCACCGCCACTCCCCCCAACCAACGGAAGAAGATTAGCGCATACCAGTTCCAGGCTCGCGCGCAGCCCAGGGCCGCAATCACGAACAGGACCGCCAGCACGCCAAGAACGGGCCGGCGACCCCAGCGGTCCGCGGGCCGGCCAATGAGCAGCGAGCCCAGCATCGTCCCGATCAGCAGGCTCGACACCGTGAACCCCAGCATGAACTTGGTCAGGTGGAAGGCGCCCTGAACCATATCGTTCGTGCCCGAGACCACCACCGTGTCGAAGCCGAAGAGGAAGGACCCCAGGGCGGCCACAATGGCGCTGAGCAGCAGCATCTTGCCGCCCGTGCCGCTCGCGCGGGACTCGGGGATGGCAGATTCAGCGGGAAGAGGTGCGTGCATAATCGAAGCGTTAGTTGCTGGCCGGCATTGGGGCGCCATGTTAATCGCCGTTGGCCCTGGGGCAAACAATTAGATGCGGGCGGCCGCCGGCCGGCGGCAGCGTGGAACCGCCACCAAGTAGTAGCGTAAGCCTCCGGCTTGCGGCTGTCCCGGCAAGCGTCCCGCTTGCCGCGGGTAAGCGTGCTTCCCGCCAACCTGGAAGGTCGGCGGGACTCAAGCAAGCCGGAGGCTCGCTCTAATACTGACTCGGGGCGGTGCCAGGATGCGCCCCCGCTTATTTGACAGCGGCCCTGACGTGGATTACAGGTTTCCTAATTCATTGGACACAAATATCAAGCTCGATCCGTCATCATGAAACAGAACGCTCTTTTTGCCTGTGCATTTGCCATTCTAACCGTTCCCGTGGCGGCTTTTGCCCAGCCCACCGTCTTGATCTCAGATGGAGTTACGACGATTGGGCCGATACATGGCTCCAACGGCACGATTACTTACACGAACACCAACTTCGGCGACAACTGGAGCGTAGTCATCGCGTCCGGGACCACCAAGCCCCGGTTCGGCTCTGCTGCCAGCCCGAACATGGAACTCGATGTCACAGCAACCTCGAAGGCCCCGGGCGACAGCCTGGTAATCTACTTTTCAGATAACAGCTTCGGTCCGGCCCCCGGCAATTTCACCGCCGAGCTGGACAGCCATCTGGTTTCCGGCTCGGACGGGACGATGTCGTATGATACCTATTACGATGCGGGGAACGCCTTGCTCGCGACTACGACGCCCCTGACGGCTTCGGGGCCTTTGACGGCTGACAACTCGGGAGCGACTTGGAGTGGGGGGACGGTTACAGCGAGCCCGTTCTCGCTGACGCAAGTCCTGACGCTCGGGGCCGGCGGCGAGGGCGGCGCGAGCTACAGCATCAACGCCAACCTTCAGGCCGGCTGCTCGACCAATGGCCAAATCGGCGACTTCGTCTGGAACGACCTCAACCGCAACGGCTGCCAGGACGAGGGCGAACCCGGCATCCAGGGCGTGCAGGTGGAGCTATATGCCGGGTGCGGAGTTACCGGCACACCCGTGGCGAGCACCTTCACGGACGTCAACGGCTATTACCTGTTCAGCGGCCTTTGCCCCGGGACCTACACCGTCGGCTTCAACACGCCGGCAGGTTTCACCCGCACGGTGGCCAACGTGGGCTGCGTCAACACCAGCCTGCCGCCCTACGAAAACCAACTCGACAGCAAATGCAACTGCTCAGCGGCTACGCGCTGCGGTGTTTGCGTGACGCTTACGACCGCCAATCCCGTCAACCTCAATGTGGATTGCGGATACACTTGCAGCAGCGAAGTGGTCGTGATCCCGCCCTATGCGAAACAGGACATCATCACGGTTAGCCTCATCCGCTACGGCCAATACAGTGTCAGCATTTCGAACGCGCCGAACATGGGGAATTGGAGCGACGGGCCGACGGTTTACAAGACGGCGACTTATCGGCTCACCACGGCGGACATCATCCGGGCCATCGCCATTGTCCTGCACGGCAACGCCGGCTACTACCCGGCCTCGGCCCAGCTCGTGTTGGTCCAGGGCGAAATCGGCGGGTTCTTCGGCTACCCCTACGTGAGCACGCTGGATGACACGTCCACCACCGACGGCGACAACATCCGGCTGGCCTCGGGCCGCAACATGACCAATAACCCGGCCGGCGCTTTGCCGCCCGGGCACAATCAGCCCTGGGGACAGATATTCGTCAAAGTGTATGATTCCAAGGGCAACGTCACGCTCTGCGACAACGTAACCTTCTTCTTCGGCATCCGGGTCGAGGAATGCTACGACTGCTTCTACCTGAACAGCTTCGTTACCGATGCCACCTTCAAGTTCCTCCAGCGCACCGGCCCGCCCTGCTGCGCCGGCAGCTCGGTCACCAGCGCCGCCGGCAGAGACAGGTATTACATGACGCTCCAGTTCGACAACACGCTCAACAACCCCTACCTGAACCCGGATGGGGTCATCTATCCCGCCGGCACCACGAACGGCGTGGAGCT
>DATKNZ010000170.1:0-8108 GCA_035541055.1 Candidatus Acidiferrum sp. | reverse complement strand
GTCCCCGTCATTCCATTCCACCAATGGGTGTGGCTGCGCAACGTCCAGCGGGTTGATCCAAGCCTCGATTGTGATGCCATCTGCAAGCGCAAGGTTGAGGCTGGCCGAAGCGGGCACCCTCACGTCGGCATCGGTGCCATTAAGATCAAAGGCCTGGCCCACCCTGCCGGATGCAAAACCAACGGGCCCCTCCAAAACCCCATTGTTTGTGCCGTTCCAGTCACTTGCGTTGCCTTCCCCTTGCCACCAACTCACCAAACCTGGGGCGGGCGGCGAGCAAACAGGAACATAGACCGCTAGCACCGCGTTGGAGCTTGTAGCCGAGCCAAGGCTATTGGAAACGACGACCGAATAAGTGCCTCCGTCCGAGAGTTGGGCGGCGACCAAGGCGAACGCGCTGGCTGTGGCGCCTGCCAGGTTGGTGCCGTTCAAGGCCCATTGGTAGCTGAGGGGCGAACTCCCGATGGCTGCTACACTGAGGCTCGCTGAATTACCGACCGCAACGCTTTGCCCTTGGGGGTCCATTATAATCTCCGGCGCAACTTGGCCTGTTCCGATCACCACATTGTCGAGCGCCCAATGATCGTAATTCGTGCCGTCATTGGCCGACTGCCGCCAGCGGAACAACACGGCCGGACCCTGCGCCATCGCCGGTATCGGCAGCGCCACGCCCGTCCAGTTGTAGTAGGCCGGGGTGGCATAGCTGCCCAGCGCCGTCCAGTTGCCCCCGCCATTAGTCGAGCTTTCCAGCACGATGCCCTCGGCCGGCAGGTTGTCCACCTTCGCCCAGGGCCAGGCCGAGCCATTGGCCAGCCGCAGGCAAAACCCGATCTGCCCGCCCGCCGTCGTGTTGATCGGCACCGTTGCGGCATACCGGCTGCCCTTGGCCCCAAACCACAGCGAGTTGGGCGCCGAGACGCTCCCCCCATAATTCGTCGCCAACACCGTGCTGCCCGGCATTCCCCCAAAGCTCGACCACTGGGTCAGGTCTAGATCCGGGTCGAAGTCATCCTTCATACTCGGGGCCGCCACGCTCAGCGCCAGCGTCGCCGTTTGCCCGACGCCGCTGCTTAGGTTGGTCAGCATCAAGGTTGCAGGATACACTCCGGCAGGCAGCGTGGTCGTCGCGGCGCTCGGCGAGACAGAGACCGGGATAGCCGGCCCGCCCGGGACGAGTGTGCCGCTCGTGGGCGACACGTTGTACCAGGCCGAGGTGTTTGCCAGGGTCCAATCTAGCGCGTTAGTTCCCGTGTTGGTCAGCGTCAGCCAGCCCGGACTCGGGCTGAACGGACCGCCGACGTTTCCGCTGAACGCGAGGCTGGCCGGGCTGACCAGCAACGCGTCGGGCGTAGCGAGCGCATTGATCAGCTTCTGGCCCGCGGGCGTGCCCCAGCCCGTGCACAGGTCGTAGCCGCTGACCGCGTAGAACTTAGTCGGGCTGCCCGATCTGGTGTTGTTGCCCGTCGTAATGTCATGAAAGCAGGTGGTGTACTTGGCCGCGTGGCCGAGCACATCCAACGCCGGGTTGATGAAACCTACCGTGGGCCGGCCACTGCCCACCGCCTGCTGGTTCACCAGGGCCGTGAACCCAGCCCACAGCGGGGCCGCGCAACTGGTCCCACCCACATTGTAGTCCTGCCCGTCAGCTCGTACATACACGTTGTCCGCCGTGAGCGCCACATCCGGGATGTTGCGCATGCTGGTCGAGCCCTGGTTGAGGCTCATGTCTATATCGGCCTGGTAAGCGGGAATAGTGTAGCGCGTGCTGATGCCGCCGCCGGTCCCGATCCCGTTGTTCCAGTTCCAGACGGTCTCCGAGGCCCAGGGGCCGCCCGGCCCGCTGGTCGTGAGCGTCGTCCCGCCCACCAGGATGATGTAGGGTGTCTCGTCTGGGAAATCCACCGGCCCGGTAAAGGCGTCGTAGTCCCCGCAGGCGCAGTAGAAGGACTGGCCTTGGGCGGCCATCTGCTGCCAAATCTGGTCGGCGATTGGGTCGGGGCCGCCTCCCGGCTCGTACCACGAGCAACTGATTTGCTTGGCCAAGTTGTCGTTCGCGATACGATTCAGGATATCATGCCAGTTGCCGTACGGCCCGGCCATGTACACGACAACGCCCGAGAGCCCCGGGGCCATGGAAATAGCAGCCTCGATGTCCAAACACACCTCGACTTCGCCGCCGCTGCCGGTGGGATTCCCGCTGAAGCCGTCGAGCAGCACATTGGTCAAGGGCACATTGGGCAGCCCGGCCTTGGCTTCGTAGTAGGTAATGTCGCTGGCGGAGTAGCCATCAAACTGGAGCAATCCCACGGTCTGGCCTGCGCCGGTCAGGCCGGTGTCGGAGGCGTAGGCAGCGCGGAAGTCGGCGCCCATGTAGGTGCCGCTAGGTCCGGAGCCGGCATTGGGGGTTGGAGCGTTGAAGCCTCCAGCCGCTGCAGCGCTGGAGGGTCGAAACGGTGGAGCGGTGGACCCTGGAAGCGGTTCCAACGGCGTGGCGTGCAGGCGCGGGCGGGGCAGGGCGTAGTCACTAAGCCCGCTGATGCCAAGGACGGGGGTGGCCAGATCGAGCGCGGGCTCGGCATTAGGCGCGTAGAAGGTGCGAGCTTCGGAGGGATGCTGATACCGCTGGAGGATGATATGGAAGGCACGCTCGATTTCGGCCGCCGAGCCGGAGACGTCCAGCAGGAGACGGTTGGAGTGCGTGGTGCGGACCTTAAGGCCATGAGCTTGGGCGAAGCCGATGAGGGACTGGTAGTCCTTCTCGGTGGGGCCGAACTGGGCTGTGAACTCTCCCGGGGTGAGGTAGCGGCGGTACTTCGGATGGGCAGGGTCATAGAGTTCGCGCAGCATTTGGCTGAGGGCGGCCTCGTTGCGCAGGGGCAGGCCGATCGCGAGCTTGAGTTCTTTGGCGCCGTCCAGGCGCCCGAGGGGCTGCAAGCGCCCTACCGCCGCCGGCATGCCACCGGGCACGACCTGGCGCTCCGCGGCTTGCATGGGTACCATGGCCAGCAGCAAGAGCAGGCACGGAAGGGCGAAGGTGAGAGGATAAATACTGCAAATGTGCGGGACGAATTCTTGCTCTGATTTCATAGAAACTGCTCCTGCATTTCCTGACCGTCCTGGCCAGATTGCGGGCTGCGCAGACGCTACGCAACCCAAAGTGAAGTAATTAGATCAGCTCCAGGGAATAACGCAAGCAGAATTAGAATGCATGGCTGCGCGGGGACCGGGGAGCTTCCATCGTTCCATTTTCATCCCAAGTGGTGCCGGTGAGCCGGCGTCGGCATCTCTTTGGGATTGCAGGCATCGGCCTGCGGATTTGGGTGCCCAGCACGGACGGGTGCTATGGAGAGACATCGTTTCCTCCTTGCCCGTTACCGCAAACTTATCCTTGACGCGCTCCGCGCTTGCTCTACCATCGAGGCTGCCGGCGGGGCGGCATGGCGCCCCGGGTAGTTGGCCCACGGCGGGCCCGCGCCCTAGCGACTCCCCCGGCCGGGTATAGAAAGATAATAATGCTATGAAAACTAGTGATACCCCCCGCACGAACCGCATAGGCAATATGGTGGCCTACCTCTCGCCCTTTGGGCAGTGCTTCCGGATCTACTGCGTGCCCAAGCACCCGAACTCACTCGCCCAGGCCCGTATGAAGTCCATCTTCGGCGTCGCTTCGAACAGCTTCGGCATGGAGCTCACCGAAGACCAGCGCGAGCGCTGGGTGGACGCCGCCCTGACGGTCCCCAGCTACCCCTCGCTGGGCCAATACGCGCATCTCAGCGCCCAGCAATTCTGCGTCAAAATCAACAGCACCCTGCAATGCGTCGGTCAGGCCCCGGTCTCCGAGCCCCCGGCACCCGTCGTGTTTGGCCCCAACCCCGTCGGCGGCCTGACTATCACGAATGACCCCCAAAACGGCGTGCGCCTGCTGCTCGACGTGGCGACGGTCACCGAGGACATTATGGTCTTTGCCCAGGCCCCGTGCAGCCGTGGCCGGATGAAGCACCGCCGGGTCTGCTACCTGGGCCTGGCAGGTCCGGCGACCAACGGCCAGTGCGAGGTCACCGCCCCCTACATCGCCCGTTATGGCCAACCCGCCCCCGGCCAGAAGGTCTTTGTAATCACCAACCAGCACAAGAATGGCTGGAAAGGCCCTGACAGTGTGATCAGCGCCATCGTCCCGCCACCCGCGCTTCCGGCTGAACAGCCCAAACCGGCAACACCGAAGGCGGACCCAGTGCCGTCGCCGGGTGGGGACGCCTCGCCGAGGCGTCCGCAACCGCCGGAACCAGGACGCCTCGGCGCTGCGTCCCTACCGATTTCGGGGTCTCAGCAGGCTGTCGGCAAAGGGGCCTCTTTGTTACCACGAGCTATGTACAAGGGGAGCACACCGGATGCACAGGCGAAGCACACCTGGCTGGCGCGTGGGCATCCCCTGCGCATCCCTTGTGCACCCCTTGTACACAGCGTGAGGGCAGCTTGGGCACGGCTGCGCTCCCTGGGGATGGGTTATAGGCCCCAACCCGTCGAATGACAGAAGCGAGGGGGCTGCCTCCGATGTCCCTGGTTTAAGGGATCGGGATGGGTCCGGGCACGACGCGGTAAAAGCGCGCCGGATAGGCCGGGGCCTGGAAGTCGAACCACAGTTCGGTCGGGGCGCTCAGGGTGATATTTGCGGCGCCGTGCCAGCCATTGGTGTTTGCGGCGTTGCTGTTGTACTGGATTCCGTAAGTCAGCCCCACTTCGCCGTTGATGGTAAGCCCGGGGTAGAGCGCCAGGGATACCCCGGCAGGGTTTATGGTCAGGTTGGCGTTGCTGCTAAGGACACTCCCGCCGGTATCACTTACGAGCACAGCATAGTTGCCGGCGTTCCAGGCTTGGAGGTTTGTCAGCACAAGGGTGGAGGCGGTCGCACCGTTGATAGGGACATTATCCTTCTGCCATTGGTAGGCAAGCGGTTCCGAGCCGGTGGCGGTCACGCTGAAGTTCACGCTGCCACCCCAGTACCCGACCTGGCTGAGAGGCTGAGTTTTGATGATAGGCGAAGAGCATTTGCCTGCGCTGCCGGCGCTATAGATCTGTTGAATTTCAGCCGGGGAAAGTGCCCGGTTGTACAGCGTCGGCTCGTCAATCAGGCCGGCAAAGAAAGACTGGTATAGTGCTTCTCCAATCACCAGCGGAGAGTTGCCTGGGCATATCCCCTTGGTCCAGGGAGCTTGGTTCTCCAACGCACCATTCAGGTACACCTTTGCAACCGCGCCATCGTACGTGGCCGCGAAATGGCTCCACTGATTGACGGGAACGGTGTCAGCGGTATACACCACTATGTAATCAACGCCGGCGGCGGTGGTCGCCCCGTCGCTGCTGATTACCAAATACGCCTGGCCGGAGGTATCGATGGAAGTGGTGTAGCTCAGATGACCGTCACCCCCAAAGTATTTGGACACGATTTCCCGCGGAATGCCGCCCACGGCAGTCGGGTAGATCCATGCTTCGATGGTCATGGCGTTGGTGAAACGCAGCGCTGGAGAGTCGGGCACAAGGACTGAGCCGCTCGATCCGTCGAAACTGAAAGCCTGCCCTACCTCGCCAGGGGCGAACCCGGCACCGCCGCGGAGGGTTCCGTTGTTTGTCCCCCAGGAATCGTTGGCGTTGCCCTCCGCGGGCCACCACGCGACGATCCCAGCGGCGGCCGGAACGCAGTCACTTGCACGCCCTCGCGCTGCACAAAACAGCGCAAGGCACAGGGCTGCCAGGCGCCCACATTTGTTCAGGACGATGGTGTGAGTTGTTTGCAGCAGGCGTGACTTCGGAACCTCGCGATGAGAATCGAACATGCAGTTTTTCATATTTCCCTTTCGATTAGACGCTTGAGTGTTAGAGCTGATTATGCAGGCGCACGGGGTATTTGCAAACCAAATTACAGGGAGCCAGGAAAACGATAATGCATGTGAACACTGGCCATCTTTGGGTCGGGAGGCCTCGCCGAGGCGTCCGCGAGCGCACGAGACGGACGCCTTGGAGAGGCGCCCCTGCCTCAGGGTGAGGCCTTAAGGCTGCCAGGACGTCGCGAGCAAGGCTGCGCTCGGCTGACGCGTCACATAATTGGATCCGGCACGCAGGCCTCGAGTCTGTGCAGGTCGGGCAGCTCCGCGGAAGTCGCGGACTGTGGGCGGCCCTTGAAGGCCATCTCGCCGTGCCATTTCCAGTACTCCACGTGGCCATCTATAAACGAAAACACGCATCCCTTGGTGTGGCGGTTGGCCGGAAGATTGAGCCATTGAGAAGATTCGGGCAGCCCCGGCGGGTAACAGCCAAAGAGGCCATCCTCAATACTCAATTCGTTTTCGCAGCCGAACCCATAAATCGTGGCCGTTCTTTTCAATTGCCCGCACTTATTGATTCCCCATGCGGCGTATGGGCCCGTATTGACTTGCCCGAGCCATTCATCCAGTGAGTAGCTGCGGACCCTGGGGGTCGTGCCGTCATTTGCTTTGGCCGGGTCGGCGGGGCAGCGGTAAACGCCTAGCGACGGGTTGTATGGCCATTGAGTGCCCCGCTGGACGTTGGTGGTGGTCGTTTCGCGCGCGTTGCCTACGACCCATGAGCCCGCCATTGACCCGGCGTTGTTGCCCGCGTTGCCGTCCCACCAGTTCTGCGGCATGCAATCGCTGTTGTCCACGGTGTAAAGGTGCCACCCGTGCTGCAACTGCTTGAGGTTGTTCGTGCAGACCGTCCGATAAGCCTTCTCCTTCGCCTTGGCCAAAGCCGGGAGAAGCAACGCGGCCAGGATGGCGATAATGGCGATTACGACGAGTAGTTCGATTAAGGTGAATGCGAGCACCTGAGCCACTTCCCCAAGCTGGACTATCGGCCCATTCTCCGCACGTTTCATAGCTTACGGACCATCTTCTGCGCCTTGCACTGACGGCGCTCAATCCATGTTGGCGTGAGTATGCGATTTCGGAACCGGAGAGCAACGCTGGATTGCGTCAGCCCCGAATTTGAACTTGGAGGCTCAAAGAGGACAACCGCCAGGCGGTCCACGTTCTTTGCAGCTTATGCAGCAGGGCCGCGCTAACGGCTTCCGTGGCGGTTACAACGGAGGCTCCCTCTTCGGCTCAACCCCAAGCGGCCCGTGGCAGCTCGCGATGGCGGAAGAGCCCTATCTGACCGCTATGGGCTTTCGGGGCGCCACCTGGCGATAGAGGGCCTCGATGTCGTCTGCCGGGCGCCAGCTACCGATGCCGGACACGGCCACGTATGCGCCTTTGAGGAGGTGGGCTGGCAGTCTCAGGGGCCAGCGACTGATGACGGTGGTGGGGGTTCTGATGGGCAGCAGATGGCGCCACTTCCGCCGCATGAAGAAATACCACCGCCAGTAGCTGCGGCGGTAGAAGGCGCTGTAGGCCGGGTTATGCACGCAGAAAGCCGGGATAAGATAGTTCTTGAAGCCCTTGGCCTTGGCCGTGAGGCATACATCGGTCCCGTAGAAGTCAAAGCCTACGAGCTGCTCGTCGAAGGTGACGCCGGTGGACCGGCGCAGGATCAGCACAATTTCGTCGAGGGCGCTGCACTCGATCGGCTGCTCGAACGGCCCGCCCAAGGTCTTCCCCGACGCATTGCAATAGACGTGCCCGGCGGGGCGGCTTTGCGCATCCACGCCCCAGACGCCCAGGACCGCCCAGTTGGCGCGCGCCTGCTCCAATTTGCGGATGGCCTGCTCCAGGTCGGAGTCCCATTCCTCCGGCAGATACACGTCATGGTGCGCGAAGACCAGAATGTCACCGGCGGATTGGTGAATTCCCGCGTTGTAGGCGGCGGCGGCCGAGGCAAAGCCGCGCATGGCGTTGAAGTCCACCGCCCGTTTGAGGCAGGGGGACCGGGCCAGACACCGGCGAAGGACTTCCTCCTTATTGGTCGCGGTGATAAGGGACCATTTCATATCCCCAGGGCGGCGGCCCTTTGCGCGGCGCACTTCGCTCTACGTCTCTTCACTGACCAGGAAAGTCTCAGGGTGTTCACCCTTGTGGATGAACACCATGGAATCGTAGAAGGAAATCTTTACGAGGTCGTCCACCACGACGGGTGTTTTGCCGACCAGCCAGCGCACG
>DATKNZ010000169.1:0-5689 GCA_035541055.1 Candidatus Acidiferrum sp. | reverse complement strand
CGCCGCCGGGTCCGCCTGCCCCAGGTAATCCAGCAGGAACGTGCGCAGCGTCGGAGCCGAAGCCAGGGCGCCTTTGCCGGCCAACTTGAATCCCAGCCCCGTCGGCGTGTCTGCCTTCGAATCGAGAAACCTCCGTATGGCAGTTACCGCCTCGGGCACTGGGGCTGCTGCCAGCCCTTTTCGCAATCGGTCCAATTGCTCCATTCCCGAAGCTTTGCCCCCGGCCGCGGCCAATGCCCTGGCCGCTGTGTCCAGTTCCCGAGCGAGCCCACTTGTCTCAGGCCGACTGGCCACTACACCCGTGCTCGCCTGAACGGCGTGAATCGCTGTCGTCATCTTGGGAGCCGGGCCCGGCTTGCTCCGCCACGCCCACAGTCCCAGCCCTGCCACAACAGCAAGGCCTGGAACTACCCACACCAGCTTGTACGCTCGGCTTTGCACGCGCTCTCATCACCTTGTACATCACCGCGGCACGCCGGGCACGGAAAAACACCAGGAAGAACACCAGACTTGATGGTTGCCTGGCGATGTCGTTCTTGGCATCATGTAGTCTCTGGCCGCTGATCAACGATGCAGCGGGGGTTAGTGTGCGGTATGCGGCTGTCATAGCATCATGTTGCGCGATACTGAGGCCCAAGAACCAGGGCCCGGCTTGCGGAGGCATTGCCTGGGCAAACAGGGTCGGCTGATACTGAGATGGCTGTTGCTCAGCCTCCCGGTGGGGTGCCAGGCGGCGGCGCCGCCCGGATGGTCTTGGGCGCTCGCGGGCAATGCTCAGACGTTGGCCGATGTGAATGCCGTGGCTTGTCCGGGGGATGGTTCCAGTTTCGCGGCCGGGACATTTGGGCGCAATATTGTTCTTGGCAATCTCCAACTGACGGCTCCCGACCTCTACGGGACGTGGCAAGGGTTCGCGACTAAGTTTGACCTGACTGGCCAAGGCCTTTGGGCCGTGGAGATGACCGCAACCAACGGCATTTTACCATTGGGTGTTGCCAGCGACGGGGCGGGCGGGTGTTTTGTGGCGGGCGGATTCGCCGGGAATGCTGTCTTAGGCGGATGGAAACTCAGCGGTGGAACCAACTTCGAGGTATTTGTTACGCGCGTTTCTGCGGGCGGGGCATTCCTTTGGGCAAAGAGTTTCTCCGGGACGGAGGATTGTTATGCTTTAACCTGCTTGCCCGGACCTGCGGGCGGTTTGTATGTGGGCGGGGCCTTTGATGGACAGCTACTGGTGGGCACGAATTCGCTGACCGCTCAGCCGTCGGGCGCCCAGAACGGCTTCCTGGCGAGTTTGGATAACACGGGAAAGGTCAGGTGGGCCCACCGGACCGGCGGCGCATTGCTTGGCTCTGCGGTGTCACCTTCGGGAATCGTCTATGCCGCAGGGTCATTCTCCGGGCCTTCCGGGGTATTCGAGAATCAGACTGTGACGATCTCAGCCGCCGAAGCTCGCTACGTCGCGCGGTTCACGGCAGACGGATCCCCCGGCTGGGTGCAGTATTTCACCAGCGATGCCACGCCATCGGGAAACACGACTGCAGCCGTGGCCGCAACGGCAGACGAGAGCGTTTGCCTGGCGGGGACGTTTACGACCAGCACATCCGTTGGCGGGCAGACCTTTACGAGTGCGGGGGCTGAGGATGTTGCGTTGGTTAGGTATTCGCCCAGTGGCGTGATACTCAAGGCGGGGAGCTTTGGCGGCACGGGAAGCGACGTCAGCCAGGGAGTTGCCATTTACGGCTCGAACAACGTGGTCATCGTTGGCTCCTTTGAACAAGAGCTCTCGCTGGGTACCAACACCCTGGCAGCGACGGGGTCGCAAGGCATTTCCGCCTTTGTGGCGTGCTTCGATACCAACGCCGTTCCCGTATGGCTAACCGGACCGACCAATGTGACCGAACTGGCAGCAGCGCAGGGGGTGGCGGTAGATGGAGCCGGCGTGATGGTTGGAGGACAGCTCGAGGGCTATGGAGGTTTCGGACCGTTCCTTCTTGGCGCTGTCACGCCGGGTTTGAGTGGGGTGATGAATTGCTTTGTCGCCAGGTTGACAGACCTGACCGTGGCTCACAGGTTTCCGAGCCCGCCGGATAATTCTCAAGGGAACCTGGCGGTGTATCTCACACCGCCGGAGTCTAACGGCCAATGGCGTTTTCCCTGGGATTTGGCGTGGCGGAACAGCGGCGACACTGTAAGCAATCTGCTGGTGGGTAACTACACAATCAACTTTCGCAATGTGCCCGGCTGGCTGGCCTTTCCGCCGACCGCAACTGCCGTCGTAACCAAGGGCGGGCTGACGCAGGTGACCAACCAGTATTACCCCACCTTCGACGTCACGGGAACGACCAACACCGGGGCGCTGAAGGTGAACATCGGCCCCAGCGCACCCAACGGTGCCGGCTGGCGCTTCCTGGGAGAAACGGCTTGGCACGGCCCGGGTTTCACTGCGACCAACCTGGTGCCGGATGCTTACGCAGTTGAGTACGAGCCAGTCAGCGGTTATGCCAGACCGGCCAATCAGGCCGTGCAGGTGTATGCGGGTTCGACCACGGTAATTTGGGGCAGCTATTCGCTGGCCCAGTCACCTCCAGCGGGGGTTGATCTGCCGGTGCCGGTGGCGACCAACAGCATCAGTGATTTGATAGATTATCCTTACGGTTTTAACGGGCAGTTGCAGTCGGATGTCGGGTTCGGAAGTGGGGTGGCGGTGCAGACCAACGTGGTGATGACGGCAGCCCACCTGGTCTTCAGCGATCAGACTCTCTCTTACGTGAGCCAGATCTATTGGTATTTCCAGGAGGAGGCAGGGGTGTTTGTGCCCGAACCGCAGGCCGCCCGGGGATGGTATGTTCTCAGTGGCTATGCGTCGCAGCGGACCAATGACATACTCGGCGGCCTGGCGCCGGGGCAGTCTAGTCCTCAGTCGCGGAACCTGGACGTGGCAGCGTTGTATTTTCCATCGCCGGTGGCGGGAGGCGGTTATGGGGGCTATTTGCCGTCGGATACCGTGCCAAACTCCTGGCTGAACAGCACGAGCCAGAAGATGCTGGTGGGGTATCCCGTGGACGGGTCCTCGTTGGGGGATTCAAGCATCGCGCCCGGCGTGATGTATCAAGTCGGACCGCAGTCTAATCCGTTGAACCTGGCCACAGACCCCGTGGCGGACCAGCAAGTTTATACAGCGACATGGTTTTTGAGCTACCCAGGCAACAGTGGAGGCCCATTGTACGTGCAGTTCAACGGGTATTATTATCCAGCGGGCGTGTATTTGGGGACACTATATAACGGCATAGTGCCTTACGCGTCCCTGGTGCGGGGAATTGACAGCAACGTGGTGAACCTGATTACCCGGGCACAAGCGCTGGGCGACTCCGGGACCAACGGCACTGGGGGCGGGGTAATCACGATCGTCGCCGGTTCGGGCAGCCCACAGTTAGCCTATCTCCAGGTGGACATTGGGCCGCAAGCGGCACTCGATGCCGGTGGGGCCTGGCGGGTGCAAGGCACGACAGCCTGGGCGAGCGACCCTCAATACACGGCAACGCTTGCCAGCGGCAGTTCCGTGACCTTGGAGTTCAAGGCCATCCCGGCCTGGAATTTGCCGCCCAACAACACCGTGCAGATTACGCCCGGGCAGATGACCGTCGTGGCGGCAAATTACACTTCCAATCCGGCGCAAATGGGCGTCACGCCGGCGAGCGGCTTGAGCGCTGGTGGTTTTGCCGGCGGCCCTTTCAACCCATCCGAGAATACCTACACCCTCACCAACTCGGGCGGGGCAAGTTTGAACTGGTCGGCGAGCAAGCCGGGTGTCTGGCTGTCCTTATCGGTAAGCAACGGCACGCTGGCTGCGGGAGCCAGCACAAACGTCACCATTAGCCTGAACGCCAATGCCAACAGCCTGGCGGCGGGCGCCTACACGAACACGGTGGGCTTCACGAACCTGAGTAACGGCTTAGGCAACACAGCCCGCTCGGTCAGCTTGGCCATTTCGGTCCACCCGCCCGTCCAGTTCACTAATGTCCATGTGCTCAGCAACAAGAGCCTGGCGTTAACCCTGTTGGGGGTGACGAACCGCGTGTATTCCATTCTTGGGGCAACAAACCTGCTTCAGCCTGCCACCAATTGGACGGAGGTTTTGCGCCTGACCAACCTCGCCGGGCAAACCGCGTTCACACTCACCAACTCAACGCCTTCGAAGCCGCAGTTCTACCGCGCCCGGGAGCTCTGAGGCCCCGGTATTCGGACCCTGCGGACACAGTGACCTGCAGAGCGTTGGCGGATAATCAAAGGAAACGAATTAATCTTGCCAGTTCGCCCGGGATTTAGTATGGACGTACTCAACAGGCGTTCAGGGCACAGGCTTGGTTGGCAAGGCTATGAAGGTCATGCACGGACGAACGAACGAGGGCGCGGCTCCCGCAGGCGATCGCCTGCGGTCAGCGAGCAAGTGCGGGCTGGGCGGACGGAATGCCCTGAACCTCCTTGGTGCGCTGTGTCTGGCCTTGTTCGTCACGTCCGTCCCCTCGCGGGCGGCAAGCACCACGGTAACCAGCGCCAACGACAGCGGCCCGGGCACACTGCGCGCTGCGGTGGCGTTTGCCAACACCAACGCCGAGGAGACCAGCATCACGTTTGATGCTGCGCTATCAGGCCAATCGATTATCCTGACCAACGGCGGGATCTGGCTCAGCAACACCGTGGCCATTGACGCTTCCGCCCTGACGAACGGTATCCTCATCTCCGGCAACGCCAGCTCGCGGATATTCCAAATCACTGCTGCAGGCGTGGTCACGCTCAACTCGCTGATCCTGGCCTCAGGTAGCATCTCCAATGACCGCGGGGGAGCCATTCTGAATTCGGGGCAACTGATGGCGTTGAATTGTCTGTTTACAAATAACACCGCGCGTGGCGGCACGGGTCAGACCCCCGGCAGCAGCTCAAACGGCGGCCCGGGAGGTGGGGGCGCGGGCATGGGGGGCGCCGTGTTCTCGGACGGCGTTGCCCTGCTGCTAACGAACTGCGTTTTCAGTGGCAACCAGGCGGTGGGCGGACCGGGCGGCGCTGGCAATGGAAACAGCGGCATCAACCAGGCCGGCGGCGACGGCGGCGGTCCGAACCGGGGTCAGGGCGGAGCCATCGGCCAGGCCGGCGGCGCCGGCGGCTACGGCGGCGGGGGCGGAGGTGGTGCCGGTTCTTTCAACGGCGGTTACGCTGGAGGCAGCGGAGGTTTTGGCGGCGGCGGTGGTGGCGGTGGCGCCCATGGTGCCGGCTATGATGGTGGCGTGGGCGGGGCCGGCGGCCCATACGGCGGCAACGGCGGCGACGCACACTGGTCAGTGTCTGGTGGTGGCGGCGGCGGTGCTGGCCTGGGTGGGGCAGTGTTCGCCAAAACCGGCGCGGTCACGGTGGTGAGCTGCTCTTTCAGCAACAACACGGCGGCGAATGGTGTGGGAGGTCTCGGCTCCTACGGCGCGGGCAACGGCACCAACGGGCAAGCCGTGGGTGGCGCGCTGTTTTCCGCCGTGAGCCTGCTGATGTCGAACAATGTGTTCAGCGGCAACGCGGCCTCCAACGCCGCGCCCAATATCCAGGCTCCGAATGTGGTGACCAGTCTTGCCGACAGCGGACCCGGCACCTTGCGCGCCGCGCTGGCCGCCGCCGGGGACGGCTACGTTGTGGACGCAAC
>DATKNZ010000168.1:0-11631 GCA_035541055.1 Candidatus Acidiferrum sp. | reverse complement strand
CTGCTGCTCGGCTGAGCGACGCCGGAACTGCGCAACCGCGCGCGTTGTTCAGACGCTGACCTTGAACAGCAGGACGTCGCCATCGCGGACGACGTAGTCGCGGCCTTCGATCCGGTAATGGCCCGTGTCACGCGCGTGACCTACCGAGCCTTCTTTAACCAGGTCCTCCCAGTTCACGGCTTCGGCCTTGATGAAGCCGCGCTCAAAATCCGTGTGGATGCTGCCGGCGGCTTTCACAGCGGTGTCGCCGGCATGCAGAGTCCAGGCGCGGACTTCCTTCTCGTTGAAGGTGAAGAATGTGCGGAGGCCCAGCAGGTGGTAGGTGCTGCGGATGAGGGCGGCGACGCCGGATTCCTGAACCCCGAACTCTTTCACATACTCCTGTGCCTCCTCGGGCGACAGGTCGGCCAGGTCGCTCTCAAGCTGGGCACACACCACCACGGTGTCGCAAGCATGGTGGGCCCGGGCATACTCGCGCACTTTCATCACCTGCGGATGCGTATCCGCTGTGGCAAGGTCGCCCTCCTTCACGTTCGCCACGAAGAGGATCGGCTTGTCGGTAAGCAGAAAGAAGCTGCGGACGATGAGCTTTTCGTCGGGGGCCAGTGGCAGGCCGAGGGTGTTGGCCGGCTTGCCGGTGTTGAGGTGCGCGCCGATTTTGTCGAGCAAGTGCGCCTCCAGCACCGCGTGCTTGTCGCCGCGTTTCACATCGCGGCCAATCTTCTCCTGGCGTTTGCGAACGGTCTCCAGGTCAGCGAGCGCCAGCTCGGTGGTAACGATCTCGATGTCCCGCAACGGATCAATGTTGCCGGTAACGTGGACGATGTCCGGGTCTTCAAAGCAGCGGACGACCTGGACCAGCGCATCCACCTCGCGGATATGGCTGAGGAACTTGTTGCCGAGTCCCTCGCCGTGGGAGGCGCCCTTCACCAGGCCGGCGATGTCCACGAACTCGAACGCCGTCGGAATCTGGGTATTGACCTTCGCAATCTTCGCAAGCTGCGGCAGGCGCGGCTCGGGCACACTGACTACGCCCAGGTTGGGCTCGATAGTGCAGAACGGGTAGTTCTCGGCCGGCGCCTTATGCGAGCGGGTGATGGCGTTGAAGAGTGTGGACTTCCCCACGTTCGGAAGGCCGATGATGCCTGCCTTTAACATGGGCCGACAATAGCGGCTTATCGGCTAAGGCAACAGCGGAAAGTGCGGCCGCGACGCGCCTGCGGCGCCGCTTGTCAGCACCATTGCACGGCCCCCTCACCATGAACTGTGGGAACATCCAACATCCAACATCGAACATCCAACATCCAATGCGTGCCCCCGCGGCGCTCATTGGATGCTGGATGTTCGGTGTTGGATGTCGGATGTTGTTGCTCTCGGTGCTCAGGGCTTCAGAACGACCTTGATGCACTCATCGAGCTTGTTCTTGAAAATCTCGTAGGCGCGCGGAGCTTCTTCCAGTTTCATCCGGTGCGTGATCACGAAGCTGGGGTCTATCTCTTTCTTCTGCACGCGTTCCAGCAGCGGCTGCAGGTAGCGCTGCACGTGGGTCTGGCCGGTCTTGATTGTGATGGCCCGGTTCATCACTGCGCCAAAGGGCAGCTTGTCCAGGAAGCCGCCATACACCCCGGGCACGGAAATTGTGCCGCCATTGCGGCAGGACAACATGCATTCGCGCAAGGCTATGGGCCGGTCTGTTTCGAGCATGAGCGCCTGTTTGAGGCGGTCATAAGTGAACTGACCCGCATGGGCGTGGCCGTTGGCCTCCATGCCGACGGCGTCAATGCACCGATCCGGGCCGCGGCCACCCGTCATCTCTCTCAGCGTTTCGACAACGCTGTCCACCTCATTGTAGTTGATGGTCTCGGCCCCGCCCTTTTCCTTGGCCAGCCGCAGCCGTTCCGGAATCTGGTCTATGGCAATCACGCTGTCGGCGCCCAGCAGACGCGCGCTTTGAATGGCGAACTGGCCGACCGGGCCGCAGCCCCAAACGGCGACGGTGTCGCCCGGCTCGATGTCGCAGTTCTCCGCCGCTATGTAGCCGGTGGGAAAGATGTCGGAGAGGAACAGCACCTGCTCGTCCGATAGGTCATCCGGTATCTTCACATGGTCCACATCGGCGAAGGGCACGCGGGCATACTCGGCCTGGCCGCCGGCATAGCCCCCCAGGAGATGGGAGTATCCATAGAGGCCCGCCGGTGAATGACCCCAGAGCAACTCGGCCTCAGCCGCGTTCGGATTGGAGTTCTCGCACAGCGAAAACATGCCTTTCTGGCAAAAGAAGCACTGGCCACACGAGATTGGGAAGGGCACGACAATACGGTCCCCGACCTTTACCTTCTTGACTTCGCTGCCGACCTCGACCACCTCGCCCATGAACTCGTGGCCGACGATGTCCCCCTTCTCCATCGCGGGGATAAAGCCGTCATACATGTGCAGGTCCGAGCCGCAGATGGCGGTGCTCGTGATCTTCACGATGGCGTCGTGGGGATTGAGGATTTCCGGGTCAGGAACCTCCTCGACCCGCATGTCATGTTTTCCGTACCAGCAATTGGCCTTCATGCCTCGCTCCTTGTGTGTAACTTTCTCGCGCCGGCGCGTCTGCGCGCGCTCAGGCTCTGACCAGGTCGTCGTACTTCCTGGACGTGCTTCGGGGCCGTCCGGCGGACTGGCCCTCCGTGCGGGCGATCTCACCGGTCTCGACCCACTGTTTGAAGCGATGCAAGTCCACCCAGACCTGCTTCTCGGGTGACTGCCCCAGGAACCTGGCAATCTTCGCTCCCGCGGCACCGGCGGGCGCGCGATATTGCATTTCCACTCGCACCAGCGTCCCGCGTCCGCCACGGGCAGGCTGAAAGCGCACTGAACCGGCGTGGTCCACGTCGCCGTCGGGCAGCGAGCGCCAGGCGATCAATTCATTGACGTGATCGTTGATGATCTCGGCGTCCCAGTGGAGGGTGGTGCCTGCCGGGCCTTTGGCCACCCAATGGGATCGGCCCCCTTCACTAGCCTGCACCCTGATCACGTGATTCATGAAGCGTGGCAGTTCTTCGAAGTTGCGCCAGCAGCGGTACAGCTCCTCGGCGGGACGATTGATGATGATGCTGTGCTCGAAATGAACGACGCCACGCCCGCTCGGCGGCGTCCCGCTCGCCGCATCCTGCGCCGCCAGCACGTCCATCGCCGTGACTCCGGCAACCGCCGTGCTGGCAATGGCCAGTCTTGCCGGACGGGAATCCTCGGCAAAGAACGCGGCGCCGAGCAGCCCCAGGTCCATTGCATCCCCGGCCACGCGCGCTTTGAGCCACGGTGCGGGCTTGGGCTGCGTCAGGAGGCCTACGCCGGCGGCGATCTCTCGCACGCCCAATGCGCGGATTAAGAGAGGTTTGCGGGGCGCGCCGACCAGGCGTGAGAGCGTGCGCGGCATCAGCAGTTCCGCCAAACCCAGCCCGATGCTGAACCAGCCCAGCCCTGTCACCACCCGTTCACGGTTCTCCTTGGCTACGAATCTCTGCAATGCAGTGCCCATATAAATCCTCCGCCTTTGACACCCGAACGTCGGGTTCGCCATTGGGCGCAGCAATGGGGTGAAGCCTGTATCAGACCGCGCGTTTTGTATTCAAAGGTGAGGGTGTTTGGTTCATCCTTGGGCTGTGGATCGTCCCGCCAGCTCGACCGTGCCTGTGCTGAGGCCATTGCTGTCGTCGGCGCATGCTCCGCCTGCAGCCGCAAAAGCCGAGCGGTTGGCATCCCTGGACATCTACCGGGGCCTCGTGATCGTCGTTATGACGCTGGTGAACTACCTCTCTCCAGTCCAAGGCGTTCCGGCGTGGTCGAAGCATTGGCCGGAGGCGTTGGACGGCTATACCTGCGTGGACGTGGTATTCCCCGCGTTTCTTTTCATCGTGGGCGTGGCGATCCCTTTCGCGCTGACACGGCGCCTGAGCCGGGGGGATTCACTGCCCGCCCTGGCGGGCAAGATCGTCGCGCGCTCGGCGGTTCTGATCCTGCTCGGGGTAATCACGGTAAACCCGCACTACTTCAAGAGCGCGGGCCCGGTGAGCCAGCCGTGGTGGTTCCTGCTGGTCATGCTGTGCGCACTCGCGGTGTGGAACGCGGCGCCGGCCGGGGCTTCCGCCGTGCGCCTTCTTGTCCGGCGCGCATTCCAGGTGGCTGGGTGCATAGGGTTGGTGGTGCTGCTGGCGTTGTTCCGGGGCACAGGCGAAGCCGGCCAGACGACCTGGCTGCACACCGCTTATTGGGGGATGCTGGGCATGATCGGCTGGGCCTACCTCGTGGCCAGCCTTTGCTGGCTCGCGCTGCGTAACAGCGCGGCAGCGTTGATGGGCGCGATGGGCTTCATGCTGTGCTTCTACATCGGTGGCCGCCACGGCGTGCTGGATGGCGCCGCGCTGGCCTGGTTGGGACACGCGCCCAAAGGATTTCCGAATGCTTCATTTATCCTGGGCAGCAACCCGGCTACCGTGATGATGGGCGTTCTGGCCGGCAACTGCCTGCTCGGGCCGAGGGATGCGAAAGCCGACCGTGCCCGCGTGCGTTTCCTCCTTGCGTTCGGGGCGGGCCTCTACGCGGCGGGGATGCTGCTCCGACCTCTGCATGGCATCAACAAGTCGGACCATACGGAATCCTACGCACTGGTCACCGGCGGCATTTCCTGTTCGCTCTTCGCCCTGGTCTATTGGGCTGTGGACATTAGAGGCTGGCGAATCTGGAACAGCTTCCTGGAGCCGCTCGGACAGAATGCCTTGCTGGCTTACATCTTGCCGGGCATGATCGCCAACGCCTTCTCCATCTTCGGCAGGGACGTGTATTGGTCCAAGGCCGGCCTGCCCGGTGAGCTGAGTGCAGTCGCCCTCACAGCCGTCCTGTTAGCGATCATGTGGCTTCTGACCCGGGCGCGGTTGGTGATGAGGCTCTGACCCGAATGGCGCTTAGTCAAGGCACCATCACCCAACCCGCTGTGGTCCAGCAGGTTACACATAGGCATGCGCGGTGTTGCCACGACGAGATTATGGAGAGGCCCCGGTGTATCCCCCATGTGGGTCGACCCACATGGGAGATACACCGGGGTATCACAGGAATCCCGCCAGTGTTTCGGTTGGAACCGGCGTTCGTGGGTAGGGAGCCATTGCCCCTGGCGGAAAGCCTATTATGGGAGCGGTTGTTGCCTCAAGTGGCGTAGTCTCAGAGATTTACACATAACTAAGCGCCATTCGGCTTTAACCCCGACCAGCGGACCCGGGGCTGTGCACAAGCCCCAGCCGCAGTGCTAGAGTGGCCAGTCGAACTCGTACGTGCCAGAGACGACTTCGAGGTGCGTGCGTCCTTCTTCAACTCCCACGAGCTTGATGCCGTCCTCACTCGCCGCAGCCCATTTGCCTTCCTTGACCTTCGCGGGTGCACTAGTCGGCAGCGAGACGGTCGCGCTCGTATTGGCTGGAATCGTGACGGCCAGATGGAAGCCGTCCTTGTCGGTGTGCCACTCACTGACGATCAGGCCGCGGACGGAGTTGTAGCTGGCCCGGGCGGAAGTGAGGCCGCCGACGACATTGGGTCGAACAATAAAGTGTTTGAAGCCCGGCGCCGCGGGATCGGGGTTGATGCCGGCGAGGGCCTTGTAGAGCCAGGCGCTGATGTCGCCAAACATGATGTGGTTGCGCGAGCCGCCGCCGTCCCATTGCTCCCAGAGCGTCGAGGCGCCCTGCTCCAGCCACCAACCCCAGCTCGGCAGGTCCCTTTGGGTGGCGATGCGGCAGGCCACGTCGGCGCGCCCGTTGTCAGTCAGGGCATTCAAGAGGTATTTGGCGCCCAGGATGCCCGTGTCGATGTGGCCCCGCCGCTGTTCAATGTTCGCCACCAGATTGCTCATGACGAGGGGGCGGACGTCCGGGTCGGCCAGGCCCTGGTAAAGGGCACAGCTTAGCGAGGTCTGGCTGCCGTTGCCGTAAAGGCCGTTGTCCGGGTGATAGAACTTGAGGTTGAAGGCTTGCTTGATGCCGGCGGCCAGTTCGGCGTACTGCAGCGCGTCGGGTTCGTTGTTCAGCAGACCCGCGGCGGTGACCACGATGCGGGCGTCCCGGTAGTAGTAGGCTGTCGAGGTGATATCCGCCGGGGTGGTGGTCTTGAAGGGCGCCCAATCGTTCAGGCCGATGTCCACGATGCCGTCCCTGGCTTTGCTGGTGAGATAATCTACGTAACGCTTCAGGCTGGCGTAATGGCTGCGCAGGGCTTGGGCATCGCCACAGTATTCGTAGAGGTAGAACGGGATGAGCAGGAGCGCGCTGTCCCAGGCGGGGCCGTTGCCCCACTCGTAGCCCCAGCCGCTGGTGGGGACAATGCCCGGCAGCTCGCCGGATGGGCGCTGCTCGTCAGCCAAGTCGTTGATCCATTTCTCATAGACGGCGGCCGGCGCGAAGTTCAGCAGCCCTTGCTCGGCCGCGAGGTGCGCGTCGCCGGTCCAGCCGTTTTTCTCCCGATGCGGGCAGTCGGTGGGGATGCCCTGCAAATTGCTAAGGTAAGACCAGCGGGCGGCGCTCCAGATGCGATTCAGGAGCGGGTCCGAGCACTCGAACTCACCCGCGGCCGGCACGGCGGAGTGGAGGAACACGCCGCGGAGGTTGTCCAGCGTGGGTCGGCCCGGAAAGCCAGTGACCTCGACGTACTGGAAGCCGTGATACACAAAGCGCGAATGCCAGGCCTCCTGCCCGGCGCCCTTCAGGATGTAGGTGTCGGTCTGAAACAGTTGGTTCGATCCATCCCTGAGGACATGCTGCTCGATTTCCGCGCGGTCAATGGTGCCGTTGGTATGGATGCGCTCGCCGTAGCGCATGACCACCTTGGTGCCCGCCGGGCCGCGGACGTTGAGTTCCGCATAGCCGGCGAAGTTTTGGCCCATGTCAAAAACGAACACGCCGGGCTTGGGTTCGTTGACCCAGATGGGTTTGATGACCGTGTCGGCCTTGATAGGCGGCATCATTTGGGCGGCAAGCCTGCCCTGCGGGGCTGCGACCTCCTGCGCGGACGCCCAGCCGCTGTCCTTGAAATCCGGGGTGTCCCAACCGGGCTTCTCCAGGCGCGCGTCGTAGGTCTCGCCGCCGTAGATGCTGTTGAACACAATCGGGCCGGTGCTCGCCTTCCACTGCTTGTCGGTGACCAGCGTATCGGTGTAGCCGTCGGCGTATTCCACGCGTAATTGCAGATAGAGGCTGGGCGCGGCGCGCCAGGGCGCTTTATGGAAGTTCCACACGGCGCGGGTCTGGACGTTATACCACCCGTTGCCAAGGATGACGCCGATGGCGTTTTCACCCTGCTGAACGGCCCCGGTGACGTCATAGGTCACGTACAGAGCGCGTTTGTCGTAGCGCGTGTAACCGGGGTCGAGGCAATGGTCGCCGATCTTCTTGCCGTTGATGTGCAGTTCGTAGTAGCCAAGGCCGCAAACATAGACACGTGCCTGCTTGATGTGTTTGCCGAGCGTGAAAGCGCGCCGCAGCATGGGCGCGGGCGCCGAGTTCGTGTCGGTGTTCAGCCCGATCCAGCGGCCGGCCCAATCCTGGGGCGAGAGCAGGCCCATTTCCCACGAGGCGGGTTCGCTGAACTCCGAGGCCTGCCGGGCGGCATCCCAGACGCGAACCTTCCAGAAGCATCGCTCGTGCGAGGTCAGCGGCTTGCCGGCGTAAGAGATTTGGATGGTCTCGTCCGAGGGCACTTGCCCGGTGTCCCAGAGATCGCCTGTATTCGCCTTGAGTTTGGCTTCCGTGCTGGAGACCAGGATTTGGTAAGCGATTTGGCGCTGCGAGCGCTGTTTGGATTCGACAATCCAGCTCAGGCGGGGCTGCACGGCATCAATGCCTAGAGGGTTCTCCAGGTACTCACAGCGCAACTGGGACACCGCCAGGGCGCCGGAGGACGCCTGCGCCACAGGCCCCATGCCCGCAGTCAGGATTAAGGCGAGGAGGAGGGTGGGCGCTCGTTCGCGCCTGGGAGCAGACTTCATCTTCACCGGAATATAGCTGAAAGGTAATGACAGCGGACGCAAGGGAAATTGCGGGCTTTGCAGGAGCGCAGGGGGCTTGGCGCCTGATGGAAATCCGAAGGCCGAAGCCCGAAGGCCGAAGGAAGGCCGAAATCCGAAGTCCGAAAGCCTCGCCCCGGTGCTTTCGGATTTCGGAGTTCGGCCTTCTTTCGGGTTCCGACCTTCAGGCTTCGGGTTTAAGGGGAGCGACGCAAATAGCTTCCCGGCTGCCTCAGGGCTCCTCGAAGGCGAACGCGCCGTAGCCGACGACCTGTGCGCGAGGACTCACGCTATCGCGGGAGCGGCGCAGGCCAACGGAGCATATGTGCAGCCCTGAGGCGAATGTCGGTCAGTGGACCTCCATTCGCCTCAGGCGATTGTTCGGCTCAAGTACCCGGTGCGAACATGCTCCGCGTGGCCGGGTACTTGCCGAACGCCCGTGCTACGGCGCAGCGCAGCGCAGGCGATAGAACCGTTCGGCAGCGGAGGCCGCCACGGTGTAGGACGGAGGTGAGGCTCCGAGCGTGTCCGTCCATGGACCCAGGATAGTATCGGCCTGCTCAAGAATGCCATAGGCCCAATGGATCGTGATATTGGGCGGCGAATACGTGATGCTGATCGGGCCAAGCACAGGCCGCGTCACGGTCACGGTGAAGGTGCACTGGTTGGAGTTCCCACAGGCGTCGTGTGCGGTCAAGGTGACGGTATTGGTCGTGTTTGGCAGGAAGGCCGTGCCCGACGGCGGCGACGAGGTCACCGTCACGCTGCTGCACGCGCTCGAAGCCACGTTCGTGGGCCAGGTCACAAACACCGCGTTCGTGCCGCAAGTATAGACCACCATATTGGTCGGGCAGGTGATCGCCGGCGGATTGGTGGCTAGGACGGTGACGACTTCGGAGCAGGACGAGCTGGTGCCGCTGCACTGGTTGGTCGCCGACCAGACCCTCGTGATGATGTTCGTGCAGGGCGTGGCGAGGTTCGTGATGGTCGAGAAGATCCCCACCAACACATTGCTGCCGCTGCAAAGATAATGGGCGGACGGCAGATCGAAGCTCCAGTTCGTGCCGCAGGGCACCGTCTTGGCGCTGATGCAGCCGCTCAGGACGGGGGCATTCGTGTCCATGACGGTGACGACTTCGGTGCAGGAGCCAACGGCCCCGCTGCACTCGTTAGTCGCCGTCCAGGTGCGCGTTGCTGTCAGGCTGCACCCGTTCAGCACGTTGGTGACGGTGCTCAGGACGCCCACGACGGCATTGATGCCGGTGCAGGAGTATTTGGCGGCGGGCGGATCAAACGACCAGGCGCTCGTGCATTGCACCGTCTTGGCGGCGACACAGCCGAGGAAGACGGGCGCATTGCTGTCCACCATCTCGATGACCGTGGTGCAGGAGACCGAATTGCTGCAGCAATCCATTGCATTCCAGAACTGCCAATAGGTCTGGGCGCAGGGACCGTTACCCACCAGGGCGTTCCCGCCGAAGGACAATGTCACATTGGTGCAGCAGGGGTCCGTGATGACTGGCGGAATGGTCGGAACGGAGCTAGTGCAAGCGATGGTAACGTTCGTGCAAGTCAAGCTGAGGGTGCCAGTGCCGAACGTGAAATCGGTGACCAGCCCCAGGGTGTCAGTCCCGCCGGTCGCGCTGCCCACGGCGCCGTAAACGCGGGACACCGAGTCGCCGACTATGGATGTGGCATCGAACCCCGAACTGGTCCCGCCACCCGTGTTGCGCACGTCCAGCAGCAGGTTACCCGCCGCCGGGTTGTACCAGAAGGGGGTGTTCAACGGGATGAGGATGTCGAACGCCGCCGGACTGCCGATAGCTGCGCTGCTGAGGCCCAGAGCCCCGTTGAAGACAACCGTGTCATTCAACCCGACGTTGTTGGCAAAAGTCGTGTCCAGGGCGTCGGGCGCCTTTGGAGTAGTGGACAGGTTGATCTGGACGGCTGGCAGTGTCGCACTGAAGGCGCCCCACCCGGCATCTACGCGGAAGGAGATGGCCGTGATGAAGGCGCCGCCTGCCGGGACCGTTCCAAACTGCGGAGCCGCATAAACCTGCTGGTAACGCATGGTGCTCGCGCCGATGTTGAAGGGATAGTTGTTGCCGCTGTCACCTTCGACGGTCAGATTCGTATTGGGCACGACGAGGATGTTGCCCAGGCCCGCGACAATGTTCACCGTCCGCAGGCATTCGACGCTGTTGGAGCAACAATCCCTCGCCAGCCAGAGCTGGGAGATGGTCTTGCCACAACCCGAGTAGGTGACCTGGCTGTTCTCCAGTTGCACGGTGACGTTTGTGCCGCAGCACTGGTCATAAGCACTCGGCGGATTAGTGTAGCTGGTCTCCCCGCAGCCCAGGACCAGGTTGGTGCAGTATAGCACCGGCGGCGTGGTGTCGGTCACCGTGACTGTTTGGGTGCAGACCTTCAGCACGGTGCCCAGGCAGTTGGTGATTGTCCAGATAGCGGTGTATGACTGATTGCAGGGGGCGCTGCTGTTCGTGACAATCACGAGGCTCATGCCCGGCGGGTTGGCAGAGCAGCACGGGTCGGGACCGACTATCGGCGGGTCGAAGACCCAATTGGTGCCGCACTCGACCCGCTTGTCCATCGGGCAGGTTATCTGCACGGGGCAGCCGTTGGTTGGGGTGGTGAGTTTGAACGCGAGGTCGAAGGGTTGCTGGTTGCCGGCGGATTGGAAGTTCGGCTGCCAGGCCACACCGAGCGGCGGCGCGCCGAAGCCGGTCCAGGCTCCGTGGACGCTGATGTCATGCTGCACGTTGGTCGTGCTCTTCCAGCCGAACACGTTAGGCGTGCCGGTGGGCAATTCGGCGAAGACCGCCAGCCAATAATTGGTGGGGCGGGAGGTGGAGCCGTATTGGAAGAGGTTGCTGGGGTAGAAGCAGTAGTACCAAACGACGTTGTCGCCGCCGACAATCAGAGGGATGCCGGGGTCGAGGAAATACTCGGAGGCGTTGGCCGTCGCGATGAGTTCGGCGTAGGAGCCCGGCGGGAACGTCTGATGCCAAACGATATTCGTGCCCGGATGGCTGTAAGGGTTGATCGGGGGAGCGGCAGCCACATCGTCCAGGACGTAGAGCTGGAAGGTGATACTGTTGGATAGCGCGCTATTATTCTGCCACGAACCCCAGAGGTGGATGTCGGTGATCGGGCCGGTGTTGGTGCAAACAAAGTCATCCGCCAGCCACCAGGGACCATCGTTGACCTGGGTGGGCCGCGTGCTGCTGTCCCAAACGTCCAGGCCGCCGATCAGGTTCGGCCACTGAACGTACTTGGCGCCGTTGGTCTCGACGCAGGCTACCGGTGGGTTGGTGCTGGTGTTCAGCTTAAAGGCCAGGTCCAAAGAACGCTGGGCGGTGCCGGACGTGAAGGTCGGCGTCCACCCCGCCAGCGCCGCACCGAGCGGCAGGTTGGGGCAGGTTTGGGGATTGAAGAATGTGTGCACGCTGACGTCGTGCTGGACGTTGGTCGTGGTCTTCCAACCGAAATAGCCGCCTCCGGCGGCGGGCATTTGGGCGTAAACGGCCAGCCAATAATTCGTGGGGTGGGAGCTGGAGCCGTATTGCGTCGGCGGGTTG
>DATKNZ010000167.1:0-5977 GCA_035541055.1 Candidatus Acidiferrum sp. | reverse complement strand
GTGGAACTCGAGCGCGGCCTCGATAATGAGCGGCGGGGCGTAACCCCAGGCCAGGTGCGCGATGCGCCGGGGAGAAAGCTCGCCGTTGGTGCCAGAGCCTGCCCGGCGGGCCGGCGGGCGGCGTGATGCCGTGGTTTTCGTCGTGCGCGTCGGCCGGGCCTGGGCGCGGGATGAAGCAACTCTCAAACGCATAATGGTGTCCTCTCAACAGATTCTCCTGCGGCCCACCGTTGGCCGGCATTGGAACATCTTACCTCTAGCATTAGTCCTTCGTGAGAGCAACCGGCGCTTGCTGCGGGACCCGGCCCGCCCTAGCTTCGCCGCATGACCGAGAGCGAAGTCCTCCAGGTGTTCCGCGACAGCGGAGCCCTGCTGGAAGGGCACTTTGTGCTGCGCAGCGGCCTGCACAGCCGCCAATACTTTCAATGCGCGCTGGCCCTGCAGCAGATGCCGACCGTCGAGAGGCTCGGGGCGGAGTTGGCGCGCAAGGTGCGGCCCCTGGGGGCGGCGACGGTGATCTCGCCCGCCATGGGCGGACTGGTGCTCGGGCAGGAAGTGGCGCGGCAGCTTGGGGTGCGCTTCATCTTCGTGGAGAAAGAGGACGGCAGGCTGGCCCTGCGGCGCGGGTTCAGAATTGCGCCCGGCGAGAAGATGCTGGTGGTGGAGGACGTGGTGACCCGCGGCGGGCGCGTGCAGGAGACGATGGATATTGTGCGAAAGGCGGGCGGAGTGGTGGCGGGCGTGGCCATGGCCGTGGACCGCTCCGGCGGCGCGGTGAACTTCGGCGCGCCGACGTTCAGCCTGATCGCCCTGCGCGTGGAGACCTTTGAGCCGGATAAGCTGCCGCCCGACCTGGCGCGCACGCCGGCGGTGAAGCCGGGGAGCAGGTAGGGAGGTCCGGGTCAATCCACCAATAGCGGGGAGAAACCGGCCTTGCGGAAATGCTTGTCGGTCGTGAGGGCGCTTGAGATGCGGCGCTCGTTCATCACGCAAAAGCTAAGGCAGTCCACAAACGAATAGCCTTGCGCGGCCTGGCGCCGGATGAATTGTTTCGCGAGCGCCAGGAGGGCTTCGTCCGGGTTCACCACCAATAAAGCCGTGCTCTGTTCCAGGTAATCGAGAAAGCGCGCTACCAGGTGGGGACGTTTGCGCGCCACCAGCAAGGTGCAGGTCTCGCCGACGATCCACTCCGTGGTTACTGGCCGTGTGCGGCCCCGTTGCGAGTCCGCCCAGCGCATGGCGCTCGCATGCGCCGGGTCGCTGGTATCCATCAGGGCGAAGAAACCGCTGGTATCCAGCAGGACTTCACTGGCCATAGATGGCCGCGTCCATCTCGGCGTTGGTCAAAGGCCCCATTGGTTCGGCGAGTTCGTGGAGGCGGAAGACCGGGTCCTGTGGGGATATCTCCGCTTCAGCTTTGAGCGGCACAATCCTGGCCAGAGGCCGGTTGCGGTAGGTCAACGTGAGCGAGCGCCCGGCCTTTACGGCCGAGAGCACTCGGCTGAATTGGAAGCGCATTTCATGGGTCGAGATGCGGTTCGGACTCGGACGCGGCTTCGCTGTCTTCATAATGTGTATTATTATGTTCGCCGCCGCGAAGTCAAGGGCGGCCTGCGCTTGCGCGTTGGCATACCCTTGCCTGGTGTGCCATTATGCGCCCATGCTCCGCGAGAGTAGCAGTGAGTCCGTCCTGGCGACCGGCAGCGCACCTGCCGGGGAGCCGCGAGCAGTTGAGTCCGCAGGCGTCCCAGCCTTGGGCGCCGCCAGCCCGTTAGCACGCCGCGCTTTAAGCCTTCTCGTGCTGCTGTCCGGGTTCGCCGCGCTCTCGTGGGAGGTGATATGGCAGATCAAGTCCACCCTGGCCTTGGGCGTGTCCGCCTGGGGCGCAGCCCTGACGCTGGCCGTCACGATGGGAGGCATGAGCCTCGGCGGCTTCGCAATGGGGCGGGTTCTGCGGGAGGGGTTGGCCGTGCGGGCGGCAGTCCTCTACGGCGCGCTGGAGTGCGCCATCGGGGTGGCCGGGCTGTTCCTCAACAGCGCCTTCGGGCTGGTGGAGCGTCTTGACAGTTGGGCTTACGCGGCAAGCCCCGGCAGCGCCTCGCTGGTGCATATCCTCGGGATAGCCGCCGTCCTCGGGGTTCCAACTGTGTGCATGGGCGCGACCCTTCCCGTGTTCGGCTTGCTTAGCCGGCAGTTCCAATTACCCGTCGCGGAGCTTTATGGGCTGAATACCGTTGGCGCTGCCGCCGGTTGCCTGGTCGTCGCGCTGGTGCTGATCCCGTGGGGAGGGATCACGCACAGCATCTGGCTTGTGGCGGGCGTTAACACCACCGTGGCGATTGCCGCGTGGCTCCTGGATCGAGCCGGCCGAACATCCGCCGAGCCGCTGCCGGAAGCCGGGGCGCCGCCGGCCCAAACCGCGGCAGGCTCTCCCGCGGCTCGGTTGGCTCCGCTCAAAGAGAGCTTCGTTGTATTCGTCACGGGCTTCGCCACCTTCACGCTGGAGATCGCCTGGTTCCGGTCGTTCTCGGCAACTTTCCCGGACCGGGCTGACATCTTTGCGATGATGCTTGCCTGCGTGCTGATTGCGCTCGGGTGGGCGGCCCGGAGTGTGCCGCGGCTGAAGCAGAGGAAGAAATCGCTGGGTGTGAGGTTATGCCTGGCGGGCGTTCTGATCCTCCTGGCCACCGCCGTAGTTGAGTGGATTGACATCCTCTGGCTGATGCTGGGGCCCGCGCTGAACAAACTGGGGCTCGGACTGAGCGCCGGTTTGCTCGATCCCGCGACATTCGCTGCGACGGGGCGCGCCACAGTGCGCTATGTCGTTCAGGCAGCGATCATGTTCGGGGTCATGCTCTGTGTCATCGCTCCGCCGGTGAAATACCTGGGGGAAGCATTCCCCTGGATTCTGGACGATCAGCGGTCTTCCCGCCGGCTGGGGATGCTCTACGCCCTGAACACGCTGGCAGCGATCCTGGGGGCGATCGTCACCGCCTGGGTGCTGTTGCCCACGATTGGATTCGCCAACGCCGCGTGCATCGCTGGAGCGCTGGTGGTGGCCGCGGGCCTGCTCATTATACCGGGCGAGAAGCGGTTCGCCTGGGGCTGGGCGGGGCTCCTGGCGCTGTTCATGGCTGTGGCCACGCAGCTAAGCGCCAGTGGGCCCCGGGTCCAGGGGCAGTTCGCTACTGCCGAAGGCAAGCCTGCCAAGGTCGTGGAATCCTTTCAGGGACCGGAAGCGACCGCGTCGGTCATCGAGTACGATGACGGCGGCCGGGTGCTGCTCATCGACGCCTCTTCCGCGTCGGGACAATCGGGCCAAACCTACAACCTGGGGGAGCACTACATGAACTGGATGGGCCACCTGCCCATGCTGCTGCACCCCGACCCCAAGCGCGCACTGGTGATCTGTTTTGGCACCGGCCAAACTGCCAATTCCGTGCGGAAGGAAGGCCCGCAAGCGCTGGATATTGTGGACGTGAACCCGCGCGTCTTCAAACTGGCGCACAACTTCAGCGCGAACGAGGACGTGCTGCACGACCCGCGGGTGAACGCAATCGTGATGGATGGGCGCGCGTTCCTGCGCCGCACCACGAACCTGTATGACGTGATCACACTCGAGCCCATGCCGCCGACCGACGCGGGCGTCAACGCCCTCTATTCCCGGCAGTTCTATGAGCTAGCCCGCGCGCGGCTCGGACCGAAAGGGGTGATCGCCCAATGGCTGCCGTTTCATTGCGTGTCCCCGCTTTCCGCCGCGGCCATTGCGCGGACGTTCGTCGCAGTGTTTCCCAATGCCGTTTTGTGGATGGACCCCGAGACAAAGCACGACGGGGTTCTGCTGGGCACCAAAGATGACTCATCCCCACTGGGCTCCGCCTGGCCCGGCTTTGCGCGCGCGCCGATCAAGCGCGACCTGGACCAGGAACAGGTGCGTCGCTGCATCATGCTCAATACGGCCCAGTTGAAGCGATACAGCGCCTGGGGGCAGGTCGTGAGCGACGACAACCAGTTGCTGGGCTATGGCAAAGCGCTGGTGTGCCAACAGGGCCTGATGAAGGAGAATTATGCCTTGCTGCGCCGGGCGAACCCGCAGGTAGGGGAGCCTGGCGATCTCGCGCCGACTCCCGTGCGTCAGTTGGCCCCGCCTTGATCTTGCGATTATGTTTAAAACGATAGCGCTTCTCTCCTGCCTCGTGGCTGGCCCTGGCCTGCTGGCATCCGAAGCAACCTGGCCCCAGTTCCGCGGGCCGGAAGGCCGCGGCATATCCACCAACACGGGCGTGCCCGCCGACTGGTCCGCCACCGAAAACGTTCTTTGGAAGACCAACCTCCCCGGGCGTGGCTGGTCCTCGCCGATCGTCTGGGGCGACCGTGTTTTCGTCACCACTGCCGTCAACTCGGGCCCATCGGAGCCGCCCCGAAAGGGGCTATATATCGGCGGCGAGCGGCCCGATGCCCCGCGCCCGGAGCATGAATGGAAGCTGCTCTGCCTCGACCTCTCCTCCGGCAAAGTGCGTTGGGAGCACCTGCTGCATCGCGGCGGGCCGCCCGACCCCATTCACCTCAAGAACAGCTATGCGTCCGAGACGCCCGTGACGGACGGCGAGCAGGTTTACGTCTGCATCGGCAATGTGGGCGTGTGTTGTGTGGATTTCGCCGGGCGCGAGGTGTGGTCGAAGCCCCTGGAGCCGCACAAGATGCGCATGGGATGGGGCACGGCCGCCTCGCCGGTGCTGGGCCGGGGCCGGCTCTACGTCATCAGCGACAACGAGGAGCAGTCCTGCCTGCTGGCGCTGGACAAGCGCACGGGCACAGAGATCTGGCGCGTGGACCGCGACGAGAAGAGCAACTGGTCCACGCCTTGCCTGTGGGACAATGGCCGGCGCACGGAGATCGTCACCGCGGGCAGCGGCAAGGTCCGCGCCTACGACCTGGACGGCAAGCTCCTGTGGTGGTTGCAAGGCATGTCAGGCATTACCATCGCCACGCCCTATGCGGCAGGCGGGCTGCTCTATGTCTCGTCGGGCTTCGTCGTGGACAAGGCTCGGCCCATCTACGCCATACGGCCCGGGGCCGCCGGCGACATCTCCCTCGCGCCGGGCCAGACGAACAACGCGAGCATCGCCTGGTGCCAGCCGCAGGGCGCTCCCTACAACCCGACGACCCTCGTCTATGACGGGCGCCTTTACGTGCTGCATGACCTGGGCCTATTGAGCGCTTACAACGCGCGCACCGGCGAGCGCCTCTACGACCGCGAGCGGCTGCCCGAGGGGCTGCATTTCACCGCCTCGCCCTGGGCCTGCCAAGGCCGCATCTTCTGCCTGAACGAAGACGGAGTGACCTACGTAGTGCGTGCAGGCGACCGGTTCGAGCTCCTGCACACGAACAAACTCGCTGACGACGATATGTGCCTCGCCACGCCCGCGCTGGCGGGGGATCGCCTGCTGATCCGCAGCGCCGTGCGGTTGTACTGCATCGGCAAGCCGGGTTGAGCGCCAGGGGCGGTAAGGCCGAAATCCGAAGGTCGAAGGCCGAAAGAAGCCCGAAACCCGAAGCCCGAAGCAGCCACGCTCCAGCGTGGAAGCGCCCGCTCTTCGGAATTCGGTTTTCGGCCTTCGGGGGTCCGCCTTCGGCCTTCGGACTTCCTCCGCTTGACTGCCTTGTCTCCCTACCCCTGTCCCGTATATTCGCTTCATGGACGACGCGTTTGTTCTGCGCGACCCGCGCAGCGCTCAGCTCCTTCTGACACGGTTCGGCTTCGAGGAACGCCGCAAAGGCGAGGAATGCTTTCGCCGGGGCGGCGTGATCGAGCTGATCCCAGAGGAGCCAGGCGTCGCCTACTTCGCGACCGTCCGCAACGGGAAGACGCAGGAGGTCGCGCTCGAATACCATCCGCCCGAAGGCTGGGCCGCCGTGTGCACGTGTCCGATGGAGACCGGCTGCGAACACGCCGTGGCGGCGTTGCGGGCGTTGC
>DATKNZ010000166.1:0-16319 GCA_035541055.1 Candidatus Acidiferrum sp. | reverse complement strand
GTGAGGTTTAGGTCCCGCGCTCAAATCCCGCGTTTCGCACAAGTCCCTGTTCCTGCGGCACTTCTGCCCGCGTAACGCGTCCGGCATGGCTGCTGCATCGGGAATTGACGACATAAAAATTCCCCTCGGGGAAGCAGGTATTGAACTATGACAACGATAGAGATTATCCAGGTCCTTCTGTTCTTCGGACTGGGCATCGCCCTGACGCCCATCGTGGGCTCGTTCATGGCGAAGGTGTATAAAGGCGAAAGGACCTTCTTGCAGCCCATCTTCCTGCCGGTGGAGAAGCTGATCTACCGGCTGACGGGCATTGACCCGAACGAGGAGATGACCTGGCTGCGGTATTTCTGGGCCGTGCTGCTGTTCGCCACGGTGGGGTTTGTCTCGACCATGGCGGTGTTCATGACGCAAGCCCGGCTGCCGCTCAATCCGCAGAAGCTGCCCAATTGCTCGTGGCACCTGGCCTTCATGCAGGCCTGGAGCTTCACCTGCAACGCCGATTGGCAGTCCTACGCGGGGGAGACGACCATGAGTTACTTCTCGCAGATCTTCGGCATCATGGTGCACCAGTTCCTGAGCGGCGCTGCGGGGCTCGCCGTGCTGGTAGCTGTGGGCCGTGCCTTAAAGCGAGCCTCCATCAAGAGCGTGGGCAGCTTCTGGGTGGACCTCACCCGCGGACTACTTTACTTCGTCATCCCCCTCTCAGCGGTCTGGGCCATTCCCCTGGCGTGGCAAGGCGTGCCCCAATCCTGGAAGCCTTATCACACCGCCAGCCTGATGGAGCCCTACACGGCCCAGGTGCAGAAGACCGACGACAAGGGCCAGCCCGTCACTACGAACATCCAGGTGGTGGCACAAGCGCCCAAACTCGACGCCAGCGGCAAGCCGGTGCTCACCAACGGCGTGGCCGTGATGGTGGATGTGCCGCAGGTGGATGCGAAGGGCCAGCCGGTCATGACCAATGCGCCGGTCATGGTGGATGCCAGGGTGGAGACGGCGTCCATTCCCATCGGTCCGGTGGCGTCGTTTGTGTCCATCAAACAGCTCTTCACCAATGGCGGGGGCTGGTTCAACGTCAACAGCGCCCATCCCTTCGAGAATCCCACGCCTTTCACGGACTTCTGGGAGATGCTGGCCATCATCATCGTGCCGATGGCCCAGGTTTACATGTTCGGCCTGCTGGTCGGGAACAAGAAGCACGCCTGGTGCCTGTTCAATGTGATGCTCGCCCTCTACATCCTCTCGTTCGTCGGCGCGTGGTATTTCGACACCCGGCCCAACCCGGTCACCGGGGGCCTGGCGGTCAACATGGAGGGCAAGGAGCAGCGCATTGGGGTGATGAACAGCCTGCTGTGGGGCACGTCCTGCACGGCGATTGACAACGGCTCGGTCAACTCAATGCACGATAGCTGGATGCCTTTGGCCGGCCTGATGCCGCTGTGGAACATCCTGATCGGGGAGATGCTTTTCGGGGGCATCGGCTGTGGCATGTATTGCATGCTGTTCCATGTCCTGATCACGGTTTTCATCGCGGGGCTGATGATCGGGCGCACGCCGGAGTATTTGGGCAAGAAGCTGGACGCCTGGTGCGCCACGTGGGCGGTCATCGGCGTGCTGGTTCCGAACATCGCGGCTTTGATCCCGACAGCGATCGCGGTGATGATCCCGCAAGGGCTCTCCAGCATGAATAACGGCGGCCCACATGGGCTGACCGAGGTCCTCTACTGCTTTGGCGAAGCCGCCAACAACAACGGGAGCGCGTTCGCCGGCCTGAACGCCAATACGCCCTTCTACAACATCGGCGCCGGCATCGTGATATGGATTGGGCGTTTTATCCCTATCATCTCGGCCCTGGCCATTGTCGGACGCCTGGCCTCGAAGAAGACGGTAGAAGCCTCCTCCGGCACGCTGCCGACGCACGGCTGGACCTTCGGACTGACGCTGACAGGAGTCATCCTGGTTGTGGCGGCTCTGACGTTCTTCCCGGCGCTCTGTCTCGGGCCCATAGTCGAGCACGGGCTGATGGCGGCCGGCCGGGTCTTCTAATCACGTTTCACGTTTCACGCAGCACGCTTCACACGTATGAGCACTAAAGTTGAGTTCACTTACAAGGCGCTGTTTCGCCAGGCGATCATTGACTCGTTCAAGAAGCTGGACCCGCGGGCCGAGATCAAGAACCTGGTCATGTTCGTGGTCTGGCTGGGGGCGGTCTGGACCACGGTCATCATCGTCTTCGTGCCGCACCAGTTCAACCTGTTCAATGTGCAGATCTGCTTCTGGCTGTGGTTCACCTGCCTGTTTGCGAACTTCGCCGAGGCCATGGCCGAGGGCCGCGGCAAGGCGCACGCCGACGCCTTGCGCAAAATGCGCACCACGAACATGGCGCGCGCGCTGGTTAACGGCAAGGAGGTCAAGGTCGTCAGCACGCAGTTGAAGAACGGCGACTACTTCGTGTGCGAGGCCGGGGAGATTATTGCGGCGGACGGCGAAGTCGTGGAAGGCATCGCCACCGTGGACGAGTCCGCCATTACCGGCGAGTCCGCGCCGGTCGTGCGCGAGAGCGGCGGCGACCGCAGCGCGGTGACCGGCGGCACCCGGGTGCTGAGCGACCGGATCGTGGTCCGCGTGACTGCCGAGGCCGGCCACTCGTTCCTCGACCGCATGATTGATATGATCGAGGGCGCGCGCCGGCAGAAGACGCCTAATGAGATTGCCCTCAACATCGTGCTGGTCAGCCTGACCGCGCTGTTCATCGTGGTCGTCTTCGTGCTGCCGCCCTATGCCCATTACAACGAGAAGCAGGCCGGGCAGACCGGGGCGGTGCTGACTACGATCCCCGTGCTGCTTTCACTCATCGTCTGCCTGATTCCGACCACGATCGGCGGCTTGCTCAGCGCGATTGGCATCGCCGGGATTGACCGGTTGATGCGGCGCAACGTCCTGGCCACCAGCGGCCGCGCGGTCGAAGCGGCCGGCGACGTGGACGTCCTGCTGCTGGACAAAACGGGCACGATCACTTTGGGGAACCGGGAAGCGACGGAGTTCCTTCCCGCGCCAGGGGCGAGCGAGCGCGAACTCGCGGAAGCCGCGCAGCTCGCTTCCCTGGCGGACGAAACGCCGGAAGGGCGCTCGATCGTGACGCTCGCCAAGGAGCGCTACGCGGTGGGCAGCCGGGAAATGGCGCAGACGTATGCCACGTTCGTGCCGTTCACGGCCCAAACGCGCATGAGCGGCGTGGACATGTTCGACGAAGCGCAGCCGGCACCTGGGTCGGCGCCGACGACCGGGGCGGGGAGTCCGCGATACGGCGCGCCAGGCACGATTGGCGCAGGCGGAACGGCAGTGGCAACCAAAGCCCTCACCCAAACCAGTGCTCGCGTAGCCGAGGAGATGCGCACGCCGGTGCGTCGCATCCGCAAGGGGGCAGCCGATGCTGTGGTGCAATTTGTGCAGACGCATGGAGGTGCGGTGGAGCGCGGCGTGATGGAGAAGGTGGACGAGATTGCGCGGTTGGGCGCCACGCCGCTGCTGGTGGCGGACCGCGCCAAGGTCCTCGGCATCATCCTCCTGAAGGATATCGTGAAAGGCGGCATCAAGGAGCGGTTCGCCCAACTGCGCAAGATGGGGGTGCGCACGGTCATGATCACAGGCGATAACCACCTTACCGCGGCTGCGATAGCGGCGGAAGCGGGCGTGGACGACTTCATCGCCCAGGCCAAGCCCGAGGACAAGCTGGCCCGCATCCGCAAGGAACAGGAAGGCGGCAAGCTCGTGGCCATGATCGGTGACGGCACCAACGACGCCCCCGCGCTGGCGCAGGCCGACGTGGGCGTGGCCATGAACACGGGCACCCAGGCGGCGCGCGAGGCCGGCAACATGGTGGACCTCGATAGCAACCCAACCAAGCTCATCGAGGTGGTGGAGATCGGGAAGCAGTTGCTGATGACGCGTGGCGCGCTGACCACGTTCAGCATCGCCAACGATGTCTCCAAATACTTCGCCATCATCCCGGCCATGTTCGGCCTGCTCTACGCCCTGCACGCCGGCGGGCGCGGTCCGCTGGACAAGCTGAACATCATGTTCCTGCACTCGCCGCAGAGCGCTATCCTCAGTGCCGTGATTTTCAACGCCCTCATCATCGTGGCGCTGATTCCCCTGGCCCTGCGCGGCGTGAAATACCGCCCGCTGGGCGCCGCGGTGATCTTGCGCAATAACATGCTGATCTACGGCATCGGCGGCATCATCGTGCCCTTCCTCTTCATCAAGCTCATTGATCTGGTCCTGGTGGCCATTCACCTCGCGCCCTGAGCCGTCGCAACGCAACACGGAACACGCAACACGCAACACGCACTTTGACTATGACTAAGCTCCTCACGCAATCCATCCGGCAGACGCTCCTTTGGGCGGCCGTCACCGGCATCATTTACCCTCTGATCATCACGGCCATCGCCCAATTGGCTTTCAAGGACGAGGCCAACGGCAGCCTGGTGATGCGCAACGGTAAGATCATTGGTTCAGGCCTGCTGGCGCAGCAGTTCCAGGGCACCAATTACTTTTGGCCGCGGCCCTCGGCTTGCACTTACGGCACCAGCGCGTCCGGCATCGTCGCCTCCAGCGGCAGCAACCTGGGCCCGACCAGCGGCCAGTTGCAGACCAATGTGATGAACAACATCGCCGCGTTCATCAGTGGCAACAATCTTCCCACGAACACCGTGGTGCCGCCCGACATGGCCTTCGCTTCGGCCAGCGGTCTCGACCCGCATATCAGTCCCGAAGCGGCGCGCCTCCAAGTCGCCCGGGTGGCGGCCTCGCGCGGCTTGCGTCCAGACGAGGTGCAGGCCCTGGTAGAGCGCTTCGTAGAGCCGCCGCAATGGGGCTTTCTCGGCCAGGCGCGCGTCAACGTGCTCCTGCTAAACGTTGCCCTGGATGAGCTGAGTTCCAGCCCGAAGGCCGAGTCTGCCGCGCAAAAGAAGGGCTGATTGTCCGGTCAACAATCACCCTATGTCTGGCCGAGACAACGGGGCGCTAACATGGCTGGGGAATTGTGCTCCCACTACAACTTCCATCGCTCCGCGGCTACCGCACTGAAGGCGTGAACCCCGGGGCCTGGCTGATCTTCATCGCCGCCGCCCTGCTCGAGGTCGGAGGCGATGCGGTGATTCGGTGCGGCCTGCGGAATCGCAGCGCGGCCTGGATTTTGATCGGGGGTGGAACGCTGGCTCTCTATGGGCTGGTGGTCAATTCAGTCAAATGGGATTTTTCCAGGCTCCTGGGTGTTTACGTTGGATTCTTTGCTGCTCTGAGCATCCTCTTCGGGCGATTCGTGTTTCGGGAGCCTGTTCCCGCAGCCACATGGCTGGGGCTCGCCTTGATCATACTTGGCGGTTTGATCATCCAACTCTCCCATTGACCCGGTTGGACAATGGACTTGGATCCTGCAACAGCGGGAAGGAATCGGCTGTTCCCCTCCGGGCGTCGCGGTTTGCGGCGTTACGGCGGGGCCGCTGCCGCGCTGCTGCCATCGGCCTTGGCGTCAGCCTCGCACTTGCGCTTGATCGGATATTCGGGGATGAGGGTCCCGCCCAAGTCGCGGGAGCAGTGCTCCAGCAGTTCCTGAAACGCCGAGCGCCCGGCCAAGTCGCCCTTCGGTGGTGTGCGCCGCAGAAAACATTCGCTTTCTTCAAAAGCATGAGGCCATCTTGCCTCCGGCAATATGCGGAAAAAGAAGCGTGTGCTCCCCCCGACGATGGTGCTGCCGCGGCTGCGAGTCATGTGCGGCCGGGACGCGGCATTGGGGCCCGGGCGGGTCCAATTGCTGGAGCTGATCGGGGAAACCGGCAGCCTGCGCGCGGCGGCCAGCCGGATGGGGATGGCTTACATGACAGCCTGGAAGCACATGAAGCTGCTGAACCGCCGGTTTCGGCGGCCCTTAGTGCTGAGCAAGCGCGGTGGCGAGGCGGGCGGCGGAGCCCTTCTCACCCCCATGGGACAGCGCGTCGTGAGCCTGTATCACGCGATGGAGGAGCAGAGCCATAGGGCAATTCAGGCGGGGTTCCGGGAGTTCCAGACTTTGTTGAAGCGCTGAGGGCGGCAGCCGGCGGCTACTGCGGGTCGGCCGCAGTTTGCACCGGGTGAAATAGCGGCCCACGCCCCGTGGTTTTCTGGCCGAACTCCGCAAGGAACCCCTGCACCTTCGGCGAGAGCAGGAAATCGGAGAGGGCCCGGGCGCCGGCATAGTTCGCCTGGGGGAACTTCTTCGGGTTGGCCTCCATCACAATGAACGGGCGCCGCATCGCAGGGTCACCCTGGACAAGGATTTCCATACCGGCAGGGTTCATCTTGCCTAGCCGGGCCGGGATATAGCCGACGATGACGTAGGCGTTGTTGCTACGCGCGAATTGCAGGATGTCGAACTTGGAAACCGTTTCGTCCTTGAGCACCCAATCGCCTTTGGGCTCTACGCCCGCGGCCTGCCAGATGTTGTGCGCCAACTCGCGGCTGCCCACGCCTTGGAAGTCAACGAAGCGAGCTTTCGCGGCGGCGATCTTGCGCAGGGCGGCGGCGCCATTGGTCATGCCCCGGATGTGGGCTGGATCGCTCACCGGGCCGACAATGGATAGCTCGTTGCGCGTCCAGGGGCGCATGTTGATGCCGTAGCCGTCGGCGACCAGGTCGGTGGTGATGTCGCCGGAATGCATCGTAAGCAGGTCGGCCTTGCCGGCGCGGAAGACCTCCGAGATCTCGGGCCGCGGACCCGTGGCCGCAAGCTGGCAACGGTAGCCGGTTTCCGCCTCGAACATTCTCACGACCTCGGGCCAAAGGCCGGTCATGGTCATGCCGCCGATAACCGCGCAGCGCACAACCCGGTTGCTGGAAACGCCCTGGGCCGCCGCGTGAGGTTGAGCCATAGACCCTAGTGCGCAGACCAGAACTGATATGGCGAACGGTTTGGATCGCATGGCTCAGTAGTTCGGAGCGGTCAAATCGCTGTCCGTGCCGGTCAGCCACCGCACGTCATCCCGGCGCGGATCGCCCACGCCACAGCCGACATAGCCGCCCGTGAAGGAAGCAGCTTGCCCGGCAAGGAAAAGGATGTTCACCCGGCCCGTGTGCCGGGCCGGCACGCTGTAGGGTTCGGTCGAGGGGAAAGTCGAAGCGTACGGCCCGGGGGCGTCGGCCATGGCGACCACCTGCGAGGGCAGGGCGACTTCGCTGAATGTGGTGGGCTGCGCCAGGTTCCACGGGCAGAGGTTCATATTCATGCCGTAGGGCAGGAAATGGTTGCTGCCGGGGTCGTCCGCGGCGGGGCAGATTAAAACGGAATTGGCGTGCGCCTTCAGCTTCTGATTCGCGGCGAAGAGGGCCTGGTAGGAGGGGGAGTTGAAGTAGGGCGGCAGGGCGTTAAACCAATCCTCCGGGCGATCAATCTGCGCCAGCGGTTGCACGCCCTGTCCCCGGCGCGGCAGATAATCTCTGTTGTCGTCGGCGTATTGGCGGTAACAGAGCCCCCATTGTCGCAGATTATTGATGCACTGGGCGGCGCGTGCCCGGTCGCGTGTGCCGGCCAACGCCGGCAGGAGCAACGCGGCCAAGACCGCGATGATGGCCAAGACCACCAGCAGCTCGACCAGGGTGAAACCCGGGCGATGCCTCTGCCTCATAGGGTGCCCAGCCGCCGGCGGCTTCTGTAACCCCAAAGCACGCACCCGCACCCCATGCCGAGAAGCGCTAGCGCCCCCGGCTCAGGCACAGCGACAACTGACAGGACGGGGCGCAGCGAAGCGGTGCCGAAGTTGCGGGAGTCGAACAAGTAGCTGACGCCGCTGTCAGCGGCGAACAGGCGAAGGCTGACAAGGTTGCCTCCCGCCGCGTCGGCATAGAACCCAGGCGTGAGAGCGAGGGTGTAAGTCGCCGAACCGGTGGTCGAACCATCGAACGAAAAGGCGCCCAGGGACTCATCCGCCGCGCTGGTGAACGAAGGGAGACTTGCGTAGGTGATGCCTGTGCTGCCGGGGCTGGCTGGGGTCCCCGTTCCTTCGACCCAGGAATCGTTCTGCATCCAGGAGATGCCGAACTGGCCGGCGCTGCTCGGATTGAAAATGGCGTTATTGGGCGCGGTGGCGGCAAGGGCCAAGCTGATGGATTGGAGCGTCCACTGGCCCGGGCCGTACTGGGCGTCGAACGCCGCCTGAGCCGAGGAAAGGTTGAACTGAAGAACGCTCTGGAACTCGCCCTTGGCCAGACCCGCCGCGGCCACTGAGAGAGCGCCGGCCCCGCCGTAATTGCTGATGCTCAGGCTGCCGTTCCGGCCGGGCGTCACGAAGGCGTCGGCGGTCGGATCCAAATTGACGGTGGCTGCGTGCGCTGCCGGCACGAGCAGGAGCGCGAGGGCCCCGATAGAGCGGGCGATGTGAGAAATCTTGTATAGGTTCGGGTTCATGCGATATATACGACCAAATAGAACGAAATGCGGTCAGGCGTGCAACATAAAATATGGGCGGCCGGGCGCCGGGTCGGGCTCATGCTCCTGGCTGCAGGCAGGCTGTCCCTATGTTGCGGCCAGGACACGAACGTTGCCGTGACCCCGGATGCCGATAGCTTTGTGCGCTCGCTGGCGCCGGACGACAACTACGGAGCGGCAGGCGCGCTGTCCGTGTCCGGTTCCGCCGCCACCAATTCCATGGGCCAGCAGAACGGTTTGTTCGACACCCTGGTGCGCTTTCCAATGTGGGATTTGGCGGCCTCTCTCAACGCCACGTTTGGAAGCAACGGTTGGGTTGTAACGGGCCTGGCGCTGAACCTGACAGAGAATGCCACGCCCAACAACGCCATATTCAACCGCGGTATCGGGGCCTTCGAGGTCCGCTGGATTGCGTCCAACGGCTGGATTGAAGGGAGCGGCAATCCAAGGCAACCGACAGACGATGGCGTGACCTACCAGGACCTGGGGTCCATCCTCAACCCGGCTGTGGACGCATCCCTCGGGTACTTCACCAACAGCGGCGTGAGCGAATTAGAGTCCTTTCCGCTGCCGTTGGCCAGCGCGCTCGTTTCCAACATCCTCGCTGGCGCGGACCTCAGCCTGTATCTGACGGCGGCGAGCCCGGCGGTGGGCTTTACGTTCAACAGCAGGGATTTCAGCGACCCGGGTGCATGGCCCAGCCTCGCAATGCAGATATCGGCGAAACCAGCTGCCCGCATCAGTTCGATCGAACGCGTAGGGCCTGGCAAAGTGGCGATCCGCTTCAGCACGGCTTCCAACTGGAATTACGCAGTACAGGCGGTCCCGGGATTGCCGACCGGCCCAACTCAGGCATGGTCGAACGTCTTCACGGTCCTGGCGAGGCCCGCCGACGGGCAAGCGGTGTTCCTAGACGACACCACCAATCGGCAGACCTTCTACAGGCTAGCTGTTACGAGGTAGGGGTCAGGGCAGCCCGCCGGCCTTCATCGTTCACGAGCTTAGCCGGGACCTCGGTTTCAGGGCAGGCCAACCCGGATTTGACAGGCGCGGACGAATGCCGCATATTTCGCTCATTGGCTAAGTATCAAAGTGTCATGAAGGACTTTCTGAATATCACCAAGGCGCTGGCCGATGAGAGCCGGCTGCGGATGCTGATGGCGCTCGATGGAGGCGAGGTGTGCGTCTGCCAGATCACCGAGCTGATGGGGCTGGCGATGTCCACGGTATCCAAGCATCTGTCCATCCTTTACCAGGCGGGCCTGGTGAACGCGCGGAAGGAGGGGCGGTGGATGTATTACTCGCTGCCGGGCAAAGGGGCGCCCACCGCGGCGCGCGAAGCGGTAGCCTGGGTGCGGCGGTCGTTGGACCGGAATGAGCGCGTCCTGGAGGACGCCCGTCGTCTGAAGAAGGTCCTCGCGATGGACGTGACCGAGCTATGCAGGCGCCAGTGCGGAAATTGAAGGTGCTGTTTCTCTGCACGGGGAACTCCTGCCGGAGCCAGATGGCCGAGGGCTGGGCGCGGGCGCTGAAGGGCAATGTGCTGGAGGCGTATTCGGCCGGGATTGAGACGCACGGGATGAACCCACACGCGGTGCGGGTCATGGCGGAGGCGGGCGTGGATATTTCGCGGCAGTTCTGCAAGACGCTAGCCGGGATTGGGCCCGTGGCGTTTGACTACGTGATTACGGTGTGTGGGCACGCGAACGAGAACTGCCCGGTGTTCCCCGCGAATGCAAAGGTGCTGCACGTGAGCTTCGATGATCCGCCGAAGCTGACGATGGATTTGCCGGAGGGAGAGCAGAAATTGGCGGCCTACCGGCGGGTGAGGGATGAGATACGGCGGTTTGTGCAGCGGATGCCAGGCGTCCTGCGCAAACCCGCAAGCCGAAACCCCACGTCCGCAGGAAGGCCGAGCAGCGAAAACCGAACGAAATGAAAGGATGACGATATGCAAGCGAAGAGCGAACTGGCGGTGGAGAGGTTCTTATCCGGTTACAATTGCGCGCAGTCGGTGCTGTATGCCTACGGGCCGGGCCTGGGGCTGGACGCCGAAATGGCGCTGAAGCTGGCCACAGGTCTGGGCGGAGGCATGGGCGGACGCGGCGAGACGTGCGGAGCGGTCACGGGCGGGATCCTGGCGCTGGGCTTGAAGTATGGGCGCGGCGCCCAGGACGAGAAGTCCGTCGCACAGCAGGCTTACCAGAAAACCGGCGAGCTGATGGCTGCCTTTGAGCGGATGCACGGGACCTGTATGTGCCGCGCGCTTCTGAGCGGCTGCGACCTGCGGACACAAGAAGGGATGAAGCGGTTTCGTGAGGAAGACCTGCACCGCAAGGTGTGCGTGGGCTGTGTGCGCGCGGTCGGTGAGATTTTGGCGGGAATGCTGGATGCGCCGGCGGCGCAGGCTCCTGCTGGAAGCAGAGAGAAGTCTATATGAGTGAAGACGTGAACGATCAAGAAGCGGTGCGCGCTGCCGTCCGCGCCGGTTACACTGAAATCGCCCAGCACGGCAGCGAGCGGCGCAAGTCGAGCTGCTGTTGCGGGATGTCGGAGGCGGACGCGGATGCGCTGGCCCGGCATATCGGCTACACGGCGGAGGAGCTGGCGGCGCTTCCGGGTGGCGCGAATATCGGCCTGTCCTGCGGCAACCCGAGCGCTGTGGCCGCGCTCAAGCCAGGCGAGGTGTTGCTCGACCTGGGCAGCGGCGCGGGATTCGACGCGTTCATTGCCGCGCCGAAGGTGGGCCCCACGGGGCGTGTCATTGGCGTGGATATGACGGCGGAGATGCTGGCCAAGGCCCGCAGGAATATTGCAGCCTATCATCAGCGCACGGGGCTGGACAATGTCGAGTTCCGCCTGGGCGAGATCGAGCACCTGCCGGTGGCGGACGCGAGCGTGGACGTGATCATTTCCAACTGCGTCATCAACCTGTCGCCGGACAAGCCGCAGGTGTGGCGCGAGATGGCGCGGGTGCTGAAGCCGGGCGGACGCGTCGCGGTATCGGACCTGGCCCTGCTCAAGCCGCTGCCGAAAGCGGTGGCCGGCATGGTCGAAGCCTTAGTGGGCTGCATCGCCGGGGCGGTGCTGGTGAGCGAGACGGAGCGGATGGCGCGCGAGGCAGGGTTGATAGACGTACAACTCAAGCCGAAGGGGGGCTACGTCGCGGCGATGACGGATTGGCAGGACCCGCTTTACCAGAAGATCATCCAGCACCTGCCCAAGGGAACCGGGCCGGAGGATTACATCACGAGCCTGGAGGTGACGGCGAAGAAACCAGGCGGGAAGTGCTGCTGCGGGTGAGGCAAACGCTGGCCGCCACCACGCGCGGGCGGTTGAGGACGGCATGTGCTAGTGTAGCGCCGGAATATGACCGCACCCATCACGCTGGCCTCGGACGAAGCCGCCTTGCGGCTGGTAGTCGAGGGCACGGTGTCCGAAACAGGCGTGGATTTCTTCCGCGCGCTGGTGAAGAACCTCGCGGCGGCCATGGGCACTTCGGGAGCCTGGGTAACGGAGTATTTGCCCGAAAAGCGGCGCCTGCGGCCCTTCGCCTTCTGGCTGGAGGGGGAGTTCGTCCCCTTCTACGAACATCCGATTGACGGCACGCCTTGCGAGGCGGTGGTGACCGGCAAAAAGTTGGTGCACTACCCGGACCGCATCCTGGAGATTTACCCGAATAACGGCAATCTCAAGGCCATGCGCGCCGTGAGCTATCTCGGCGTGCCACTCTTCGACGCCGACCAGGCCGTCCTGGGCCACTTGGCGGTGCTCGACACCAAGCCGCTCCCGGCACAGCCCCGGCTGATGTCGCTGTTTGAGATCTTCGCCGCCCGGGCGGCGGCGGAGCACCGGCGCCTCAAAGTGGAACAGCAGTCACGCGCACGCGAGGAGCAACTGGCCGCTTTGCTGGAAGGCGCCATGGACGCCATCATCGTGCTCGATGCCGCCAGCGCCATCATCCGGGTGAACCCGGCGGCCGAGCGGCTGTTCGGCTGCACGGCGGAGGACCTGGTGGGCGAGCAACTGCGGGATTTCCTGCCCGCCGTCGGCGCCGCGCAGTTCGATGCGTTTGTGAAGGAACTCGACGCGCAAGAAGGCCGCCGCCAGCTCTGGATTCCGCAAAGCTTCCCCGTGCAGCGCTGGGACAAGACGGCGTTTCCGGCCGAAGCCACCCTCTCGCGCTTTGAGAACCGGGGCCAGGTGTTTCACACCCTCATCCTGCGCAACGTGGATGAGCGCCTGGCCGCCGAGCGCCGGATTGAGCTGCTCACCGCTGAGGCGGAGTACCTGCGCGAAAGCGCGCGCAACGTCGCCGGCATGGGCGAGATGCTCGGAGCCAGCCCGGCCATGAAGGAGCTGTTCGAATCGCTGCAGCGGGTCGCGGCGACGGACGCCACCGTGCTGGTGACGGGCGAGACGGGGACCGGGAAGGAGCTCATCGCCCACTCGCTGCACGCGGCCAGCTCGCGCCACCAGAAGGCGCTAGTGCGCGTCAACTGCGCCGCCATTCCCGGCACGCTCATGGAGAGCGAGTTCTTCGGGCACGAGCGCGGAGCCTTCACCGGGGCGACCGCGCGGCGCGAGGGGCGCTTTGCCCTGGCCGACGGCGGCACCATCTTCCTGGATGAAGTCGGGGAACTGCCTCTGGACCTCCAGGCGAAATTGCTGCGCGTGCTGCAGGAGGGCGAGTTCGAGCCGCTCGGCGGCACCCGGACGCGCAAGGTGGACGTGCGTGTGGTGGCCGCCACGAACCGCGATCTGGGCAACATGGTGCGCGAGGGCAAGTTCCGCGAGGACCTGTTTTACCGGCTGAACGTCTTTCCGCTGCGGGTGCCCCCGCTGCGTGAACGCGCCGGCGACGTGCCCCTGCTCGCCCGCGCATTCATTGAGCGACTCGCGCGCCGCATGGGCCGCCGGCTCGAGCCGCTTCGTCCGCACGACCTCCAGCGCCTCCAGGAGTACCATTGGCCCGGCAACGTGCGCGAGCTCCAGAACGTCATCGAGCGCGCCATCATCCTCTCGCCCGGCACTCGGCTGGACGTGGATCGGGCCATGCCCGGAGCCGCCTCGCCCAGGCCGCCCGCCGAGCCGGCGCCAGCCGACGACGCCCGCATTCTCAGCATCCGGGAACTCGAAGCGCTCGAGCGCTCCAACATCGAGCGGGCCCTGGCGGCCTGCGGGGGCAAGATCGCGGGCCAAAACGGCGCGGCCCAGCGCTTGGGGCTGGCGCCTTCCACGCTCAGCTCGCGGATCAAGGCGCTCGGGGTTCAGCGGCCCCAGGCCGCCGCCGCTTAGCCAGGCGCTCGCCAAATCCCGCGGCGCAGCTCGCGAAATCCGGCGACTCGCGACCTTTCGCGAGCCCGCCCGGCGGTCGGTTCTTCAGCATTCCGAGCAATTGGAGGTGTTTTCACTGCGCCGGCCCGTTGGCACGCGGCCAGCAAAGGGGTTCGGCGTCGCACGGGATGACCCCGAAAGCGACGCACGAAACTGAAACAATATGAATACAATGACTGAAAACACTACTCTCAACGGCATCAACCTCGACGGGCTCCGGGCCACGGTGGAAGCCATCACCCAGGACCCGGCCAAGGGCCAAACTCACTGGCAGGTGGCCACGCACTGGCGCGGCGGCACGCGCTCGGATACGCGCGTCGCCAGTTGCACCATCGGCGGCAAGCGCATTGCGAAGGACTTCACCATTCGCGTGGACGAACCGCTCGAACTCTGCGGCACCAATCAATACGCCAACCCGCAGGAACACCTCCTGGCCGCGCTCAACGCGTGCATGATCGTCGGCTACAGCGCCGCCTGCGCCCACGAGGGCATCGAGCTCGAGGAACTGCGCATCGAGACCGAGGGCGACATTGACCTCCGCGGGTTCCTGGGCCTCGACCCCACTATCAAGCCGGGCTACGACGAGCTCCGCTACACGGTGTTCCTCAAAGGCGCCGGCACGCCCGAACAGTTCGAGAAGATCCACCGCACGGTGATGGATACCTCGCCGAACTATTTCAACCTGGCCAACGCCGTCACGCTCAAGCCCCGGCTCGTGTTGAGCCCCGCCAGCGTGGCGGCCGTTGCCTAGCGCGGGAAGCCGGGTTCACCCAAGCAACAAACGTAAGCGACTGAACAAACATTTATGAAAGCTACTATCAACAATATGCCTGACCTGCAGGCCATCAAGGCCCGCGAGAAGGCGACCTGGGAGAGCGGCGACTTCGGCCAGATCGCCACGTACACGATGCCGTCGGCTGAAGAATTCATGGGCCGGCTGCCACTGCGGCCCGGTGACGATGTCCTCGACGTGGCCTGCGGCACGGGCAACCTTGCCATCATCGCCGCCCGGGCTGGCTGCACGACCTCGGGCGTGGACATCGCGTCGAACCTCATCGCGCAAGCCCGCACCCGGGCCGCGGACGAGGGACTGGCTATCGATTACCTGGAAGGCGACGCCGAAGCACTGCCGTACCCCGACGCCAGCTTCGACCTGGTGGTGAGCATGTATGGCGTGATGTTCGCGCCGAATCCCGAGCTCGTCGCCAGCGAACTGCTGCGCGTCACCAAACCCGGCGGGCTCATCGCGCTGGCCAACTGGACGCCCTCCGGCTTTATCGGCAAGATGTTCGAGGTCTTCAAACGGCACGTCGCGCCTCCGCCCGGCTTGGCGTCGCCGATGCTCTGGGGCTCCGAGCAGGTTGTGCGGGAGCGGCTTGCCGAGGGCACCAGCGATTTGCGCCTCACACGCCGAATCGCCCGCCTGCGGTTTCCCTTCGACCCAGCCGGCACGGTCGAGTTCTTCCGCCAATACTACGGCCCGACCCAGCGGGCATTCGCTTCGCTCTCGGCCGAAGCGCAGGCCACGCTGCGTGCCGACCTGGAAGCCCTCCAGTCCCAGCACAATGTCTCGACGCGGCCCGGGGAGACCGACAACCCGGCCGAGTACCTGGAGGTCCACGCGTGTCGGGCGGGCGAGACTGAGGCGGGGACGTTCGGCTCGGCCGCACGCGGGGGCTCGCGGGCGATGGCGCTGGCGGCTGACCTTGACTGCTAACCGCTCCCGAACCGGGGGTGGACCCTCAGAGGGTTCACCCCCCGCTAAAATGGGCCTAAGTCACACTACAGGCCCCTGCCCGACGGCCGCCTCGCGCACGGCTTCCGCCAGGCCAATGAACTCGACTGCCTTGCCATTGTAGCTCCTGTGGAAAGAGAGCTCGGAGTCGGTGGTGACCGCCAGCAGCCGCGCCTCGGGGTAATTGCGCGCGAAGGCCAGCAGGCCCGCGGGGTCAAAGTCGTTGACCGACCAGGCGCATTCGATAGCCAGCGGCTTCCTGCCCTCCGACGCGCGGATGAAGCTCACGCTGTGGCCCTGTTTGTCGCGCCAATAGCGCAGGGTGACCGCCTGGGCCCGGGCGGCCATCTCGTTTAGCACATGGTGCTCCCATAACAGGCTGAGCCCTTCGCCCTGAAGCTGCGTCCAGCCGCGTTGCACGCAGACGAAGCCCGTGTCGAAGCCGTACACCTTCGGCGCAGAGATGATCTCATGCCCGCGCCGCGAGCTGAAGGGCCGGACGACTAGCGCCACGCCCGTGGCCTCCAGCACGGTCAAATACTTCATGATCGTCCCCCGGCTCACTCCGCATTCGGCGGTGAACCGTGTCGCCTCAAACATTTCCCCGCTGCGGGCCATCACCAGCTCGATGAAGCGCTGGAAAGGGCTGCGGCGTTCGAGGCGGAAGGCTTCCTGTGCGTCCTTGGCCCAATACGCATCCATCCACTCCTGGAACTCCTTCCCCGGCGGCGCCGCGGCCAGGAAATGCGGTGGCAGCCCGCCATGCAAAAACCGGTGCGTCAGGCT